>NZ_JAAQRC020000001.1:1537500-1845000 GCF_019216885.1 Methylobacterium sp. SyP6R | reverse complement strand
TCCGGCGCCTACCTGACGCAGGGTGATGTGATACGATAGCGCGAAACGACACTCGGTCGCTCCCGCCGGACATCCGATGCCTCACGGCGACCCGAAGCACCGCGCGAAACGATTCAACGAGGGAGCCAAGCTGCTCGCTTCCCTGTTCAACTCACTGGCCATCGCCGTCTTCGGCGCGACCTTCGTGATTCCGATCGCGCAGGGCCGATACGATGTTTTCGCCCATGGCGGAGGACTTCTCCTCGTCGCGGGCGTATGCTTCCACCTCGCCGGTCAGGCTGCGCTTCGATTTCTCAGGGCAGAGGACTGACAAACGATGACCACCGCTTACGCATGGCAGATCCTCGGCGTGAGCGCCGCGCTGATCGCCGGCGGTCTGCTCGCTCTCAAGGTCGCGTCGAATCGTTACGACCGCAAGACGCGGGAGATCGAGCAGCGGCAGGCCGCCGGCGAATAAGGTCGGAGCGAGGACCGATGCCGAGGAGCCTCGCGATGCTGATCGTGTTCGCCGGCCTGCCCGGGACCGGGAAGACCACCATCTCCCGCGCCGTCGCCCAAGCCCTCGCGGCGACCCATCTGCGCGTCGACGTCATCGAGCAGGCGATCCGGGATGCGTGCGTGCTGGCCGGCCCAGTCGGCGCGTCCGGCTACGCGGTGGCGCAGGCGCTCGCGGGCGCGAACCTGAGCGACGGGCGGGTCGTCGTGGCCGATTGCGTCAATCCGGTCACGGCCAGCCGCGAGGGCTGGCGGGCGGTGGCCGCCCGGGCCGCCGTGCGGCTGATCGACGTCGAGGTCGTGTGCTCGGACCATGAGGAGCATCGCCGCCGGGTCGAGGGGCGGCTCTCCGACATTCCCGGCCTCGTCCCGCCCTCGTGGGAGGCGATCCAGCGCCTCGACTACGCGCCGTGGGACCGGCCGCGCCTCGTCATCGATAGCGCGGTGTTGGCGCCCGCGGAGGCCGTGGCCGCCGTGCTTGAGTTCGTGGCGCAAGACGGACCGGCATGAGACCCGGGCGTCGGACCATCCAGACCGGCCTTCGCGACGGACGCATCCAAGCGCCGGCGCGCCTCGGCCTTTATCTCGGCCATGGTCTCCCATGGGCTCGATCCACTCTCAAGGCCTTCTCGGATCAGCCTCCGCAAGTGCTCGGCCGCATCGTCGTGCAGGGCTTCAACCAGGATACATCTCCCCCGGCTCACTTCACTCTGCATGCTGCTTGACCGGTGCTCATCGCGTCAGGTGAGCGGCACGGCGGTGACGAGACGCCACATCGCTCCGTCCTGCCATTGCCAGACACTGCGGACCCGTGGCAGGCGGCCGTCCGGCGTCTCCATCGGTCCCTCGACGATCATCCGGCGGTAGGGTCCGTTCTCCACGGGGCGCAGAATGCACCGAGCGTCGGTGGCCTGCACGATGAGGGCTTCCGCCATGATCTCGGGCTGGATGGGATCGAAGCCGAAGGCCAGGAAGAACCGTGCTTTCGGGCCGCCTTTGGGATGATCGACATTCAGCAAATAATGAACGAGATTGCTGCCGGGTACCTCGAGGGCAGGCCGCCACCCGTCCTCGCTCAAGGCACCGAGCGTCCGACGCGCACGAGATCGGCGGCCTTCACCGTCGCCAGTGCCCCCATCGGCTCCGGAAACTCGACGTCATAGGCTTCGCCCGCGTTCCATACGGCGACGACCGTGCCCTCGGTACCGGCGGCGATCGTGTCCCCGTCATCGGTCGTCACGTCGGTCGTGATCCGGACATCGTCGAGTTCCCGGAGCAGGGCGCCGGGCTCGGCCTTCCGCAAGGTATAGGACACTTCGATCGACATGCCGGCAGGGTAGCGCACGAAGGCGGATGCGCAAGGCGTTCCGCGCGCTACACCACCACGGTGATCGTCTCCGCCGCCCGGGTCAGCGCCGTGTAGAGCCAGCGCGCCCGGTGCTCGCGAAACGCATAGGATTCGTCGAACAGCACCACCTTGTCCCATTGCGACCCCTGCGCCTTGTGGACGGTGAGGGCGTAGCCGTAGGTGAACTCTTCCGTCTCGCGCCGCAGGATCGCCGGCACCTCCTCCTCGCTGCCGGCGATGACCGAGCGCAGGACCCGGATGTCCTGGGGCTTGCGCCGGAGCGCCGGATCGTCCTCCGGCACCACGTCGAGCCGCACGAGGTCGGGGCGGGGGGCGGCGCGCAGGGCCTGGACGGTCCAGGTCGAGCCGTTGAGCAGGCCCTTGGTGCGGTCGTTGCGCAGGCAGACCAGCTTCTCGCCCACCGCCGGCATCGGATCGACGTGGCCGATCAGCTCGCGCATGCGGCCATTGTAGAGCCGCCGGGTGCGGTTCATGCCGACCAGCACCTGATCGGCAGCGAGCACCGTCGCGGGGTCGATCTCGCGGCGCGGGATCACCCGGCTCTCGCCATAGGCGCCGAAATCGAGCCGTCCGCCCTCCCGCACCGTCATGGCGAGGCGCACGATCGGGTTGTCGGCGGCCTGGCGGTGGACCTCCGTGAGCATCACGTCGGGCTCGGCCTCGGTGAAGAAGCCGCCGCCCTTCACCGGCGGCAGCTGCGCCGGATCGCCCAGCACCAGCACCGGCGTGCCGAAGGAGAGAAGGTCGTTGCCGAGGTCGCCGTCGACCATCGAGCATTCGTCGATGACGACGAGAGCCGCCTTGCTCACCGGCCCGGTGCGGTTGAGGGTGAAGGCCGGCCCGCCCTCGGTATCCTCTCGGGTGCGGTAGATCAGGCTGTGGATGGTGGACGCATCCGGGCAGCCGCGGGCGCGCATCACCGAGGCCGCCTTGCCGGTATAGGCGCAGAACAGCACCCCGCCCTCGACGTCCTCGGCGAGGCGCTTGGCCAGGGTGGTCTTGCCGGTGCCGGCGAAGCCGAACAGGCGGAAGACCTGCGGGCTGCCGCGCTTCAGCCAGTCCGACACCGCCTTGAGCGCCGCTTCCTGCTGCGAGCCGAGACCCGTCACGGCGCCTTCCCCACGGTGCGGCGGGCCTGGAAGGCGGGGGCCGGCGGCGCCTCCTTGCGGCGCAGGATCGCCCGGAACTCGTCGCGGCGCTCGTGGATCGAGGCGATGACGAGGCCCATCGGCACCCCGACATCGACCAGCACGGCTTCCGAGAGCTGGAGCGAGGCCTCGATCGTCTCGGGCACGGCATCGTCGACGCCCATCTCGTAGAGGGCGGTGGCGTGGCGGGCGTCGCGCGCCCGGGCGACGATGGTGAGGTCCGGCCGCTCGGCGCGGGCGGAGGCCACCACCGCCTCGACGGCGCGGGGCTGGTCGAGGGTGACGACGAGCGCGCGGGCGGTGTCGATGCCGCAGCGGCGCAGCAGGTCGGGATTGGCCGAATCGCCGAAATAGACCGGGTTGCCGAGGCGGCGCTGGTCGGAGACGCGGGCGGCATCCATGTCGAGGGCGATGTAGGGCACCTTGTGGCGGGCCAGCATCTCGGCGACGAGCCGGCCGACCCGGCCGTAGCCCGCGACGATCACCCGGCCGGGCTGGCGCTCCGCCGGGGGCGGCTCGGCCCGGGCCCGGCCCAGCGAGGTCCGGTCGATCCGCCGGCCGAGGCGGCGGGCCAAAGCCGCGAGGCCCGGGATCATCACCATCGTGGCGGTGGTGACGACGAGCGCCGCCTGGCCGAGATCCTCGGGCACCAGCCCGGCGGCGAGCGCGCTGCCGACGAGCACGAAGGCGAATTCGCCGCCCGGCCCGAGCAGCAGGGCGGATTCGAGCGCCACGGCGCGAGGCAGGCGCAGCGCGGTGCCGATCGCGACGATCACTCCGCCTTTCAGGACGAGAAGCCCGAGGGCGAGGCCGAGGATGGTGAGCGGCGTCTTCATCAGGACCGCCGGATCGATTCCCATGCCGACCGAGACGAAGAACACCCCGAGCAGCAGGCCCTTGAACGGGTCGATCGTCGCCTCGATCGCCCGGCGATACTCGGTCTCGGCGAGGAGCAAGCCCGCCACGAAGGCGCCGAGCGTCATCGACAGCCCGCTCGCCGCCGCGACCAGGGCGGTCGCCGCGATGACGAGGAGGCAGGCCGCCATGAACAATTCGGGGCTGCGGGTGCGGGCGACGAGCTGGAACAGCGGCCGCAACCCCAGGCGTCCGGCGACCACCAGCAGCCCGAGCGCTACCGCCGCCTGGCCGAGCGCGAGCGCGAGCCCCGTCACCGCGTCGCCGTCCTTGCGGCCGAGCACCGCGATGGCGAACAGGACGGGCGCGACGGCGAGATCCTGGAACAGCAGCACCGCGAAGCTCGCCCGGCCGGCGGGCGTGTTGAGCCGCTTCTGCTCGGCGAGCACCGGCAGCACGATGGCGGTGGAGGAGAGCGCCAGCGCCAACCCGACCAGGATCGCGGCGATCGGCGAGACCTCGAGCGCCATCAGCACCGCCCCGACGAGGAGGCTCGACACCACCACCTGCAACGAGCCGAGGCCGAAGACGAGGCGGCGCAGGATGCGCAACCGCTCCCAGGACAGCTCGACCCCGATCATGAACATCAGAAACACCACGCCGAGCTCGGCGAGATGCGCGATCTCGGTGCGGTTCGAGATCGTCACGGCGCCGAGCCACGGCACGGTCTCGGTCAGCCGCCCGAGGCCCGACGGCCCGAGGAGCGCGCCCGCCCCGATGAAACCGAGGACCGGGCTGACGCGCAGGCGATGGAACAGCGGCACCACGATCCCGGCGGTGACCAGGAAGAGGATGACCTCCTTGTAGGAGCCGGAGACGGCGTGCTCGGTCATCGGGAGCGGCGGGGCCTCGATCTTCGCGGATGAGGGAGCCCCGCCGCGGGAATCGGGCGGGGCTCGGGGCGGCCATCATGCGGAGGGGGCCCGCCGGGGCAAGCCGAAACGGGCCCGAAATGCCGCTTTGGGGCCGCTTTTCAGCCCAGGGTCGCGAGCGCCGCCTCCAGGTCCGCCGCCAGATCCTCCGGATGCTCGATACCGATCGAGACCCGGATCGTCGCGTCGGTGACCCCGAGCCGGTCGCGCACCTCCTTCGGTACCCCCGAATGGGTGGTCGACGCCGGGTGGCTGGCGAGCGATTCGGTGCCGCCCAAGCTCACCGCCAGCTTGAACAGCTGGAGCGCGTTGAGGACCCGGAACGCCTCCGGCTCACCGCCGGCCACGTCGAACGAGAAGGTCGAGCCGGGCGCGGCGCATTGCGCCGCGTAGACCCGGGCCGCGCCGGAGCCGGGTTCGAGATGGCCGAGATGGTGCAGCCGCGTCACCTTCGGGTGGTCGCGCAAGCGTTCGGCGATGATCTCGCCGTTGCGGTTGGCCTTCTCCATCCGGAGCGTCAGGGTCTCGAGCGAGCGCCCGAGCATCCAGCACGAATGCGGATCGAGCTGGGTGCCGATCGCCGAGCGCAGGAGCCGCACCGGCTTCATCCGGGCCGCCGCGCCGAGCGCCGCCCCGGCGATGAGATCGGAATGGCCGCCGACATATTTCGTCAGCGAGTAGACCGAGATGTCGGCACCAAGGCGCAGCGGGTGCTGGAAGAGGGGGCCAAGCAGGGTGTTGTCGCAGACCACCACCGGCGCCGACCCACCCTGATTGGTGCCGATCCGGTCGGCGGCCCGGCGCACCAGTTCGAGATCGACCAGGGTGTTCAAGGGGTTCGACGGCGTCTCGACCATCACGACGCTGACGCGCCCACCGCTCTTGCGCGCCATCGCCTCCGCGGCCTCGGCCGCCGCCGTGATGCTGCCCTCGTCGGTGCCGTCCTGGAAACCGACCGCACCGATCTGGAAGCCGGAGAGCGTCTTGGCGATCAGCGTCTCGGTGCCGCCATAGAGCGGCTGGGAATGCAGCACCACGTCGCCGGGCCGGGCATGGGCCAGGATCACCGTGGCGATGGCCGACATGCCCGACGAGAACAGGAGCGCGGCCTCCGCCTCCTCGAACACCGCCAGGCGGTCCTCGACGATCTCGCTGTTGGGGTGGTTGAACCGCGAATAGACCAGGCCCGCCGCCTCGCCGGCCGGCGGCTCGCGCCTGCCCGAGACGTAATCGAAGAACGCCTTGCCGTGCTCGGCGGAGGTGAACACGAAGGTCGAAGTGAGGAAGACCGGCGGCTTCACCGCCCCCTCCGACAGGGCGGGATCGTAGCCGTAGCCGAGCATCAGGGTCTCAGGCGCCAGGCGGCGGTTGCCCAAACGGTCCTTGTGGTAGCGGTCGTCCGACATGCGGGGCCTCGCTCCGGTCTGGCGACGCCGTCGCGGCGTCGAATCGGCGCGACGACCGCGCCGCAAGCGAGTTCTAACGCCACTCACGGCGTTTTGCGGTGCGTAAACCGCATCTCGGACGCTGCGCCGCGGCAAGCTCCGCTCGCCCAGGGCGCATTTTCGGCGCAAAACCCGCATAGCGTGAAGGATTGAGATTCCGTGTACGCGGCCGCTCCCGGGCGGCCGGACGAGGAGCCGAGATGGGCCGACAGCCTCCCGATCGGGTGGTGGTGCGCGAGAAGCGCGCCTGGACCGACGAGACCGACGCCTGGAAGCAGGAGCGGGCGATCCGCAAGGGTTACCGCATCCGCTGGGGCTACGTGGCCATCGCCTACCTGGTCGAGGCGCTGGTGATCTGCACCTCGCTCGCGGGGGCATTCTTCTTCGCCGAGACCTATGCCAACCCCAACGACCAGAGCTTCTGGTTCATGCTGCTGGCGCCGATCGTCTACGCGGCGATCGAGCTGTGCCGGGTGCCGCTCGGCATCCTGATCCGGGTCCAGCGCGACTGGCTGATCAAGTCTCTCGCGATCGTCGGCATCGTGATGGCGGCGGGCGTGACCACCAAGTCGGTGTCGCAGCTCGGCGAGATGATGTTCCATCCCCGCCTCGCCGAGGCCTCGAAGGCCCGCACGATCCTGAAGGAAGCCGAGGCCGACCGCGGCACGATCGACAACCGCATCGCCCAGGCCGATGCGAGGGTGGCGCAGTACACGGCGGAAGCCGCTTCGCTCGAGAAGCGCGCCACCGAGGCCTCGGCCCAGCTCGCCGGCCTGCCGGGCCAGCGCTGCGAGCGCCTGTCGGGCACCAACAGCCGCGGCAAGCGCTACAATTACCTTCGCTGCGTCACCGATCCGCGCACCGCCACCATCGCGGGCAGCCTGAAGGGTGCCGCCGACGAGCGGGCGGTGGTGGCCAAGAACCTGGCCGAGGCCCGCGCCGCCCGGGCCCAGCTCGACCGCGCCGCCGCCGACCGCCGGGTGACGGAGGCCGAGGGCGCCTACCGCGACGCAGTGCGGCGCTCGCAGCTGCACTCCTTCACCGCGATGGTCTACGGCGCCGATCCGATCGACGTCACCGACCAGCAGGTCCACGCCTTCCTGCGCATCTTCGTCTTCGCGCCGGCGCTCTGCGCCGCCTTCGCCTCGACGCTCTTGGCGCTCTGCGCCGTGCAGGTGCGCAAGACCTATCGCGACGAGGACGACCTCGACGCGATGATGCACGCGGAGGGCGTGCCGCTGCTCCTCAACCAGATGGCCGAGAGCGCGACCCAGATCCAGGACGCGCAACGGGCGATGCGCGAGGCCGCGGTGGCCTCGGGCGCCGCGATCCCCCTCGACCAGCGCCGCTCGCCGACCGTGCCGCAGGCCGGCACGCCGCCGGCACCGCCGACCCGCGACGACGACCGCATCGAGAGGCCGAGACCGTGAGCTACCTCGCACCGGGCACGCCGGAGAACGTGGCGCTCGCCCAGCACGTCAACGGGCGCCTGCGGGCCGAGGCGCGGATCTCCAATGCCCGCGCCTTCCTGTTCCGGGCGATCGGGCTCGGGGCCTTCCTGGGGCTCGCCGGCGCCGGGCTGGGGGCCGCCTTCTACGGCTACGCGACGATGAACGAGGTCGGCAACGCCTCCGACACGCTCGCCAAGGCCCTGACCCAGGCCCTCGAGACCACGACGCTCAAGACGAGCGGCGAGGTCCGGCTGACCGACAACACCCTCAAGATCGAGGGCGGATTGCCGGCGGCGAAGGGGCGCCCGGACGTGGCCTCGCTCACCGGCAACCAGGGCAAGTCCGAGGCGCCCGCCAACGCCGCCGTGCGCACGAGCTTCACGGTGTTCAAGACCGTGCCCTATCTCGACGGCACGATCGTCACCGGCTGGAACTTCAAGGGCGACGAGCAGAAGCCCGAGAAGCAATATTGCTACGTGACCCGGCCCCAGACCTTCGGCGACGGCGCCACCTCGAACCAGACCACCGTGGCGATCGACGGCGAGTTGCTGCCGCAACCGGCGCGCTCCGAGGTGAATTTCGCGGTGATCGCCCGCAGCTGCGTGTGGTTCGATCCGTCGAAGCTGTGAGACCGGCGGGGCTCGCCAGCGCGGCCTGCGCCGCATAGGTTCCGGTCAACAACCCCATAGGACGCGACGCGAGCCCGATGCGATTCACCGGAACCGAGAACTACGTCGCCACCGGCGACCTCACCGTCGCGGTCAACGCCGCCATCACCCTGGAGCGGCCGCTCCTCGTCAAGGGCGAGCCGGGCACCGGCAAGACCGTGCTGGCGGAGGAGATCGCCCGCGGGCTCGGGGCGCCCCTGCTCACCTGGCACATCAAGTCGACCACCAAGGCGCAGCAGGGCCTCTACGAGTACGACGCGGTCTCGCGCCTGCGCGACTCGCAGCTCGGCGACAAGCGGGTGTCGGACATCGCCAACTACATCCGCCGCGGCAAGCTGTGGGAGGCCTTCACCGCGCCCGAGCGGCCGGTGCTCCTGATCGACGAGATCGACAAGGCCGATATCGAGTTCCCGAACGACCTCCTGCTCGAACTCGACCGGATGGAGTTCCACGTCTACGAGACCGGCGAGACCGTGCGGGCGGCGCGCCGCCCGATCGTCATCATCACCTCGAACAACGAGAAGGAACTGCCGGACGCCTTCCTGCGCCGCTGCTTCTTCCACTACATCAAGTTCCCGGACGCCGACACGCTGAAGGCCATCGTCGACGTGCATTATCCGGGCATCAAGCAGCGCCTGGTCGAGGAGGCCCTGCGGGTGTTCTTCGAGGTGCGCGAGGCCCCGGGCCTGAAGAAGAAGCCCTCGACCTCGGAACTGCTCGACTGGCTGAAGTTGCTGATGGCCGAGGATATCGGCCCCGAGCAGTTGCGCGAGCGCGATCCCCGCAAGCTGATCCCACCGCTGCACGGGGCGCTCCTGAAGAACGAGCAGGATGTCGGGCTGTTCGAGAAGCTCGCTTTCCTGAGCCGCCGCGAGGGACGCTAGAGCCATGCGCCGCCTGATCCTCTTCCGCCACGCCAAGTCCGACTGGCCCGAGGGCATGGCCGATGCCGACCGGCCGCTCGCTCCCCGCGGCCGGGAGGCCGCGCCCAAGATGGCGGCCTACCTGGCCGCGGAGGGTTTGATCCCGGACCGGGTGCTGGTCTCGCCGGCCCGGCGCACGAGAGAAACCTGGGACCTCGTCAGGCCGGCCCTCGGCGCGGTGCCGGACGAGACCGTGCCGCAGATCTACGAGGCCCCGGTCTCGCGCCTCCTCGACGTCGTGCATTCCATCCCGGACGAGGCCGCGACAGCCCTGATGATCGGCCACAATCCGGGCTTCCAGGACCTCGCCCGGCTGCTCTCCCGGCCGAGCGAGGCACGGCGGGCCCTGACCAAGAAGTACCCCACGGCAGCGGTCACGGTGATCGACCTGGCGGTGGACTCGTGGACCAAGGTCGAGGCCGGGGAGGGGGATGTCGAGCGGTTCGTGACCCCGAAGAGCCTCGGGCACGGCGAGGACGAGTAGGCGAAGGGGCGGTGCCGTCGTCGGTGTGATCGAAACGGGGCCGTTCGGGAAAGGCGCGGGTTTCCCCCTCTCCCCGCGGGCGGGGAGAGGGCCGTGTCACCGTGCAGGTGACGCGGCGAGCGCAGGCGAAGCCGGAGCGAGGGTGAGGGGGTCTCGACGGATGAGGCTCCTCCGGAAACGCCCCCTCACCCTCGCCCTTCGGGCTCCCTGAGCCCCTTCGGAGCTCAGGCCTCTCCCCGCCCGCGGGGAGAGGAGGAAACCCGCACCACCCGCGTCGGAACGCATCGGCCGACCCATCGCTTGAGACAGGCTTCGCCTCAGCAACGCAAACCGGCCCCCGTGATCCTCACCACCTTCCTCGCCTTGACCCTCGCGGCCGGCCCCGCGACCGATGCGGGCGCCGCCCTGGTCCGGGACGGTGCCGCGCATCTGCGTGACGGGCTCGCCGCCGCCCTGGCGACGCCGGCACGCGAGATGCCGGTCTACCGGTCCGAGGCGCGGGCGGTGTCGAACTGGCGCAGCGAGACGAAGGATGGGCTCCTGCCGCTCTCCCTCGCCTGGACCGCCTGGGCAGCGCCGAACGACCCCGCCTTCGTCGCCCGCTGCGTCAAGCTCAACAATTACTGGTGCATCAAGCGGGCGCGCTGGGACGGCGAGATCGGCGGCGACCAGGAGGGCCATACCGGCTTTGCCACCGCCGGGCAGGGCGCCGATGCGGCGGTGTCGCTGCTGCGGCGCTATTACGGCGAATACGGGCGCCGCTCGGCCCTGGCGATCGTCCGCCGCTGGGCGCCGGCCGAGTGCGGCGCTCCCGTCGCCGCGCGGGCGCTCGCCCCGGCGGGCCGGGCCTCGCCCGCGCGGGCGGCCACGCCGGCGCTCGCAGCCCTGGCGCCTCAGGGCATCGGCCGCACCTTGAGGGCGCGTTTCCTCGCCAGCCACGGCCGCGGCGGTGCCCCGCGGCGGATCGCGCGGGCGCCGCGCCCCGTCGCCGGCAACGCCCTGCGGGTCCAGCCCTGGTCGGCGCTTGCCCGGATGCAGGGGCGGCCGCGCCAGCCGGTCCGCATCGTCAGGGCGGCGCCGCTCCCCACCATCGCCGCCGGCATCGGTGAGACGGCGCGCCCGAGTGCTGCGATCGAGCCGGGACGGGTCCTCGACGGTGGCCGCCTCGCGGCCGAAGCCGCCGCCCTGCCGACGCTCGCCGCGGCCCCGGTCTCTGCCCTGCCACCGGCCTTGCGCCCGCCGGCACCCTTTTGCGGCTCGGACGAGATCCGCATCCAGAACTACGCCGCCCGCATCGCCGGCAGCGTCGGCGTGAAGCCCGGGGACGATCTCGGCCTGTTCACCCCCGACGGCCACGCCACCGAACGGCTCGCCCCGGTGCTGCTGGCGATGTCCTCGGTCGAGCTCGGGGCGTTGCGGGCGAGCCCGGCCCTCGTCGCCGCGGCGATCGCCCGGGCCGAGGCCGAGCGCGCGGCGAGCCGGCAGGCGCAAGCCGCGCCCTAAACCCTTGCGGAAGCCCCGGCGCCGCGCCACCTCCCCGGACGACATGAAGCGAGAGCGTATCGCGTGCCGCCCCTGACCGACCTCGCCGCGCGTGCCGGCTCCCTCGCCAAGTCCGTCACCGAGGCCACGCGCTCGCTCGCCGAGGCCTCGAACGACCTCCTGGTCCAGCCGACCGTGCGGCTCGGCGTCACCGGGCTCGCCCGCTCGGGCAAGACGGTGTTCACCACCGCTCTGGTGCATCAGCTGACCGGCCTGCACCCGCTGCCGGCGCTCCGCGCCTCGCAGGAGGGCCGCCTGCGCCGGGCCCGCCTGGTGCCGCAGCCCGACGACGCGGTGACGCGCTTCCCCTACGAGGACCATTTCGCGGCGCTGACCGAGACGCGGCACTGGCCGCGCTCGACCGACCGGATCAGCCAGCTGCGCCTCGAGATCGATTACGAGCGCAAGAGCGGCTGGCGCACCGGACCGGCGAGCCTGATGGTCGACATCGTCGATTACCCGGGCGAGTGGCTGCTCGACCTCGCGTTGATCGAGCAGACCTACGAGGGCTGGTCGCGCGAGACGATCGCCGCCGCCGAGCGCCCCGGCCGGACCGCAATGGCGGCGCCCTGGCTCGCCTCCCTGCGGACTCTCGACCCGAACCAGCCCCTCGACGAGATCGTGGCCGAGCGGGCGAGCGAGGCGTTCACGCTCTACCTCGCCGCCGTGCGCGCCGGGCCCGAGGCGGTGGCGACGACGCCGCCGGGCCGCTTCCTGATGCCGGGCGACCTCGCCGGCTCACCGGCCCTGACCTTCGCGCCCCTGATCCTGAACGGCCCGGTCGCGCCCGATAGCTTGGGCGGCCTGATGCAGCGCCGCTTCGAGGCCTACAAGCACCGGGTGGTGACACCGTTCTTCCGCGATCATTTCCAGCGCATCGACCGCCAGATCGTGCTGGTCGACGTGCTGGCGGCGGTCGATGCCGGGGCGGCGGCGCTCGCCGAGCTGGAAGAGGCCCTGGACCGGGTTCTGATGAGCCTGCGGGTCGGGCGCAACACCCTGCTGTCGCGCTTCTTCGCGCCGCGGGCCGACAGGATCCTGTTCGCCGCCACCAAGGCCGACCACCTCCACCATACCAGTCACGACCGGCTCGACGCGCTGCTCCGCCTCCTCGTCGCCCGCTCGCTGCGGCGCACGGAGGCCGCGGGCGCCCATGTCAGCACCCAGGCGCTCGCCTCGGTGCGCTCGACCCGCGAGACGGTGGTGCATGACGGGCCGCACGCCTTCCGGGCGGTGGCCGGCACGCCGGAGGCGGGCGAGACCATCGACGGCGAGACCTTCGACGGCGAGACGGAGGCCGCGATCTTCCCCGGCGAGCTGCCCGAGCGGCCCGAGGCCGTGCTCGAAGGCGCGGTGACGCCGGGCTCGCTGCGCTTCCCGCGTTTCCGGCCGCCGCAGGTCTCCCGCGATGCGCTCGGCCGCCCGGGCCGCCTGCCGCAGATCCGCCTCGACCGCGCCCTGAACTTCCTGATCGGCGACCGCCTCGCCTGAGGGTCCTGATGACCAATCCCCCGACCCACAAGCCCCGCGCCTTCCGCCTGCCGCCGGCCGGCACCACCGAGACGCCGGCTGCGCCCCCGCCGCCCGGCACCGAGACGGCGCTCGCCGACGGGGTGCGGGTGGTGGAGGAGCCGTTCGAGATCGTCGAGGCCGCCGACGGCGTCGCCGTGCCGGTGGCGCCGCGCTCGCGTGCACCGTGGGCGACCTTGCTGCTCTCGGCGCTGGGGGGCCTCGCCTCGCTCGGGATCGGGCTTGCGATCGAGCGGCTGATCGCCGACCTGTTTTCCGCCGCGCCCTGGCTCGGCATCCTGGCGCTCGTGCTGCTGGCGGTGGCGGTGGTGGCGCTGGCGGCCATCGTCTGGCGCGAGGTGGCGGGCGTGCTGCGCGAGCGCCGCATCGAGACGTTGCGCGAAGAAGCCCTCGACGCGCTCCGCTCCCGCGACCACAGCGCCGCTAAGGCGGTGGTGCGCCAGCTCTCCGGCCTCTATGCCGAGCGCCCGGCGATGAGCGCGGCCCGCGCCCGGCTCGCCGCCCTCGACGACCAGATCCTCGACGTAGAGGACCGGATCGGCATCGCCGAGGCCGAGTTATTGGCTTCCCTCGACCGCTCGGCCAAGGCCGCCGTGGCGGAGGCGGCCAAGCAGGTTTCGGCGGTGACGGCGCTGAGCCCGCGGGCGATCGTCGATGTCGGGTTCGTGATCTTCGCAGCCGTGCGGCTGCTTCGCCGCATCGCCACCATCTATGGCGGCCGGCCCGGCCTGTTCGGCTTCCTGCGCCTCGCCCGGGCGGCCCTCGCCCATCTCGCCGTCACCGGCAGCGTCGCGGTCGGCGACAGCCTGGTGCAATCGGTGCTGGGTCTCGGCGTCGCCGCGCGGATCTCGGCGAAGCTCGGGGAGGGGGTGCTGAACGGGCTGATGACGGCGCGGTTCGGGCTGGCGGCCCTGGCGGTGTGCCGGCCGCTGCCGTTCACCCGGGAACCGGTGCCGCGGTTGGGGGATGTGGCGGGGGAGTTGCTGCGGGGGAACGGCGAGGAGCGGGACGGCTCACGGTAAAGCGCCGCCCGCACCGCCGCCGATCCGCTCCGCCGCAAACCGCTCCCGCAACCACGCCGCCGCCGGCCCGCAAGGCCGCTGCTTGTGCCACACCAATTCCAGCGCGATCGGCCAGTCCCCCTGGTCGAACTGCAGATCCGGCGTGACGAGATACGGCGCGGTCAAGGAAGCCGCGATGACGTGGTCGGTGACGAAGGCCCAGCCGATCCCGTGCTTGACCATCTCCAAAATCACCCAGTGGCTCTCGACCCACCACACCTCGGCGGCGACCCGCAGGCGGCGTTTCTCGGGGCCGTCGCTGCGGGCGGCGACCAGGATCTGGCGGTGGCGCTTCAGTTCCTCCCACTCCACCCGCTCCTTGGCCAGCGGATGGTCGCGGCCGCAGACGAGCTTGAGCGGGACCCAGCCGATGGTCTGGAAGCCGAGTTCCGTCGGCAGGACCTCCTGGCGCCACATCACGCCGAGATCGGCCGCGCCCGACTGCACCATGCGGCTGACATCCTCCATCAGCGGGAAGAGCAGCTCCAGTTCGACATAAGGAAAGGCCCGGGCGAACTCGGCGAAGAGGGCACCCAGCGCGTGCTCGGGGTAGAGTTCGTCGATGGCGACGACCAGCCGGTTCTCCACCCGCTGCTCCAGGCTCGTCGCCACGCCGATCAGGTGCTCGCGCCGGTCGAGCACCACCCGCGCCTCCAGGAGCAGCCGTTCCCCCGCCGGCGTCAGGACCGGGTTGCGGCCCGCCCGGCTGAACAGTTCCAGCCCCAGATCCGCCTCGAGATTCGCCACCTGGGTGCTGACGGCCGATTGCGCCTTCCGTAAGACCCGCGCCGCCCCGGAGAACGACCCGGCCTCGGCCGCCGCCACGAAGGCCTGAAGCTGGTCGAAGGAGACAGCCATCCATCTGTTTCCGCGATACGTTCCAACTTGATGCGCGGAGTATCGCAGATAGAACGCGGCGGACCAATCGAAGCGTTCAGAGCCAGACCATGCGCAGCACACGCGACCGGATCCGCCACGCCCTCCTGTTCGAGGCCATCGGCCTCGCGCTCATCATCCCGCTCGGAACCGTGCTGTTCGGGCTGCACGCCTCCCAGATGGGCGTGATCGGCGTCGGCAGCGCCATGGTCGCGACGGGGTGGAACTACGTCTACAATCTCGGCTTCGACCACGCGATGCAGCGACTCGCCGGGCACACGCGCAAGAGCCTTCCCCTGCGGGTGGCCCATGCCGTGCTGTTCGAGGCGGGTCTGCTGGTGATCCTGCTGCCGCCGATCGCCTGGTATCTCGGCATCGGCCTCGTCGAGGCCTTCGTGATGGATATCGCGATCGCGCTGTTCTACGTCGCCTACGCCTTCCTCTTTAATCTGGCCTATGATCGGGCCTTCCCGCTGAAGAGCTGGGGCGAGGTCGCGGCCGAGCCGTCCCGCTGAAGGCCTGTAGGGTCACGCGCCCATGGGCGCGTTACCGGCGGCCATCGGCAGCCCGACGTAATTCTCCGCGAGCGCCGTCTGGGCGGCCTGCGAGCCGCGGATATAGGCGAGTTCCGCCACCTGCATCCGGCGGGCGAACGCGTCCATGTCGGGGAAGCGGTGGGTGAGGCCGGTGAACCACCAGCTGAAGCGCTCGGCCTTCCACACCCGGGCGAGCGCCCGGGCCGAGTAGCCGTCGAGGCCGGACGCATCGCGCTCGCCGTAGCGGAGCGTCAGCGCCTCGGCGAGCATCGCGACGTCGGAGACCGCGAGGTTCATGCCCTTGGCCCCCGTCGGCGGCACGATATGGGCGGCATCGCCCGCCAGGAACAGGCGGCCATAGCGCATTGGCTCGGCGACGAAGCTGCGCAACGGCGCGATGCTCTTCTCGAAGGAGGGACCGCGCACCAGCCCGGCCGACGCCGTGGGGCCCAAGCGGGTCTCGATCTCGTCCCAGAACCGCTCGTCCGACCAATCCTCGATCCGCTCGTCGAGCCCGACCTGGACGTAGTAGCGGCTGCGGGTGGCGGAGCGCATGCTGGCCAGCGCGAAGCCGTTGGCGTGGTTGGCGTAGATCAGTTCGTGATTGACCGGCGGCACCTCGGCCAGGATGCCGAGCCAGCCGAACGGATAGACCCGCTCGTAGACCTTGAGCACGTCGGCCGGGATCGCCGCCCGCCCGACGCCGTGAAAGCCGTCGCAGGCCGCGACGTAGTCGCAGGCGAGGGTCCGAGTCTCGCCGTCCTTCGTGAAGGTGACGCTCGGCCGGTCGCCGGTGAGGCCGTCGAGCCGTAGATCCCCGGCCTCGAACACGATCCGCACGCCGCGGGGCTCGGCGGCGTCGAACAGGTCGCGCATCACCTCCTGCTGGCCGTAGACCGTCACCGCCGAGCCGCGGGTCAGAGCTGCCATGTCGATGCGAAAGATCTCGCCGTCATAGGCGAGGTTGGTGCCGGTATGGACCAGGCCCTC
The DNA here is from genome assembly GCF_019216885.1 of Methylobacterium sp. SyP6R. Classification (NCBI taxonomy): domain Bacteria; kingdom Pseudomonadati; phylum Pseudomonadota; class Alphaproteobacteria; order Hyphomicrobiales; family Methylobacteriaceae; genus Methylobacterium; species Methylobacterium synurae. The sequence goes on along the minus strand of NZ_JAAQRC020000001.1, from coordinate 1,828,695 downwards.
GGCCTTGAGCCGGGCATCGAGGCCGAGCTTTTCCATCAGCGCGACGGTGCCCTGTTCCAGCACGCCGGCCCGCACCCGTCCCTCGACATAGTCGCGGGTGCGCCGCTCCAGCACCACGGCGTCGATCCCGGCGCGGGCCAGCAGATGGGCGAGGAAGAGACCGGCCGGGCCGGCGCCGATGATGGCGACCTGCGTGCGCATTTGGATGTTTCCTTCCATGGCGCCACCGTCTCGGCAGTGGCTGCTCTCTGGCGAAAAGGTGAACCGCGCCAGGCCGGTTGACGATGGACGGGGCGAGGAAAAAGTTGGACTTTTCGTCGACCCCGCCTGTCCCGCCAAGTCCTGCCCGCAATGCGTCTCGAACCCGTCCAACCCCCTGCGGTGCCGCATTTCTTCCTCTACGGCGAGGCGCCGCGGGATGCGGATGACCGCTTCCTGCACCTCGAGGCCTTGGACGATCGCAGCCGCCCGAACCGCTGGACCATCCGCCCGCACGTCCATTCGAGCCTTCACCAGCTGCTCCTCATCGCCGAAGGAGCGGGAGAGATGCGGGCCGAGGCCGAGCGGCTGACCTTCACGGCGCCCTGCCTGCTGGTGGTGCCCGCCGGCACCGCCCACGGCTTCCGCTTCGCCGACGGCACGGTGGGAGCGGTGCTGACCCTCTCGGCGCGCTATCTGCGCGACCTGTGCGGGCGCGAGCCGGACTTGGCGGCGCTCTTTACCGGGCCCGCGGGCCTCGCGCTGCCGGAGCCGGCCCCGGTCGAGGAGGCGGTGGCGGAGCTTGCCCGGGAACTGGCCTGGGCGGCGCCGGGCCGGCGCGGCGCCATCGAGGCCCACCTGATGCTGATCCTGGTTGCCGGCCTGCGCCGGCTTGCCGCGACGCGCGAGCCGGCGGCCCCGCCGGGGCCCCAGGCGCTGCTGACCGCGCGCTTCCGCGAAGCGGTCGAGGCGCATCACCGCCGCGAGCGCCCGCTTATCGCTTACGCCGACGATCTCGGGGTGACCGAGGCGCGGCTACGCGCCGCCTGCCGGGCGGTGACGGGCACGAGCCCCGGCCGGATCATCCGCGAGCGCCGCCTCTTGGAGGCCAAGCGCAGCCTGCTCTATTCCGACCTCGGCATCGCCGAGATCGCCTACGGCCTCGGCTTCACCGACCCGGCCTATTTCTCGCGCTTCTTCGCCAAGGGCACCGGCGAGTGCCCGCGGGCGTTTCGCGACAGGCGCGGCGCGGACAGGGGAGAGACGCGATGACGAGCGGGCACGGACTCACCCGGCAAGGTTTTCTCGGCGCCGCGCTGGCGGCCTCCCTCGGCGGCGGGGCGACCGCGCAAAGCGCCGAGCTGCATCGGCGGCCGATCCCGGCGAGCGGCGAGACCCTGCCGGTGATCGGGCTCGGCACCTGGCGCGGCTTCGATGTCGGGCCGAACCCCGCCGAGCGGGCGCCTTTGCGCGAGGTGGTGGCGACGCTGCTCGCCAGGGGCGGACGGGTGATCGATTCCTCGCCGATGTACGGCCACGCCGAAGGCGTCACCGGCGATCTGGTGGTGCAGGTCGCCCCCCGCGAGCGTCCGTTCCTCGCCACCAAGGTCTGGACCAGCGGCCACGAGGCGGGCATCGCCCAGATGCAGCGCTCGCTCCGGCTCCTGCGCACCGAGCGCCTCGACCTGATGCAGATCCACAACCTGCTCGACTGGCGCACTCACCTGCCGACCCTGCGCGAGTGGAAGGATCGAGGACGGATCCGCTATCTCGGCATCTCGCACTACACCGAGAGCGCCTACGACGCCGTCGAGGCCGTCCTGAAGGCCGAGCGGCTGGACTTCCTGCAAATCAACTACGCCCTGGACGACCGGGCGGCGGAGGAGCGCTTGCTGCCGCTCGCGGCGGACATGGGCGTCGCGGTTCTGGTCAACCGGCCCTTCGGCGGCGGCGGGCTCCTGCGCCGCCTCGCGCATGCCCCGCTGCCGGATTACGCGGCGGAGATCGGCTGCGCCTCCTGGGCCGAGATCCTGCTGAAGTTCGTGGTCTCCCATCCGGCCGTGACCTGCGCGATCCCCGGGACCGCCGATCCCGGCCACATGGCGGCGAACCTGCGCGCCGGCACCGGCCCGCTGCCGGACGAACCTTTGCGCCGGCGCATGGCCGCGACCCTGCCGCTCTGAACCCGGACTGAACGAAAAGAACGGTCAAGTCTCGGATCAGCAAGACGGCGCACAAGCGCGGCCATAATCCAGTCGATCCACGGACAGGCGCGCGGATGCCCGCCATATTGCTGCCGTTCTGCCTGTGTTAATGACGCGCCATCCACATCGCTTCTCGTCCAGCGCGCGACCGCCCGTGTTCGCGCAGCGGGATGTTGCGGTCCGCCGCAATGCTCTGCCACGCCATCGAGAAGCGAGCCGGCCCGTCCCGACGGCCGGTCTCGAACAATCAAGGGGGTCCCATGCTGAAGTCGTCCGTCGCCGCTCTCGTCCTGTGCGCCGCCCTGCCGGCCAGCCTGCATGCGGGGGAGGGGCGGAGCTTCAACGGCACCTGGGCCGTGCAGCTCGTCACCGATTCGGGCATGTGCGACAGCCGCTACAATGTCTCGCTCGCGATCGCCGACGGCGACGTGCGGGTGGCCTCGACGAGCGAGGGCGGCGCGACGGTGAGCGGGCGTATCGGGACGGACGGCCATGTCGGCCTCACCGTCCGCCACGGCTCGACCAGCGGCGCCGCCTCGGGCCGGCTCCAGGCCAATTCCGGCTCCGGCACCTGGAACGTCTCCGCCCTCTGCTCCGGCCGCTGGACCGCGCAGCGCCGCACCGCCCGGGTCGCCCAGGCGGACTAACCGATCGCTGCACGAGGCAGCGATCTCCTACCCATTGGCCTTCGAGCCGGCGCAGAACCGGCTCCAGGCTTGCGCGTGCACGGTGCTGATGATGCCCGACGCCCAGGCCAGGCGGCAATCCGGCATCAGCGGAGCGTTGTGGCTCTCCAGGTGGTAGGTGCCCCGCTGCGAGCCGCGCAGGATCTTCTTCAGGAAGCGGTGCCCCTCCGCCGTCGTCACGGCGGCGTAGCGGTCGAGCAGCCGATCCGGGCTCTCGCCCGCCTCGGCGCAGAGCACCACGTCGTCCGGCTCGTATTTCGGATACATCGACAGGCCGGCGACCCGGAACGCGATGGTGCCGTGCGGCACCGGGAACGGCACCGTGATCCGAAACAGGTCGCCATCCGGCCCGGGCTGCTCGTCCCCGGTCTCGATCAAGCCGCCCGCACTGATCAATCCCTTCACTCCCACGACCTGGCCCACGACCTGACCGCCCTCCGCGAGCGGCTCGGGCGCGTCGTCGTCGCCGAACAAGAGTCCCTTGGCGGAGACCTCAACGCCGTCGCGGCGGAAGCGCGCGGCGTAGCGCTCGGCATCGTCCTGGCCGATGGTCCGGGTGCCCGCTTCATGCGCCCGGTAGGTGCTCTCCGGCCAGGAATTCTGTAGCGCCGCATCCCGCGCCGAGCGGTAGCCGGCGGCGATGCGTGCCTGCCGCAGCCGCTCGCCCTGCACGGCCCGAACCCGGTTCTCTCCCGACTGGATCACCTCAGCGAAATTCCCTGGCACTTGAGGTATTGAGGAAAGTCATTACATCATGTAGCTACTTTGGCCGCAAGGACCATGGCAAGCGGTGTTGTTCGCACCTGCCCTGTCCTGCCACTCTAACCCCGGGGGCAGCCTTGCGCCGTATCCTTCGTTGCGGGAGTCCTCCGATGGTCCACCGATTCTTCGCCCCTCGTCGCGGCCCACCCGACCGCGCGGCCACCCAGCGGCGCAACGCCGGGACGCGAGTGGGCGATCCGGGCTTCTCGTCCCTCGACCGCCTCGGCGGCGAATCGCCGCAAACGGCGATCAGATCGCGGCGGAGCCGGCCCGTCGGGGCCGAAGACGCTCGCGCTGCGCGCCGCGCCGGTGCAGGAGAGGCGCATGAAGGTTGCCCTGATCGTACTCTGGACCCTCGCGGCAGGCGTCGGCCTGTTCCTGATGGTGCGTTCCCGGATCATCCGCACGACCGAGGCGCTGACGCGGGAGGCCGAAAACGGACGGATCACCCCGCCCGACGCGCCGCCGGATCGCCCCGGCGAGCCCTGACCGCATCGGCTCACCGGCAGCCGGGGAGGGCGGCGTGAGCGGCAAGACGCGCCGCATCGCCCGCCGCCGCCGGGAGGCCATCGCGCATGGCCGTCCGCCGGCCGACCGGGCCGCCGAGATCCGGCGCCGACGGCGCCGACGGATCCGCCCGGCCCGGATCGTGCTGGCCGCCGACCGGGTCTGGATGGTCGCCGAGACCAGGCCGCGCTGGGCCGCCCGGGCAGCCGGCGACCTGGAGGCCGCGGGCATCGCCACCTTCGAGCCGCGGGAGGAGATCGAGCTGACTTCTTCCTCGGGCCGCCGCCGCACCGCCCGGGTGCCGCTCCTGCACCGCACGCTCTTCGTCGGCCTGCACGACGACCACGACCTCGGGCGGGTCGAGGGCCATCCCGGAATCGCCCGGGTGCTGTTTCGCGACGGCCGGGCCGTGGTCATCGCGCCTTCGGTGCTCCAGGGCTTCGCCGATGCGATCACCGGCCATGGCAGCGGCGAGGGCGACGGCGACGCGGAGGCGGTGAGGGCGGTCCTGTTCGCCCTCGGCGACGGCGTGCGGGTGACGGCCGGGCCGCTCGCGACCCTGCGCGGCACGGTCGAGGAGGTCGATGTGGGCCGCCGGCGCTACCGGGTCGCCCTGTCGCTGTTCGGGCGCGAGACCCCGGTGGTGCTCGACGAGGAGCAGATCGAGCGCGAGTGATACGGAGTCCGGAAGATCGCTTCCGGCGACTGTATTGCCGGTCAAGGGCCAATCGGCAGTGCCGCGCTTGGTTTTGGCCGTATGGGGGTCAGATCGTTCACCGGCGCGAGCGCGTCAAGGCGGGCGCTGCGCGCCCTCGCGCTTCGCGCGACAAGGCCTTGACCCGCTCCCACCGGCGAACGCCAAGCTCGGCGAGAGGAGCGATGAAGACATCGCTCCTCTCGCTCGTCACGGATCGGATCCCGCAGGGGACGCGGCGTTCTCCTCCCCCCGACCGGCCTCTCCCTGCTGCAACTTGCTCGCCTCGAACGTCGTGTCGTCGCGCACCAGGGCGTTGGCCAGCACCACCAGGCGTCGGCCCGACGCCACGATCGCCACCTTGGCCGGCTTACCCGCCGTTCGCATCGCCCGGTACGGCTCGCGGAAGGCCGGACAGCTGCGCGCCGCCACCATCCCGGCCATGTAGAAGGCCGTGCGCAGGCAGGGACGCCCACCGGCAATCGCGTGGCGGCCCGGGTGAGCCCCGCTCTGGGTCGGATGAGGCGCCATCCCGGCCAGACTGGCCGCCGCCTTGCGGTCGAGCGTGCCGAGTTCGGGCATGTCGGTGATCACCACGCTGGCGATGCGCGAACCGATCCCGGGGATCGAGGTCAGGATCGCGCGCTTGCGCGCCAGGCCAGGCTCGGCGGCGATGCGTGCCTCGAGAGCGGCCTCGACCTCGGTGCAGGCAGCCGTCAGGGCCTTGATCACCGCCCTGTGGCTGTCGGCGATGGCCGGGTCGAGGGCCTGGGCCAGGCGGGTCTTCTCCATGGCGATCAGCTCGGTGAGCTGGCGGCGCCGGGTCGAGAGAGCCTTGAGGGTGATCTGGTCGGGGGTCGGGGCGGGGCGCAGGTGCTCGCTCATGCGCTGAGCAAAGCGGGCGATGAGGGCGGCGTCCAGCCGGTCTGTCTTGGCGATCAGCCCTTCGGCGGAGCGGAACGCCTTGACCTGGCGCGGGTCGGCCAGGGCGACATCGAGCTCAGCTTTACGCAGGGCGGCGATGAGGGGATAGGCGTAGGGGCCGATCGCCTCCAGGGCGACCGTGCGGATCCCGCGCTGCTTGAGCGTCGAGATCAGCTTGGCGATGCCGGTCTCCGTATTGTCCTGACGCACCGGCTTGGCCGCCGGGAAGAAGCCGAGATCGAGGAAGTGCTTGCCGACATCGATGCCGGCCACGGTGGGGATGGTGGCGCTGTGTGACATGGGTGATCCTGTCCTGTACGCGGGCGCCTGCACGAGGCAGGGCCCGATCGACTGTCCGGAGCAGCCATCAGGACATCCGGGATCAGGCCGGAAGGCGATCGTGCGGCCGTCGCCGTTGAGCGACAGGGGACGCAGACCGGGAAACCGTGAGACCGCCGGATGCCCTCGCCGTAGCAGCCTACGGCCACACATCAGGTACAGGATTCCGTATCATCAGCCCGCCCGGCGCCTGAGCGAAGCCGGTTTCCGCATCGCGAAGCGATCAATCGGAAAGGGTATGACAGCCCAAAAAAATCGCGCCCCGCCGAAGAGAACATTTGACGAACATCGACGGGGCGAGTACAAGGTTTTCAGGTTATCCGGGTCTGCGGCCTGCCCTTCGAGGGAGGTGGCTGCTCGACTGCCCCGCCACGCGGGGATGTGTCCCCGGACCCGGCCCACGGCATCACCGAGGCGAAGGGCGGCGCGTGTCCGCGGGCCTCCAGCCGCCGGTTGGCCGCCCCGGACCGTGCCGCGCTCCTCATTTCCCGAAGAGGCGACATGGCCAGGAAGCTCTCGGCACGACGAGTCATCGACTGGGCCGGCATCGCGGCGGCCTATCGGGCGGAGCCGGGGGCCGGGCCGGCCATCGCGCGGCGCTTCGGCATCAGCCCGGCGACGCTCCGGCGCCGGGCGCGGGCGGAAGGGTGGGGGCGCGACGCCCCGCCGGAGATCGCTCCCCCGACCGCCATCACCATCGACGAGGCCCTCGGGGGCGAGCCCCTTCCGGGCGACGTCCTGGGCGGCCACCGCATCGTGGTGGCGCAGGGCGCCGCCCTCACCCTGCGGCTCCTCGACGACCTCCGGGCCGCCATCGCGGAGGAAGCCGAGCCCGAGGACGGCCCGGAGGAGAGCGGGCTTGCCCGTGCGGCGGCGCTGCAGAAGCGCGTCGCGGCGTTGCGCGACCTCGCCGCCGCGGCGCGGCTGTGGATCGCCCTCGAGCGGCAGGCGTGGGACCTCGACGGCAAGGCGGACGGCAGGGAAGAGGCCAAGGGGGATGGACACCGTGACGGCACCGCGCCCCCCGACGCCGCCTTCCGCCTCCTCGACGGCGAGCAGCGGGCCCAGCTCCGCTCCATCGCCGAGCGCCTGGCTCAGGGATCCGCCGGCCCTGATCCGAGCGCTCGACCGGCTCGATAGCGAGGAGAGCCTGGCGGGCTTCGTGCGCCGGGCCTGGCCGGTGATCGAGCCGGGGGCCCCCTACATCCATGGCTGGCACATCGACGCGGTCGGCGCCCATCTCGAAGCCGTCACCGCCGGCGAGATCACCCGGCTCCTGATCAACGTGCCGCCCGGCACGATGAAGAGCCTGCTCGCCGGGGTGTTCTGGCCGGCCTGGGAATGGGGGCCGAAGAACCGGCCCAGCTTACGCACCGTCGCGGTCTCGCACACCGAGCGGCTGGCGCTCCGCGACAACCTGCGCACCCGGCGCCTGATCACCTCGCCCTGGTACCGGAGCTTATGGGGCGAGCGGGTGCGGCTCACCCGAGACCAGAACCGTAAAGGCCGCTTCGAGACCACGGCGTCCGGCCTGCGCGAGGCGGTCTCGGCCGGCTCGATCACCGGCTCGCGCGGCGACCGGGTGATCCTCGACGACCCGATCTCGGTCGAGGGCGCCAATTCCGAGCGGGTGCGCGAGGCGGTGGCACGGTGGTTCCTGGAGGCCGTGCCGACCCGCCTCAACGATCCCGTCCGCTCGGCCATCGTGGTCATCATGCAGCGGCTGCACGAGCGCGACCTGTCGGGGGTGATCCTGGCCAAAAGCCTCGGCTACGACCACCTGATGCTGCCGATGGAGTTCGAGCCGGAGCGCGCCTGCGCCACCCGCATCGGCTTTGCCGATCCGCGCCGGGAGGCGGGCGAGCTGCTCTTCCCGGAGCGCTTTCCCCGCTCGGTCGTGGAGCGCGACACGGCCACGATGGGCGAGTACGCGGCGGCCGGCCAGTACCAGCAGCGTCCGGCCCCCCGGGATGGCGGGCTGTTCAAGCGCGGCTGGTTCACCCGGGTAGGGGCCCTGCCCGCCGGCTGCGTCCAGGTGCGGGCCTGGGACCTCGCGGCCAGCGTACCGAAGGCCGGACGCCAGCCCGACTACACCGCAGGCGTCAAGCTCGCGCGAGCGCCCACCGGGCATCTCTACGTCGTCGACGTGCGCCGTGACCGGCTCTCGGCCGGCGGGGTCGAGCGGCTGATCCTGGCGACCGCCGCCGAGGACGGCCCGTCCTGCCGGATCTCGCTGCCGCAGGATCCCGGCCAGGCCGGCAAGGCGCAGGCGCAATACCTCGTAGGGCGCCTCGCCGGCTACGACGCGCGGGCCTCACCGGAGAGCGGCGACAAGGCGACCCGCGCCGCCCCGGTCTCGGCCCAGGCTGAGGCCGGCAACCTGCACCTCGTCGTCGGCCCCTGGAACGAGGCCTTCCTCAACGAACTCTGCTCGTTTCCCAACGGCGCCTTCCTCGACCAGGTCGACGCCCTCTCGCGCGCCTTCTCGGCGCTGGCCCGGCCGGGATACGGCCTGCTCGGAGTCCTGTGATGTGGCTTGCCGACCGCCTCGCCAACCTCGTCTCCGGCCTCGGCGGCCCGCGGGACAAGAGCACGGGCAACCTGCACGTCCACGTGCCCCGGGCCCGCGCCGAGCTCGACGCCGCCTACCGGGACAACTGGCTCGCCCGCAAGGTCGTCGACATCGTGCCCTTCGACATGCTGCGCGAGTGGCGCGCCTGGCAGGCCCCGCCGGAGGTCGCCGCGGCCCTCGCCGCCAGCGAGGAGCGCTTGGGCCTTCAGGACCGCCTGCTGCGGGCCTTGCGCCTCGCCCGCCTGCATGGCGGCGCCGCACTCCTGATCGGCGACGGCGCCCCGGATCCGAGCCTGCCGCTCGATCCCGACACGGTCGGGCAGGGGGATCTGCGCTACCTCCACGTCCTGCCTCGCGGCCGGATCCAGGCCGGCCCGATCGAGCGCGACCCGCTCTCGCCCTGGTTCGGCGAGCCGCAGGTCTACACGCTGGCCGGGGGCCAGGCGGTCCATCCCTCCCGGGTGGTGCGCCTCCTCGGCGCGGCCCTGCCGGACGACGCTGTCAGCGACGGCTGGGGCGACAGCGTGCTCCAGGCGCTCCTGGAGGCGATCGACCAGGCGACGGCGGCCGCCGCCCACATCGCCGCGATGCTGCCGGAGGCCAAGCAGGACGTGATCTCGGTGCCGGGCCTGTCGCAAGCCCTCTCGACCGAGGACGGCACCGCCGCGCTCACCGAGCGCTTCGCCTACGCGGCCCGGATGAAGGGCCTGTTCGGGATGCTGCTGCTCGAAGGCGATGGCCGCTCGCCGGAGGGCGAGCGCTACCAGCAGAAGCAGCTCGACTTCTCCGGCCTGCCGGAGGTGGCCCGCCTCTTCCTCCAGATCGCGGCGGGGGCCGCCGACATCCCGGTGACACGGCTGCTCGGCCAGTCGCCCGCCGGCCTCAACGCCACCGGCGAATCCGACATCCGCAACTACCACGACCACGTCGCGGCCCGTCAAAACGTCGAGCTGACGCCGGCGCTTGCCCGCCTCGACCGGCTGCTGATCCGCGACGCCCTCGGCCGCGACGAGCCCCTGCGCTACGCTTGGCGGCCACTCGCCCAGGCGAGCGAGCGCGAGAAGGCGGAGATCGGCCGCCTCAAGGCCGAGACCGCGGCCATGCTCGCCCGCGAGGGCGTGGTGCCGGCGGGCGTCCTCGCCCGCGGCGTCGAGGGCTGGCTCTCCGCCGCCGACCTCTTCCCCGGCATCGCCGCGGCCTTCGAGCGGCCGGCGGGCTGAACTTTCCACTTCATCACCTTTCTTCCGAACGGGCCGACACAGTCACATCGCCGAGAATAGCGCGGGTTCCTCTCCCCGCGGGCGGGGAGAGGGTCGCTTGCACCTTGTCGTGCAAGCGACGAGCGCAGGCGCAGCCGGAGCGAGGGTGAGGAGGTCTCGACGCGTGGGACTCCTCCGGAAACACCCCCTCACCCCCGGCTGACGCCTCGCTGCATCCCCTGAACGGGGACGCAGCCCTCTCCCCGCCCGCGGGGAGAGGAGAGATGCGCACGCCCCGGCATGTGAACTGACAAATCCGCACGGGCGAGGCGCTTCCCACCTCCCAACCCGAGACCCCACCCATGCACCTCTTCGACAGGCTCACCCTCGGCCCCGCGGCCGAGATCGCGGGCGCGCGCCCGCTCGGCAACGGCGCCCTGGTGGTGCAGGCCCGCGCGGCGCGGGCCGGCAACGTCCAGGTCTATCGCGGCGACGAGGTCGCCCGGCCGGATCTCGCGCAGGTCCGCATCTACCGCGACCCGGACGAGATCTTCCGGCCTGAATCCTTGCGCAGCTTCGGCCACAAGCCCGTCACCCTCGACCATCCGACCGAGGCGGTGACGCCGCGGACCTGGCGCGGGGTCGCGCGGGGCCATGTCGGCGACGAGGTGGTGCGCGACGGCGAGTTCGTCCGCATCCCGATGCTGCTCGCCGATTCCGCGGCCATCGCGGCGGTGCAGGGCGGGCGGCGCGAGATCTCGGTCGGCTATACCTGCGACCTCGACTGGACCCCCGGCACCACGCCGGACGGCAGCCCCTACGACGCCCGCCAGACGAAGGTGATCGTCGACCACGTCGCCATCGTGGCGCAGGGGCGTGCCGGCCCGGATTGCCGCATCGGCGATGCCGACCGGCGCCTCGCCGAGGCCGAGGCGAGGGCAGAGGCCGCCGAGACCGCCCTGGCCCAGCGCGAGGGCGAGGTCGCGGCGCTCCGTGCCCGGGTGCCGGACATGGCGGCCCTCGACGCGCTCGCGGCCGAGCGCGGCGCCCTTGTGGCGCAAGCCCGCCGGATCCTCGGCGATTCCTTCGATCCCGCCGGCCTCACCCCCGAGGCGATCCGGCGCGCCGCCGTGGCGCGGGCGCTCGGCGAGGCGGAGGCCGCCGCCCTGAGCCCGGCCGCGATCGAGGGCGCCTTCCGGGTGATCGCCGCCGATCGGCGCCACGCCGTCCCGCGCCCGATCGCCGATCCGCTGCGCGACGCCCTGCGCCGCCCCGGCACCGACGCTCCGACACCCGAGGCGGCCCACGCCGCCATGGTCGAGACCCTCCGCAACGCCTGGAAACCCGCAGGAGCCCGCTGATGCCCCCCGTCCAGACCAGCTATCCCGGCCGCCCGGCCGCCGCCTACGAGGGCATGGCCGCCGACCAGAACCCCGCGACCATCCTCAGCCGCACCGTCGAGACCCCGGAGGGAATCGGCTTCGGCCGCGCCGCCTTCCAGGGCACCCGCGACGACGGCATCGCGGCGTCGGGCGCGGTCTTCCGCGGCATCGTGCTCGCCGACCGCAACGCCCGGCCGAACCCGAACGGGACCGACCTCTTCGCCAAGGGCGAGACCGCCCCGGTGATGGTGTCCGGCGCCGTCTGGGTCGTCACGGCCTCGGCCGCGAGCGCCGGCAATCCCGCTTACGTCACGGCCGCCGGCGCGATCACCGCCGCCGCCTCCGGCAACACCCCGATCCCGAACGCCCTGTTCGACACCTCCGCCCCCACCGGCGGCCTCGTCCGCCTGCGCCTGAACTGAAGAGAGGCACGAGCATGACCCGCACCCTCGTCACCGACGCCCCCCGGGCCCTCGCCTTCCTGGTCAGCCAGCAGGCCTTCATCGAGCCGAATGTCTACCGCGCCCAGTACCCGGCGATCCGCTATCCGCGCCTCGTCCCGGTCGACACCGCGGCGCCCGAATGGGTGCCGACCGTGACCTACTTCTCGGTCGACCGGGTCGGCCAGGCGACCTGGGTCCACGGCGCCGCCGCCGACGTGCCGAAGGTCGAGCTCACGCGCCGGCAGCACGAGACCACCGTCGCCATGGCGGGCATCGGCTACGGCTACGACCTGGAGGAGCTCGGCAAGGCCCAGCTGCTCGGCATGACCCTCGACTCCGACAAGGCCGACGCGGCGCGGCTCGCCTCGGAGGAGTTCATCGACCAGGTCGCGCTGTTCGGCGATCCGGCAAAGGGGTTTTCGGGCCTGCTCAACCATCCGGGCGTGACGGTCGGCAGCGCTGCGGCCACCGGCACCAACGGCAGCACCGCCTGGGCCCAGAAAAGCCCTGAGCAGATCCTCGCCGACGTCAACGGCCAGCTCATCGGCATCTTCACCGGGTCGAACACCGTCGAGATGGCCGACACCCTGCTGCTGCCCTACGAGCAGATGCTCGGCATTGGGCTTCGCCGCCTCGACGGCATCAGCCCGCTCACCCTGCTCGACTGGATCCGCCGCCACAACGTCTACACCCTCGAGACCGGCCAGGACCTGACGGTCTACGGCGTGCGGGCGCTCGAGACCGCCGGCACCGGCGGCACCGCCCGCATGGTCGCCTATCGCCGCGACCCGTCCGTGCTGAAGCTGTGGCTGCCGATGCCGTTCCGGTTCTTCCCGGCCTGGCAGACCGGGCCGTGGCGCTTCGAGGTGCCGGGCGCCTTCCGGCTCGGCGGTCTCGACATCCGCCGCCCCGCCGCCTGCCGCTACCTCGACGGCATCTAGGGGGGACGCGAGTATGATGCGGGTGACGAACCACGCCGCCGGCCCCCGGCTGATCTGGCCCAAGGGCGCCCGCGCGCCCCGGCTCCTGGTGCCCGGCGAGAGCGCCGTGCTGACGCTGCCCGAGCGGCCGGACCCGTGCCTCGCCGCCTGGGCGGCGGCAGGCGAGATGCGGGTCGAGGCGGAGCCCGATCCGGACATGCCGGATCCGAAGCCCGAGCGCCGCCGCGGCCGCGAGCGGCCGCCCTCCGGCGGGGAGGCGTGAGATGGCGGACGCGATCACGCCGCAGGCCTTCCGGGCCCGCTTCCCGGCTTTCGCCGGTGTTCCCGACGCCACCATCGCCGGGGCACTCGCGGAGGCCGGCCCGCGGGTCGGAGCGGCCTGGCCGGCGGCGGATGCCGTCCTCGGGCGGATGCTCCACGCCGCCCATACCCTGACGCTCGACGGGCAGGGCGGTGCGGAAGCCGAACTCGCCCGGGCGGGCGCCCTCGACCTCAGGGCGCTGCGCAGCGGCACGCTCCACCTGGAGCGCCGCGACCCGCCCGCGGATGCCGTTCCGGGCACGCTCGGCCTGACCTCCTACGGGCGGCGCTTCCACGAGGTGATGCGCCGCAACGGCATCGGCGTGGCGGTGGTGTGATGGGTCTCCTCGACGGAATCGGCCGCCATCTCGGCGGCGTCCTCGCCCCCCTCTTCGACGAGGCCGTCCTGCACCGGGCCGGCCCGGACGGCACCGCGGACGAACCCGTCCGGGCCCGGATCGATGGTGCCCGGGAGGCCGGCGAGGAACCCGGCCTGCCGGGCCGCCTGGTGCGGGCCATCGTGCTCACGCCGGGCCTCCCCCCGGACCCGGACGACGAGATCACCCTGGCGGGGGCCCGCCACCGCATCGTCGCGGTGGAGACCGACCCCGCCGGCAGCCACGCCCTCATCCAGGGGAGACCCGTGTGACCCAGAGAGCCGAGACCGGCCCGCTCCGGGCGCGGCTCGCGCGCCTCGCCCGCGCCGGCAGCGCCGCCGCGCGGGCCCGCGCGCGGGAGGCCGCAACCACCCTCGCGGCCGACATCCAGCAAGAACTGCCCTACGGACGCGCCGAGGCGACGGAGACCCCGGCGGGCGCCGCCGTCACGGTCGAGGCACCGGGCCTGACCGCCCGGGAATTCGGGACCGCGACGCGGGCGGCCCGGCCGGTGATCGGCCCGCCGGTCGCGCACCTGGCGGGGAGGGGGTGATGGCCGGACTCGATCTCTCGCCCCAGCTCCTGCGGGCGGTGCGGACACGCCTTCTCGCCGATCCGGCCTTGCGCCCCATGATCGGCGACCGGGTGCGCGAAGTCGCGAGCGCCCGGGAGGAATGGCCGTTCCTGCGGGTCGATCCGCCGGAGGTCGGCCCCTACGAGGCGGAAGGCTGGCGCGGCTGCGCCTGCCGCCTGACCGTCCACGCCTTCCTGCGCGGGGCCCGGGATTTAAAGCCCGTGCAGGAGCTGCTCGCCGCCGTCGCCGCCGCCCTCGACGAGGCGGACCTGACGCTCGCCCGCGGCGAGCTGCTGTGGCTGTCGCACGAGCGCAGCCTGGTGCTGCCGGAACCCCTCGGGCCCGGCTCCTGGCACGGCGTCGCCCGCTTCGGCGCGGTCGCCGCCGAAGCGTTTTGAGCTGGCCTCAAGCGCCGGCGGTCGTCTCTGCGATGCCAGCATCGCCGCTCCCTTGGCTTTCGTTCCGCTAAGCAGAGCTGCACGCGGCAACCCTGCTTAGCTCCTTGTTTTTGCATCATTTTATCGCCGAACCGGATGACCACTTCGGCGAATGATGCTGAGGCGCCCGGGAGCCGCTTCGGGCTCCCGTGCCCGCTCCACGGGGCGCTCTTCGCGCCCGCCACACTGCACCGCCCTCCGGGCGGTTTCAGGAGCAAACCCATGGCCCAGCCCACCACCCTGCCGTTCTCGGCGATCGCCGTGAAGCTCGAGAGCCTGGCGAAGGCCGGCACCTTCGAGGCGCCCTGCGGCCTCACCGAGCGCGCGGCGCAGTTCACGAAGGAGACCAACAGCGCGGTGGTGCCCGACTGCGCCAACGAGGATGCCGCCCCCTTCGTCGACCGGTTCGCGGTGTCGAAGTCGGTCGCGGTCTCCGGCAAGGGCGTGATGGCGCGCCAGAGCCTCGCCCGCTGGCGCGCCGCCTACGAATCCGACGCGCCGGTGCGGGCCCGGGTCGAGGTGAGCGGCGCCGGCAGCGATGGCGGCGGCGCCTGGGAGGGGCTGTTTCACCTCACGAGCTTCGAGGTCGGCGCCGTGCGGGGCGAGCGCTGCACCGTCTCGGTGGCGCTGCAATCGACCGGGGCCGTCGCCTTCACGGCCGCCGCGTGAGGGTGCCATGAGCCGTGACGGCCATATCGACCTCGCCCTCGAGGACGCCACCCACCGCTTCCGCCTCGCCATCGGCGACCTGGAGGCACTCCAGGAGGCGACCGGCGCAGGGCCCTCCGCCCTGCTGCACCGGCTCCATGCCGGACGGCTGTACCGGTTCCGGGACGTGCGCGACGTGCTGCGCCTCGGCCTCATCGGCGGCGGCACCCCGGTGCCGGAGGCCCATGCCATCGCCAAAGGCCTCGACGGGCTGCCCTGCATCCCGCTGATCGCCAAGGCCGCCCTGGTGCTGGCGGCGGCGCTGGAGGGCGCCGAGGACGAGCGGGTCGGCCGCCCGGTCGGGGCCGCTGGCCCGGAGGGGCGGATCGCCTTCGCGGCCTTCTACGGGGCCGCCGCCGCCATGGGCCTGCCTGCCGCCGACTTGCGGGCGATGAGCCTGTGGCAGCTCGCCGCCTACATCGACGGCTTCAACCGCGCCCGCGACCCGGACGCCGCCGACGCCCCGACGCCGCAGGAGGAGGACGCGCTCTGGGCCTGGCTCCAGAGCGCCCCGGATCACGGATCCCCCGCATGACGACCGAGATCGAGCGCCTGGTGGTCTCCCTGGAGGCCAATGTCGAGGCCTATGAGCGCGAGCTCGCCCGGGCCGGGCCGCTCGCCGAGGAGGCGATGGGGCAGGCCGAGCGCGCCGTCGAGGCCGGGGCCGGGCGCATCTCGGCCGCGATGGCGCGGGCCGGGACCGACGTCCGCGACGAGATCGCCCGCATGGCCGCGCCGGAGGCGCTGGGAAAGCTCCAGCGCGCGCTGGAGCAGGCGAGCGCCGTCCCCGCCGGCGACGGCACCGCCCTGCGGCGGGTCGACGACGCGGTCGGCAGTCTGACCGCCCGGCTCGCCGAGGCTGCTTTTGCCTCCCGCGAGGCGGTGGCGGGGTTCGAGGCGGTGGCGGGCGCGGTCGGGAGCATCGCGGACGAGGTCCCGGCCGCCGCCGACCTCGTCGCCGATCTCGGCAAACGGGTGAAAGCGGCATCGAGCGATGGCGCGGCGATCCGCGCCCGGATCAGTGATGCCTTCGCAATCAGCGACGCCGCGCCCCGCGGCAGCCTCGCCGGAACCGAAGCGGCCGCCCCGGTCCGACCCGGACCCGGACCCGCGCGGACGCCGGCCCGGTCCTCGTCCACGCCCGCCAAGGCCACGGAGCCGGAGGACGACGCCTTTCGCGACGAGGTCGCGCGCCTCACCCGGCGCACCGGCCTTTTGAAGATCGAGGCCGATGCGGTCGGCCGGGAGGAGGGCGCCGCCGCGAAGGCCGAGGCGGCGTTCCGCCTGCTGGAGGCGGCCAAGAAAGCCGACCTCGCGGTGACGCCGGCACTCCGCGAGGAGGTCGACAAGGTGGCGGAGGCCTACGGTGCCGCGACCGCGCAGGTGGAGCGGGCCGAGGCGGCGCAGCGCGCCGCGCAATCCGCCTCGCGGGAACTCGGCTCTGCGCTCGCCGACAGCTTCAAGGGCGCGATCCTGCACGGCGAGCGCCTGACCACGGTCGTGGCCCGGCTCGCCACCACGCTCGCGAGCCGGGGCCTCGACCGGGCCTTCGACGGCCTGTTCGGCCGCGGCAGCCCCGGCGCCGACCTGATCGGCGACGCCCTCGGCTCGCTCGGACTGACCCAGAACCCGACCGGCCGCGCCGCCGGCGGTCCCGTCACCCCGGGCGTCGCCTACACGGTGGGCGAGAGCGGCCGCGAGACCTTCGTACCGCTCCAGCCCGGTCGCATCCTGCCGGCGGGGCACGGCGTCGCGGCATCGGCACCGGCGCCCAGCGTCCAGGTCTCGGTCTCGATCGCCGCCGCGGACGCCCCGAGCTTCCACCGCTCGGAAGCGCAGGTCAGCGCCGCCCTGGCCCGGGCGGTGCAGCGCGGCCTGAGGGGCCTGTGAGAATTCGCCCGTGGCCGGGCCTTGCGAGCATCGGGAGCGCGAAGAACCATGCCCAGCCCCTTTCACGAGGTGCGCTTCCCCCTTGCGCTCTCCTACGGCTCCCGCGGCGGGCCGGAGCGGCGCACCGAGATCGTCACCCTCGGCTCCGGCGACGAGGAGCGGAACGGCCTCTGGCGCCATTCCCGCCGCCGCTACGATGCGGGGCCGGCCCTGCGCCGGGCCGAGGACGTCGCCCTGCTGATCGCCTTCTTCGAGGAAAGGCGCGGGCCGCTTTACGGCTTCCGCTGGCGCGACACCTTCGACCATGCCTCCGCGCCCCCGGGCCGGGACCCTGCGCCGACCGACCAGGTCCTCGGAACCGGCGACGGGACGACGCGGGTGTTCCAGCTCGCCAAGACCTATGGCGGCGCCTTCGCGCCCTACGCCCGGCCGATCACCAAACCGGTCGCCGGCTCGGTCGCGGTCGCGGTCGGCGGCGTGGCGCTCGCAAGCACCGCCTTCGCGCTCGACGCCGCCAGCGGCCGCATCACGCTCGCGGCCGCGCCCGGCCTCGGCGCCGTGGTGACGGCGGGCTTCACCTTCGACGTGCCGGTGCGCTTCGCCACCGACCGCATCGAGATCGACCACCAGGCCCTGCGCGCCGGAGTGGTCGCCGACATCCCGATCATCGAGATTCGCCGATGAAGACCCTGCCGCCCGGCCTCGCCGCCAGCCTCGCGAGCGGGGTCACCACCCTGTGCCAGTGCTGGATCGTCACCCGCACCGACGGGTTGCGCCTCGGCTTCACCGACCACGACGAGGACCTGACCGTCGACGGCGTGACCTGCTCGGCCGAGAGCGGCGCCACCGGCACCGCCCTCGAACAGGGGACGGGGCTCAGCCCCGACTCCCTCGAGATCGTCGGCGCCCTCACCAGCGGGCGCCTGGCCGAATCCGAACTCGCCCGCGGCCTGTTCGACGGCGCCGCGGTCGCGGTCTGGCGGGTCGACTGGGCGAGCCCGGTCGACCGGGTGCTGGTCCTCTCCGGCAGGATCGGCGAGGTCTCGCGGGGGCCCACCGCCTTCACGGCGGAGGTGCGGGGCCTCGCGGACCGGCTCAACCAGGCCCGCGGCCGGCTCTACCAACGCTCCTGCGACGCGCTCTTCGGCGATGCCCGCTGCCGGGTCGACGCCGCCGCCCCGGCGATGCGCGGCAGCGGCACGGTGGCGACGGTGCGCAGCGCCCGCAGCCTCATCGCCTCCGGGCTTGCCGCCTATGCGAGCCGCTGGTTCGAGGCCGGAAGGCTGGTCTGGATCTCCGGGGCCAATGCCGGCGCGGTCGTCGAGGTGCGGGCCCATGCCCGCCTCGGCCCGCTGGCGGCTCTCGACCTGTGGGAGCCGATGCCGGCCCCGCCCGACCCCGGCGACGCGTTCCAGGTCGTCGCCGGCTGCGACAAGTCCCTGGCGAACTGCCGGGACAAGTTCGCGAACGTCCTCAACTTCCGCGGCTTCCCGGATTTGCCGGGCAACGACTACGCCGTGGCCTACGCCGTCCAGGGAGCCGACAATGATGGAGGCCGCCTCGGCTGACACCCGCGCGCGCATCGTCGCGCTGGCGCGGACGTGGCTCGGCACGCCCTACCACCACCAGGCTTCCTTGCGGGGGGCGGGCTGCGACTGCCTCGGCCTGTTGCGCGGCGTCTATGCCGAACTCACCGGCGCCGAACCGGAGGTGCCGCCGCCCTACACCCCGAGCTGGGCCGAGGATCTGGATCGGGAGACCCTGCGGGACGCCGCCCACCGCCACCTCGTGGCGCTCGATCCGGCCGCGGCCGGGGCCGGCGACGTGCTGCTGTTTCGCTGGCGCGACCGTCTCCCGGCCAAGCATTGCGGGATCCTCTCGGGGACCTCCCACATGATCCACGCCTATGACGGCCACGCCGTCGTCGAGACCTGGATCCCGCCGGCCTGGTCCCGGCGCATCGCCTACGCCTTCCGTTTCCCCGAACCCTCGCCCGACATCCTGCCCGAGACCTTGCCGGAGCCCCAGCGATGAGCACGCTCGTCCTCTCGGCCGTCGGCCACGCGGCCGGTTCGGCCCTCGGCGGCCCGATCGGCGGCGCGATCGGCCAGGCGCTGGGGGCGGCCGGCGGCAGCGCCCTCGACCGGGCGATGTTCGGCGCACGGCCAAGGACGCCGGTCCATCTCGGCCCGCGCCTGTCGGACCTCCACGTCACGGCCTCGACCGAAGGCGCCGCCATCGCGCGCGTCTTCGGCCGCGTCCGCATCGGCGGCCAGATCATCTGGGCGACCAAGCTCAAGGAAGTGCAGACGGTCGAGAAGGTCAAATCCTCCGGCGGCAAGGGCGGCGGAGGTCAGAAGGCCTTCAACGTCACGTATTCCTACAGCGTCAGCGTGGCGATCGCCCTGTGCGAAGGCCCGATCGTCGCCGTGGGCCAGGTCTGGGCCGACGGCAAGCCGATCGCGCTGTCCGCCTACGGCACCCGGATCCATCTCGGCGACGAGGCGCAGGGGCCGGACCCGAAAATCTCGGCGATCGAGGGCGCCGCCAGCGCCCCGGCCTATCGGGGGCTCGCCTACATCGTGTTCGAGGATCTGCCGCTCGCCGCCTTCGGCAACCGGGTCCCGGTCATCACGGCGGAAGTGATCCGGCGCGCGCCCAACGCCTCCGGTCGGCCGCGCCTCGAGGAGCTGGTGACCGCAGTCACGATGATCCCGAGCATGGGCGAATTCACCTACGCCACCGTGCCGGTCAAAGCCTCGACCTTCGGCGGGATCGAAGGACAGAACACGGTGTCCGGCGGGGTCGACGCGCTCAAGGCGCTGGATCAGCTCGCGGTCGAGGCGCCTTCCTGCCGGCACGTCTCCCTCGTGGTCGCCTGGCACGGCACCGACCTGCGGCTGTCGGCCTGCCGCATCGTCCCGAAGGCCGAGACGGCATCGAAGACCACCAAGCCGGAATGGCTCGCCGGCGGGATCGACCGGGCGGGGGCTTCCATCGTCAGCGGCGGCGCCTCCGGAGTGCCGCTCCTCGGCGGCGCGCCCTCCGACCTGTCGGTGGTGCAGCTCATCGGGGCGCTCAAGGAGCGGGGCTACGCCGTCACGCTCTACCCGTTCGTGATGATGGATATCCCGGCCGGCAACGGCCTGCCCGATCCCTATGGCGGGGCGGAACAAGCCGCCTTCCCCTGGCGCGGGCGGGTGACCTGCCATCCGGCCCCCGGCCGGCCCGGCACCGTCGACAAGACCGCCGCCGCAGCCGACCAGGTCGCGGCGTTCTTCGGCACCGTGGCGCCGTCGGACCTGGCGTGGAACGGCAAGACGGTCATCAGCGCCAAGGCGGAATTCTCCTTCCGCCGCTTCATCCTGCATTGCGCGCGCCTGGCCGAGGCCGCGGGCGGGGTCGATACCTTCCTGATCGGCTCGGAGATGATCGGGCTCACCACCGTGCGGTCGGGCGCCTCGACTTATCCAGCGGTGGCGCAGCTCGTAAGCCTCGCAGCCGACGCGCGCGCGATCCTGGGGAGCGCCACGAAGCTCGGCTACTCGGCCGACTGGACGGAATACGCGAACCATCGTCCGGCCGATGGCTCAAGCGATGTCTATTTCCATCTGGACCCGCTGTGGTCGAACCCGAATATCGACTTCGTCGGGATCGACAATTACATGCCGCTCGCCGATTGGCGCGACGGGTTCGACCATCTCGACGCCAAGGGCAGCACGTTCACATCGGGCGCGCCCTCGCCCTATGATCCGGGATACCTCGCCGGCAACGTCGCCGCCGGCGAGCTGTTCGACTGGTACTATCCGACGCCGGCCGATCGCGATGCACAGAACCGGGTGTCGATCACTGACACCGCTTACGGTGAGCACTGGGTCTTCCGCATCAAGGATTTGCGCGCCTGGTGGTCGAACCCGCATCGCGACAGGCCGGGCGGGGTGCGCCAGGCCTCCGCAACGGGGTGGGTGCCGGAAGCTAAGCCGGTCCGTTTCATCGAACTCGGCTGCGCCGCGATCGACAAGGGCATGAACCAACCGAACGTCTTCGTGGACCCGAAGTCGTCGGAAAGCTTCCTGCCCTACTACTCGAACGGACGGCGCGATCCGGCGGCGCAACGGGCCTACCTGGAAGCCACCTTGGCTTACTGGCAGGGCGGGAGCGGCAATCCGGTCTCGTCCGTCTATGGCGGCCGGATGGTCGATCCGGAACGGCTGTTCGTCTGGACGTGGGACGCCCGGCCCTATCCGGACTTCCCGCGCCAATCCTCCGTCTGGAGCGACGGGCCGAACTACCGGCTGGGCCATTGGATCAACGGGCGCCTCGGCCTGGCACCGATCGCCGACGTGGTGGCCGAGCTGTGCGGCGGCCTCGCTGTGCCGATCGATGTCGGCCAGCTCTACGGCCTGGTGGAGGGCTACGCCGTCACCGAAGTGCAGACGCCACGGGCCTCGCTCGAACCGCTGCGGACGTGCTTCTTTTTCGACGCGGCGGAGTCGGCCGGGCGGATGGTCTTCGCGCCGCTCGCCCGGGCGCCGGCGGCGCAGCTCACCGCCGACGACCTGGTGGCGCGGGAGGGCAGCGCGGGCGACTACCGGCGCACGCGGGGCGAGGAGACGGCGCTGCCGGGGGTGGTGGCGCTGACCTACATCGATCCGCAGCGGGGCTACCAGTCGGCATCGGTCGAGGCGCGCCGCACCAACGGCCGGGCCAACGCGGTGCAGCGGGTGGCGGTGCCGCTCTGCCTCGACGAGGGCGCGGCGCGGGGCATCGCACAGGCCTTGCTCTATCAGGGCGTGGTCGAGCGCGAACAGGTCGGGGCCACCCTGCCGCCGTCCTGCCTGGCGCTCGATGCCGGCGATGTCGTCACCCTGTCGCTGGCCGGA
This sequence comes from Methylobacterium sp. SyP6R, assembly GCF_019216885.1. Taxonomy (NCBI): domain Bacteria; kingdom Pseudomonadati; phylum Pseudomonadota; class Alphaproteobacteria; order Hyphomicrobiales; family Methylobacteriaceae; genus Methylobacterium; species Methylobacterium synurae. Next base: position 1,806,894 of record NZ_JAAQRC020000001.1, on the reverse strand, counting down.
AGCGGCGCCGATTACCGGCTGACCCGCCTCGGCCTGGAAGGGGGCCGGCCGGCGAGCGGCATCCGCACGGACCTGGCGGTGTTCGCCTACCGGGACGGCACCGCGACGCCGCGGCCGGCCGAGCCGCCGGCGACGGTCGGGGTTGCGCTGTTCCACTTCCTCGACCTGCCGCTCCTGCGCTCGGATGCGGTGCCGCATGCGCCCTACCTCGCCGCCTACACGGCGCCGTGGTCGCCGGTGGCGGTCCTGCGCTCGACAGCCGGCGGGGCCTTCGCGGACGACGCGACTTTGGGCGCCCGGTCGATCATCGGGCGGCTGACGGCCGACCTCTACCCGGGCCCGTGCGCCCGGTGGGACCGGGTGAGCGCGGTCTATGTCGAGGTGCCGCGCGGGGTCGAGCTGACCTCCGCCCCTGAGATCGACGTGCTCAACGGGGCCAACGTGGCGGCCCTGCTGACGCCGTCGGGGGAATGGGAGGTGCTGCAATGGGCGCAGGCCAGCTTGCTCGCGCCCGGCCGCTATCGGCTGTCCACGCTCCTGCGCGGCCAGCTCGGGACGGACTTCGCCTCAGGTAGCCCGACCCCGGCCGGCGCCCCGTTCGTGGTGCTCACCGATGCCCTGGTGCAGTCCGGGATGCCCCTGTCCCTGCGCACCCTGCCGCTCGCCTGGCGCTGGGGACCGCTCGGCCGGCCGTCCGACGATCCGAGCTTCACCGGCGCCACCCTGGCGTTCCGGGGCGTGGGCCTGCGCCCCTACGCGCCGGCACAGGCCCGGATGAAGCGGGCGGAGTCGGGCGACCTGGTCCTGTCGTGGGTTCGGCGCACCCGGATCGACGGCGACCCGTGGGAACAGGTCGAGGTGCCGTTGGCCGAGGAAACTGAGGCCTATGCCCTCGACGTGCTCTCCGGTCCCTCTGCGGGCTCCACCGTCCTCCGCTCGTTCGACCTGTCGGCGCCCTCCGTCACCTACACCGCCGCCCACCAGGCGGCCGATTTCGGCGGGCCGGTCACCAGCCTGTCCGTCGCCATCCACCAAGTCTCGGCAACCTACGGCCGCGGCGCGGCCCTGAGGGCGACCCTGTATGCCTGACGCAGCAACCGCCAACCTCGCCCTGCCGCTCCTGCAAGCGGCGCAGGCGCAGAAGCACGTCACCCACAACGAGGCGCTCGTCGCCCTCGACACGCTGGTGCAGCTCGCGGTCCTCGACAAGGACCTGACCGCGCCGCCCGCCAGCCCGGCCGAGGGCGACCGCTACCTGATCGCTGCTGCCTCCCCCACGGGCGCGTGGTCGGGCTGGGCCGGCCGGGTGGTGCGCTACCAGGACGGGGCGTGGCGCTCCTTCGTGCCGCGTCCCGGCTGGCTCGCCTTCGTGGCGGACGAAGCCGACCTCTACACCTACACCGGCGCGGCCTGGGCCTCGTTCCGGTCGACCCTGACGGCGTTGCAGAACCTGACGCGGCTGGGCCTCGGCACCACCGCCGATGCCGCGAACCCCTTCGCCGCCAAGCTGAACAAGGTGCTCTGGACGGCGCTGACCACCGGCGAGGGCGGGACCGGGGACCTGCGCTACACGCTCAACAAGCAAGCCGCGGGCAACACCCTGTCGCTGCTGTTCCAGTCCGGCTTTTCCGGCCGGGCCGAGATCGGCTTGACCGGCGACGACGACCTTCGCCTGAAGGTCTCGGCCGATGGCGGCACCTGGCGCGAGGCCCTGCGGGTCGACCGCGCGACCGGCGGCCTCGATCTCACGGCGGCGGAGGCCTCGACGCCGATCGCCGCGACGGTCGACCTCGGCGGGCTCGGGGCGTTGCGGGTGGTGCTCACCGGCACCGGCACGGTCACGGGCTTCGGCACCGGCCCGAACAGGGTGCGGTTGCTGCGCTTCACCGGCGCGGCGACGCTGACGCACAATGCGGCGAGCCTGGTCCTGCCGGGGGGCGCCAGCCTCGTCACCGCCGCCGGCGACACGGCGCTGGCGGTCTCGGATGCGTCGGGCAACTGGCGCGTGGTCGATTACGTCCGCGCCTCCGGCAAGCCGCTCGTCGGCCCGGTGGCGGCCGACATCATGGATGCGGGCGCGACCGGCCGGGCGGTGCTGGCGGCAGCCGATACCGGTGCGGCGTCCGTCGCGCTCGGTCTCGGGCTGCCGTTCCGCAACCGCCTGCGCAATGCCGGGTTCACGGTCAACCAGCGGGCCGTGTCCGGCACGGTGACGCTGGCGGCGAATGCCTATGGCCATGACGGCTTCAAGGCGGGCGGGAACGGCTGCACCTACACCTTCGCGCGCTCGGCCGGCGTGACGACGCTGACCATCTGGGCCGGGACGCTCGTCCAGGTGATCGAGGGCGCGCTCTACATGACGGAGGGCGGCACCTACACCGCGTCATGGCTCGGCACGGCGCAAGCGAGGGTCAACGGCGGCGCCTATGCGGCCTCGCCGATCGTGGCGACCGGGCTCGCTGCCGACGCCAACCTGACCGTGGAGTGGGGCACCGGGACGCTCGCCCAACCGCAGGTCGAGCCGGGCAAAAGCCGCACGGTGTTCGAGCGGCGTGACGACGAAATGTATCGCTGCCTGCGGTATTACCTCAGTTCGTACGACGGGGTCGCGCCCGGGACGCCGAATGCTGCGGCTGCCTTTTCAAATTTCTATCCGTCACAGTCACAGTGGGCGACCATCTTCACTGTCTTGCTTCCGGGTGGGATGCGGGTTTCGCCAAGTGTGACGCTTTACAGCCCCAAGAGCGGCGCAGCCGGATACGCCTACGCCAACAATCTCGATACTGACGTGCGCGTCCTTTCGGGTGGTTCGAGGATAGCTTTGAACGCGTATCTCTACGATCAAACCCAATACGGGGTGCTGGTCAACATGACGGCGAGCGCCGAGCTATGATCTATCATCTGATCCGCACCCCGATCGGCGATGTCGTGCGGCGCGAGGACGGCGCCGAAATCCCCGACGACCCGGCCAACCTCGACCGGCAGGCCTTCGAGGCGTGGCGGGCGAGCGGGAACGTGCCCGCGGTGACGGCCGCTCCCGCCGCCCTGGTGCCGGCTGCCATCTCGGATCGGCAGTTCTTCCAGGCGCTGGCGCAGGCCGGCGCGATCACGCCCGACGCGGCGCTGGCGGCGGTGATGACCGGCCAGCTTCCGGCGCCGATCGCCGCGGCGGTGGCGGCCCTGCCAGCCGTGGAGCAGTTCGCCGCCCGAATGCTCCTGTCGGGGGCGACGGCGTTCGAGCGCGGCCACCCGATGGTGGCGCAGCTCGGCGCGGCGCTCGGCTACGATGCGGCGGCGCTCGACGCACTGTGGCGCGCGGCCGCCGCCCTCTGATCGCGGTCGGACGTCCGGGCCACCCGACGGGAGCATTCTCCGACGACGGAGATACCGGCTCGTCGCAGAAAATTCTTCAAAAACAATGACTTGTAGCAGCACCCGATTGCCGTGCGATCGGGTGCTGCTCCATCGCGCCGCACATCCTGCACAACCTGGAGAGACGGTATGGTCGCGACGACGTTCGAGCGCGGGCTGATCCTCGTCCTGACACACGAGGGGGGATGGTCGGACGATCCGGCCGACCCGGGAGGGGCGACGAACCTCGGCGTCACGATCGGCACGCTGAGCCTCTGGCTCGGCCGGCCGGCGACGAAGGCAGAGGTGCGGGCGCTGACACCGGCCTCCGTGGCTCCGCTCTACCGGCGCCGGTTCTGGGACGCGATCCAGGGCGACGCCCTACCGGCGGGGCTCGATTACGCGCTGTTCGACTTCGCGGTGAACAGCGGGCCGCGGCGGGCCGTGATCGGGCTGCAACGTGCCCTCGGTCTCGCCGATGACGGGCGGCTCGGGCCGGTGACTCTGGCGGCACTCGCGGGCCGGGACGTGCCGATGCTGATCGATGCCTTGGACGACGGGCGGCTGGCGTTCCTGCGGGCGCTCTCGACCTGGCCGCGCTTCGGCCGCGGCTGGGCTCGACGGGTCGAGGAGGTGCGGGCCGCCGCCCTCGCGTTCCACACCGCTCCGTACCGGCCCGCCGCGCGGATCACCTGCCCCGCCTGCGGCACGCCCGTCGCAGTCTGACGCGGACATCCCGGCCTTCACCAGGAGCATCTCATGAACCCGGAACAACTCACCGCGCTGCTGCGTACCCTGCTGCAGTTCGGCGGCGGCATCGCCGTCGGGCGCGGCTGGATCGACGCCGACACCGCCACCACGTTGACCGGCGCGCTTGTCACGCTCATCGTCACGATCTGGGGCCTCTACGCCCGGCGCAACACCGGCCTCGTCGCCGCCGCCGCCGCGGTGCCGACCGTCAAGGCGATCCTGGCCGACCCGGCGACCGCGCAGGCGGTCCCGAGCCCGAAGGTTCAGCCGCCGGAATAGGGCTCGCCCCGAAGACGGGTAGGGCCGCCACGAGGCAGGAAGGCCTCGCGGCAGCCCCCCGGGCCCGCGAGATCAGCCCAGCACCACCACCTGCGCGCCCACCGGCACCCGGGCGTAGAGGTCGATCGCGTCCTGGTTGATCATCCGGATGCAGCCCGAGGAGACGCTGCGGCCGATGCTCTCCGGCTCGGTGGTGCCGTGGATGCGGTAGAGCGTGTCCTTGTTGTTCTGCCACAGGTAGAGGGCGCGGGCGCCGAGCGGGTTGCGCGGGCCGCCGGGCACGCCGAGCCCGCTCTGCAGCTTGGAGACGCTGCGGGCCAAAGCCGGCTGGCGGGCGATCATCTCCTTGGGCGGGTACCAGTCCGGCCAGGCCTGCTTGGAGTTGACGGTGGCGACCCCGTTCCAGGCGAAGCCCTGGCGGCCGACGCCGACGCCGTAGCGGCGGGCCCGGCCGCCCTCTTGGACCAGGTAGAGGTGGCGTGCCCGCGGATCGACCACGATGGTGCCGGGCGCGTAGCGGCCGCCATAGGCGACCTCCTGGCGCAGGAAGGACGGGTTGGCCTTCCGCCAACGGAAGGCCGGGATCGGGAACGGCTCGGTGTCGAGCGCCGCATAGGCGCGGGCATAGTCGATCGGTCCGTCATCGACCACGACCGTGGCGCCCGGATCGACCGCGCCCGGCTGCGGCGGCGCCACCTCGCGCCGGCCGCCCCAGAACGAGTCCTCCTCCGGCGCCGCGGCGGGAGCGGGCTCGCCGCGGTAATACGGGTCCTGCTGGGCCTGGCCGCGCGTGTCGTAGAACGTGCCGTCATCGGCCGGGACCGGATCGCGGGAGCGCCGGCGCCGGACGGGGGCGAAATCCTGGTCCGTCCAGGCGAGGGCGGGGCGGGACCACGCGCTCGCCAGCAGGGTCGAGGCGAGACCGGCGGCCGTGCCGGCAACCAGGAAGCGGCGGTTCTTGTCGGTCATGGGAGGTCTTGGGATCGTGCAGACAGGAACGAGACGCCGGATGGCGCAGTGCAGCAACAGCTAGGGCATTTCCCCGCCGAGGGGAAACCGCCGCTTACGAAAAAACCGTCGGGACCAACGGGCTAGTACGATATCCGGGCGGGTGTGGCCCCGGCGCCGCCAAGGCCGGCCACCACCGGCGCGGCGCAGTCTGATCCGATCAATCGCGTGCGATACTTTTTCTATTTCGTATCGCGACTGTCGAAAACTGTCGTGACGCATATCCTCTGTGGTTGACGCCAGCGGACTTACGTGTCCTCTTGAGCCGGTCACTTCGATCTGGTGCGCCATGACCAACGAAGACCCCACCCGATCGCTCGACCTGATCGAGCTCGCCGCCGACGTCGTGTCGGCTTATGTGGCGAACAACTCCGTTCCGGCTGCGGACGTGCCGGGACTGATCGCGGCCGTGCATACCTCGCTGAGCCAGCTCGGCGCGGCCCCCGCGCCGGAGCCCGAACGGGCGACGCCGCCGGTGCCGATCCGCCGGACGGTCACGCCCGACCACATCATCAGCCTCGAGGACGGCAAGCCCTACAAGACGCTCAAGCGCCACCTCGCCGGGCGCGGCCTCACGCCGGAAGCCTACCGCCAGAAATGGGGGCTGCCGCCGGACTATCCGATGGTCGCCGCCAACTACGCCGCCCAGCGCTCCGAGCTCGCCAAGAGTTCCGGTCTCGGCCAGAGCCGGCGGGGCCGCGGGCGCGGGGCGGCCATGCGGACCGCGGCCGATCCGGTGGTCTCCGGGCCGGCACCGGAGACGCCCAAGCGCTGACATGCATCCGCGATGAGCGGGAGCCGACAGGCGCGCTCATCGTGCATTCAGGTCGTTAGTCCTTTCCTGGTGGGGCAGGGCGGTCCTCGCGGCCGCCCCTCACTCAAGGAGAGATCCCACGATGATGCACGTCAAGGGGCTCGGGATGGCCGCCCTCGTCGCGGGTGGCCTGATCGGTAGCTTGGGTCTTGCATCGACCGCGCAGGCCGCCCCGATCGGCCTCGGCGCGGCGGGCACGCTCGCGCCGGAGACGGGCGTGACGCGAGTGGCAGGCGGCTGCGGGCCGGGCTTCATCCCGAACCGCTTCGGCTATTGCCGTCCGTTCTACGGGCCTCGGCCGGTCTACGGCCTGCGCTACGGCTATTACGGCCCGCGGCCGTACTGGCGGCGGCCCTATTACGGCCCGCGCCGCTTCTATTACGGCTACTGATCCGGATCGCATGACCGAGACAGGCGCCCGACCGGCCGGTCGGGCGCCTTTTTTCGTTCGGGCCAAAACATCCCGCAAGAAGTCCGGAAGGCTATCCCGCCCGCGCCGCGGGCTTGCGCCCGAACGGATCGAACTCGATCACCGGGGCCTTGCGGCCGTGGAGCGCCGGCAGAACCCGCTCGCCGAAGGCGTCGATGAAGGCCGCCTGGTTGCCGCCGACCTGATGCAGGTCGATGCTGTCGAAGCCCAGCGCCGCGCAAGCCGCGATGCGCTCGGTCAGGGCCGGCAGGTCGTGGGAGATCAGCACCGCCTCGTGCATGTCCTCGGGCCGCAGGAACCGGGCGGCGGCCTCGAAATCGGCTGGGCGCGGCAGCTCCCAGGCGACCGAGGCGGGCAGGGCGTTGAAGCGCCACTCGGCGTGGGCCTGGTGCAGGGCCTCGGCCGGATCGGGGGCGTAGCTGAGATCCATCTTGAGGAAGACCGGCTTGTCGGCGCCGCCATTCTCCCGGAAGGCGTCGACGATCGGCCCCAGGGTCTCGGGGCTCGTCCCGACGGTGAGAAGCCCGTCGGCCCAGGTGCCGAGCCAGGCAGCGGTCTCGACGCTGGTGGCTGCACCCACGAGGCGGGTCGGAGTCTCGGGCAGCGACCACACCCTGGCGTCGACCGCCGTCAGGCGCCCGCGCTGGGTCACGGTCTCGCCGGCAAGCAGCGCCCTCATGATCTCGGCGCCCTCGCGCAGACGGGCATTGCGCTCGGCCTTGTCGGGCCACGGCCCGCCGGTGGCGCGCTCGTTCATCGCCTGACCGCTGCCGAGCGCCACCCAGGGCACCCGGCCGGGAAACATCTGCCCGAGGGTCGCCACGGCCTGCGCCAGCACCACCGGATGGTAGCGCCACCCCCCCGGCACCGAGATGATCCCGAAGGTCAGCCGCTCGGTCGCCTGGAGCGCGGCACCGAGCCAGGCCCAGGCGAAGCCGGATTCGCCCTGGCTCGCCGACCAGGGCTGGAGATGGTCGGAGGAGAAGGCCCCGTCGAAGCCGGCCTGCTCGGCCCGCTGGGCCAGCGCGAGCAGCGCCCGGGGCGGGCATTGCTCGTGGGAGATGTGGTAGCTGTACAGGGTCATCGCGGGGCTCCCGGCCCGGGGAATGCCCGAGCCCGGGCGGTCGTTCCGGGCCGGCGCGGTTGCGCCGCGGGCCCGGCCCCTCGCTACATCCCCACCGCGACCTTGCGGCTGTTGCCCCGCTGGAGGTTGCGGTAGCGCGCCAGCGCCCAGAGCGGGAAGAACTTCGCGTAGCCGTGATAGCGCAGGTAGAACACCCGCGGGAAGCCGGTCCCGGTGTAGAACTCCTCGCCCCACAGCCCGTCGGCTCCTTGCGTGCGGGCGAGATAATTGACGCCGCGGGCCACCGCCGGGTGATCGGCCTCGCCCGCCGCCATCAGGGCGATCAGCGCCCAGGCGGTCTGCGAGGCGGTGCTGCCGGCCCGCTCGTAGCCGCGATATTCGAGCTTGTAGCTCGCCGCGTCCTCGCCCCAGCCGCCATCCGGGTTCTGGATCGCGACCAGCCACTCCACCGCCTTGCGGACCGGCGCGGAGGCCGGGTCGTGTCCGGCGGCGTTCAGCGCGCAGAGCGCCGACCAGGTGCCGTAGATGTAGTTCATGCCCCAGCGGCCGTACCAGCTGCCGTCCTCCTCCTGGTCGGCCAGCAGGTAGTCGACGGCGCGGGCGAGGGCGGGGCTCGTCTCCTTGGTCTCGCCGAGCTGCGCCAGCATCGAGATGCAGCGGGCAGTGACGTCGGCGGTCGGCGGGTCGAGCAGCGCGCCGTGGTCGGAGAACGGGATGTAGTTGAGGTAGTGATAGGTGTTGTCGGCATCGAAGGCGGCAAAGCCGCCGTCGCGGCTCTGCAGGCCCTCGATCCACTCGCGGGCGCGTGCGATTGACTGGGTGTAGTCCGAGCCGCCCTCGCCGGGACCGAGGCGGGTCTGCGCCCGGTCCATCGCCATCGCCACCACGGCGGTGTCGTCGAGGTCGGGGTAATGGGCATTGTTGTACTGGAACGCCCAGCCGCCCGGGCGCACGTCCGGCTTGCGGGCGGCCCAGTCGCCCTTGATGTCGAGCACCTGGAGGGGCTTGAGCCATTCGAGGGCGGCGCGGGCCTGGCGCTCGTTCTCCGGCCCGCCAGCCTCCATCAGCGCGTGGGCGGCGAGCGCCGTGTCCCAGACCGGCGACAGGCAGGGCTGGACGTAGGCCTCGTGCTCCTTGACGGTGACGAGCTTCTCCACCGCCGAGCGCGCGGTGACGACCAGCGGGTGGTCCTCCGGGTAGCCGAGTGCCTCGTACATCAGCACCGAATTGGCGATGGCGGGGTAGATGGCGCCGAGCCCATCCTCGCCGTTCAGCCGCTCGCTGACGAAGGCCACCGCCTTGTCGAGGGCGCGGGCCCGGGGCTTCTTCGGGAAGAACGGCTCGACCACCCGCAGGATGTCGTCGATGACCGCGAAGACCGGACGCCACGGCGAGGATTCCTGGGCGCCGGAGGGCCAGCGCCGGATCCGCTCCGGATCCTGGGTGAACAGCTCGCGCACGCCGATCCCGCGCGGGTTCTTGGCCCGGGGCTTCTTCACCTGGAGCACGAAGAGCGGCACCATCACGGTACGGGCCCAGTACGACACCTTGTCGAGGTGGAACGGGAACCACCGCGGCAGCAGCATCACCTCGACCGGCATGACCGGCACGGCGCTCCACGGCACCTGGCCGTAGAGGGCGAGGAGGGTGCGGGTGAAGACGTTGGCATGCGCCGCGCCGCCGCGCTGGAGGATCGCCTCGCGGGCCCGGCGCATGTGCGGCGCGTCGATCGGGTCACCGATCATCTTCAGGGCGAAATACGCCTTGACGGACGCGCTCATGTCGAACGCCCCCTCGTGGACCAGGGCCCAGCCGTGATGCAGCGGGCTCTGCGTCCGGCGCAGGTAGACGGCGATCTTCTCCTCCAGCTCCCGCGGCGGGATCGACGCACGGAAGTGGTGGTAGAGGATGTACTCGGACGGGATGGTGGCGTCCGCCTCGAGCTCGAAGCACCAATGCCCGTCGGCATGCGCCAGCTGCGTCAGCGCCCGGGACGCGGCCGAGACCCGCCGCTCGACCTCGTCGAGGGTGATGTCCTGCGTGCTCTTGCGTTGCAGCGTCTCGACCTTGCCCACGGTGTCTCTGCCTTCCTCTGGTGAGGGCGGCTCCGCCCCGCCGCCCATGATGCCATCCCGGTATATTTTCGCAGTGCACAAAACGCCGCGCACGCTCACGCTGTTCCCGAAACCGGGCCCTGGCGTCAAGCGGCTCCACGCAACGCAGCGTTGCTACGGTTACTGACCATTACCTGCGCCGCCGTCGCCCCGGACCGGATCGCGCCCTCGATGGTCGAGGGCAGCCCGGTCGCGGTCCAGTCTCCGGCGAGCGCCAGGTTCTCGATCTGCGTGCGCGCCCCCGGCCGGCGCGCCGCTTCTGCCGGCGTTGCCGCGAAGGTGGCGCGCTTCTCCTTGACGATCTGCCAGCGCGGCAGGGGCTCGCCGGCGTAGCCAGAGAGCCGCGAAACCTCGTCCCAGATCGTGCGGGCAAGCTCCTCGCGCGGCACGTCGAGCAGGCGGTCGGCGCCGCTGATCGTCACCGAGAGCCGGTCGGGATAGGAGAACAGCCACTCGGTCACGCCGCCGACGACGCCGAGGAGCAGCGGCGCCCCGGGCTTCGGGGGAACCGCGAAATGCGCGTTGACGATCGAGCGGTGGCTCTGCGGCGTCTCCAAACCCGGCATCAGGTCGGCGGCGACCCAGGGCGGCAGGGCCAGCACCGCCGCGTCGTCGGGCCCGAGTTCCTCGGCGCCATCCGTGAACTCGAGCCGGGTCAGGCGCCCGTTCTCGATCCCGAGCGCCCGCAGGCGCCGACTGAGACGCACCTCCGCGCCGGCCTTCGCCAGGGCTGCCAGAGCCGGATCGACGAAGGCCGCCGACAGGCCCTCGACGGCAACGAGCGGCCGGCAGGCCCGGCCGCCGGCCCCCAGGGTCTCGCGCAGGATGGTGGCGGCAAGCCCCGCATCGCTCTCCTGCGGCTCGGTGTTGAGGGCCGCGAGCAGCACCGGACGCCACAGCCGGTCCCACAGCAGTCCTTCGCATGCCATGCTCTCGCCGATCGTGGCCGAGCGCGTCGCTCCGCGGAAGATGCCGAGGGGGGCGAGATAGTCGCGGGCGCGGCTGCCCGGCACCCGCCGGCGGGCATCGAGCACCCACCAGGGCAGGCGCCCGGCATTCGGCCGCAGGGTCCAGCGCTCGCCGGTGGCGAGGTCGGCGAAGGCGAAGGCGGCCTCGTCAGGCCCGGCGAGCACGCCCTCGGGGGCGCCGGCGAGCGTCAGGAAGTCGAGGGCGTCGCGGTTGCCCGACAGCAGCAGGTGGTTGCCGTTGTCGATCGTCAGCCCGAGGGTCGGATCGAAATAGGAGCGGCAGCGCCCGCCGGCCTGCTTGGCCGCCTCGTGCACCACGACGCGCTGGCCGGCCTTGGCCAGCCGCAGGGCCGCCGAAAGGCCGGCAAGGCCGGCGCCGAGAACATGGACTGTGCCCATCAGACGATCGCGTGACGCAGGAGAACGCCGATCAGCGCGAGCTTGCCGGGCTTGACCCGCACGCGGGGCGCCGCCCAGCCGCGCTTGCGCAGGCCGACGAGGATCAGGTGATAGGCCGCGCCCATGATCCGGGGCGCCTTGGTGGCCCGGCGCGATTCGCGGTTCATGATCGCCCAGGACGCATCGTAATGCCCTTGCGCCTCGTCGAGGAGCCGGGCGCAGACCTCCCCGAGACGCGGATGGGCGAGGGCCGATTCCGGGGTAGGATGGGACAGCCCGATCGCCGCCAGCGGCTCGGCCGGCAGGTAGAGCCGGCCGCGCTCGGCATCCTCGTCGATGTCGCGCAGGATGTTGGTGAGTTGCAGCGCCCGGCCGAGATGGTGGGCGAGCCTGATGCCGGGCTCCTCGGGAAGGCCGAAGATCCGCACCGAGAGCCGGCCGACGGCGCTGGCGACGCGGTCGCAATAGAGGTCGAGGGTGGCCGAATCGGGGGCGACGATGTCGGCCTCGGCATCCATCGCCATGCCGTCGATCACCGCCTGGAAGTCCTCGCGCTTGAGTCCGAATTGGCGCACCGGGCCGACGAGGGCCTGTGTCCGCGGCACCGGGCGGCCGGCATAGAGGGCGTCGATATCGGCGCGCCAGCGGTCGAGCTCGGCCGCGCGGACCTCGCGGGCACCGCCATCGTCGGCCACGTCGTCGACGGCGCGGCAGAAGGCATAGACCGCGTACATCGCGTCGCGCTGCTCGGCCGGCAGCAGCCGCATGGCGGTGTAGAACGACGAGCCGGCAGCCGGCAGGGCCGGGGCCTCGGCGGACGCCTCGGCCTGGGCTGGGGTCTGGGAGGCGAGGGCGGTCACGAACGGGCTCCCCGCAGGGCCGGATGGAGATGGCGGCGGAACGGCCGCCGGGCGAGCGTGGTGGCGGCGGCGCCGAGCGCGGTCAGCGCGAAGGCGGCCTTGCCGTGATGGACCTTCTCGCTCAGCGGATCGCGCACCAGCAGACCGCGGGCGAGCAGCACCGCGAGGCGGTGGATCGCCGCGATCTCCATGGCGAGCCGGGTGTCGTCGATGAGATCCGGCAGGGGCCGGCCCTCCTCGAGGAGATCGAGGCAGCGTTGCGCCAGGTCCTTGATCACGGCGCGGAGCGCCGGGGTGGCGCGCTCACCGGCCAGATCCTCGATCCGGGCGCCGTGCTTCTCCAGGGTCTCCCGCGGCAGGTAGACCCGGTCGACGTTGCGAAAATCCTTGCCGCAATCCTGGAGGTGGTTGATCACCTGGAGAGCGGTGCAGATCGCGTCCGAGGTCGGCCAGGTGCGGCCCGGATCCTCGCCATGCACGTCGAGGACGAAGCGGCCGACCGGGACGGCCGAGTAGCGGCAGTAATGCGCCAGCTCGTCCCAGGTCTCGTAGCGCGTCTTGTGGGCGTCCATCCGGAACGCGTCGAGCAGTTCGAGTGCGTGGCGCGGCGGCAGACCGCGCTCGGCGAGCGAGCGGCGCAAGGGCGCGGCTTCCGGATCGTCGGGGCCCTCAGCCGTCAGCGCGTCGGCGAGACGATCGAGGAGCGTGATCTTCTGCTCGGGCGACAGACCCGCATTGTCGGCGACATCGTCACCGGCGCGGACGTAATAGTAGAAATCCAGGATCGGGCCGCGGTGGCGCGGATGGATCAGGTGCGAGGCGACCGGAAAGTTCTCGTCGCGGTGCCCCTTGCCGGAGCGCGCCTCGGTGACGGTGGTCATCGGATGTATCCCGCCTGACGGAACCAGGCGACGGCGTCCGACAGGCCGTCGCGGTAGGGCCGGGCCGCGTAGCCGAGTTCGGCCCGCGCCTTGGCGTCGGAGAAGAACATCCGGTAGCGCGACATCCGGATGCCGTCGATCGTGGCGAGCGGCGCCTTGCCGGTGATCCGGGCGGCGAGTTCGGACACGAAGGCGACGGGATAGACCGCCGCCCGCGGCAGCCGCACGGTCGGGGGCTTTCGCCCGACGAGGCCGGCGATGTCGGCGAGCATGCGCGACAGCAGCACGTCCTCGCCGCCCAAGATGTAGCGCTCGCCGATCCGGCCCTTGTGCAGGGCCAGCAGATGGCCCTTCGCCACGTCGTCGACATGGACGAGGTTGAGGCCGGTATCGACGAAGGCCGGCATCTTGCCGTTCGCCGCCTCGACGATGATCCGCCCGGTCGGGGTCGGCTTGACGTCGCGGGGGCCGATCGGGGTCGAGGGATTGACGATCACCGCCGGCAGGCCCTCGCGGGCCACCATCTCCTCGACCACCCGCTCGGCCACCACCTTGCTGCGCTTGTAGGCGCCGATGGCGGTCTCCGGTGTCAGCGGCCGGGTCTCGTCGGCCGGGGTGCCGTCGTCGTGCGGCTTGATGGTGGCGACGCTCGACGTATAGACGACCCGCTCGACACCAGCCTCGAGCGCCGCCCGCATCAGGGCCCGGGTGCCGTCGCGGTTGGTGCGCACGATCTCGTCCGGGTCCGGCGCCCAGAGCCGGTAATCCGCCGCCGCATGGACGAGGTAGCGCATGCCGCGCATGCCGGCCGCCGCCGCCTCGGGGTCGCGCATGTCGCCCTCGACGATCTCGACGTCGGGCCAAGTCAGGTTGGTGCGCGGACTCGTGGCGCGCACCAGCACCCGCACCGGGAAGCCGGCGGCGCGGAACACGTCCACGAGCGCCGGGCCGAGGAAGCCGCTGGCGCCGGTGATCAGCACCGGGCCGGGCTCGAATCCGGACGTGGATGCGCTGCTGTGCTGGGCCTCGTTCATGCGTTCCTTCTCGGCGGCTCGGGCGGTGGGCCCGCTCGTCCGACAATGACATCAATTCGGACATCAATTCGGGAAGCCGGGCCGCTTCTGCCAGCCCGGCGCCATGCCCGCAAGGCATGCGCGACCGATCGCGGATGGGCGTGCCGCCCGCGCATCAGCGACCTGCCACCGGGATGAACCCGTCGGTGCGATCTCTCAGGCGAGGCGCAGGCGCCCCCCGCGTTCGGCCGCCGTTTCGCGCGCCGGCAGCGTGGCCTCGACGACCTTGACGATCGAGGCCGCATCGAGCCCGGCCTCGGCATACATCCGCTCCGGCGAGTCGTGGTCCTGGTAGCTGTCCGGCAAGGTCAGCGTCCGCACCCGCACCTTGCCGTCGTCGAGCGCCCCGCGCGACGACAAGAGGTGCAGCACCATCGCACCGAACCCGCCGACAGACCCCTCCTCCAGCGTCACCAGAACCTCGTGGCTCGATGCCAGATCCAGGATCAGCGCCTCGTCGAGCGGCTTGGCAAACCGCGCATCCGCCACCGTCACGGCGATGCCGGCCGCCTCCAGGCGTTCGGCCGCCTTCAGCGCCTCCGCCAGACGCGTGCCGAGGCTCAGCAGGGCCACCCGCGCGCCCTCGGGACGGCGGATCACCCGGCCCTTGCCGATCTCCAGGACCTCGCCCTTCTCGGGAAGCTCGACGCCGACGCCCTCGCCGCGCGGATAGCGGAACGCGATCGGCCCCGTATCATGCGCGTGCGCGGTCGCCACCATGTGCACCAGCTCGGCCTCGTCGGCCGCCGCCATCACCGTCATGTTCGGCAGGCAACAGAGATACGCCAGGTCGAAGGCGCCGGCATGGGTCGCCCCGTCCGCCCCCACCAGGCCGGCCCGGTCGAGGGCGAAGCGCACCGGCAGGTTCTGCAACGCCACGTCGTGGACGAGCTGGTCGTAGCCGCGCTGCAGGAAGGTCGAGTAGATCGCGCAGAACGGCTTGAACCCCTCCGTCGCCAGGCCGCCCGCGAAGGTCACCGCGTGCTGCTCGGCGATGCCGACGTCGAAGGTCCGCTCCGGATGCACCTTGGCGAACAGGTCGACGCCGGTGCCCGACGGCATCGCGGCGGTGATCGCCACCACCTTGTCGTCGATGTCGGCCGCCTTGATCAGGCTCTCGCCGAACACCCGCGTATAGGCCGGCGCGTTGGGCTTGGCCTTGGTCTGCTTGCCCGACACCACGTCGAACTTCACCACCGCGTGGCCGCGATCGGCGGCGGCCTCGGCGGGTGCGTAGCCCTTGCCCTTCTGGGTCACGACGTGGACCAGCACCGGGCCGTCCGGCGCGTCGCGCACGTTCTTGAGCACGGGGAGCAGGTGGTCGAGGTTGTGGCCGTCGATCGGCCCGACATAGTGGAAGCCGAGCTCCTCGAACATCGTGCCGCCGCCGGCGAGCATGCCGCGGGCATATTCCTCGGCGCGGGCGGCGGTGTCGTAGAGGGCCTTCGGCAGCAGGCGGCCGAACTGCTTGGCGGTGTCGCGGAGCGAGCGGTAGGTGTCGCCCGAGACGAGCTTGGCGAGGTAGGACGACATCGCGCCGACGGGGGGCGCGATCGACATGTCGTTGTCGTTGAGGATGACGATCAGGCGGGACTTCAGCGCGCCGGCATTGTTCATCGCCTCGTAGGCCATGCCGGCCGAGATCGAGCCGTCGCCGATCACCGCCACCACGTTGCGGCGCGGCGGCGTCTCGCCGCGGGCTCGTGCCGCGGCGTCCGAGAGGTCGCGGCCGATCGCCATGCCCAAGCCGGCGGAGATCGAGGTGGAGGAGTGCGCCGCGCCGAAGGGATCGTAGGGGCTCTCGGAGCGCTTGGTGAAGCCCGACAGGCCGCCGCCCTGGCGCAGCGTGCGGATGCGGTCGCGGCGGCCGGTGAGGATCTTGTGGGGATAGGCCTGGTGGCCGACATCCCAGATGATGCGGTCGTCGGGGGTGTTGAAGACGTAGTGGAGGGCGACGGTGAGCTCGATGACGCCGAGGCCCGCGCCGAGATGGCCGCCGGTGACCGAGACGGCATCGATGGTCTCGGCGCGCAGCTCGGCGGCGAGCTGCGTCAGGTCGCTCTCGGGCAGCTGGCGCAGGTCCGCAGGAATGCGGACGCGGTCGAGGAGGGGAAGGACCAGATCGGACACGTCGTGACACTCGCTCATTCGGGGGCGGATCCCGCGCGGCGGCACGCCGGGGATCCTCGCAGATGGCGGCCGTTATACCGCAAGCGGCCGATCGCGCCATCGGCCGCGCGCTGACGCGCCGGTTGCGGTTGTGCGCGACGTAGCAACTCCGAAGAACATTCTGAACTCACGGTGAATTCCAACCCCGAGGCGACACCTGCGCGGGGATGCCCTAGAATGTGCGAGAGACGGCGCGATTGGGCCAATACGCACTCCCCTCGGAGGTCAGATGGGACGGTCGATACCGGTACGCTGGCTCGTCCTCGGCGTTCTGCTGACGGCGCAGAGCCTCCTGCCGGGCCTGTCGGGAGACGCGCGGGCTGTGCCGCTCTATCCGGCGCTCGATCCCGCCTGGCTGCCGCACCTGCCTCGTTGCACGCGGTCCGACCGCACCTGCGACACCGTCTCGCGGCGCCGGGTTCCGGTGTGCACCTGGCGGGTGCGCCCGACGCCCGAGGGCCTGCGCCGGGTCCGGATCTGCGCGTGACGAGCATCGCTCCGCTCCGCTCGCGGGTGTCGCCGGCCGGCCGCGCCCTCCTGCTGCTCCTGGTGGTCTCGGCCGCCCCGGCGCTGGCGCGGAACTGCCCGGAGCATTTCGCCGGCGGCACGCCCCCGGTCCTCACCAATCCGCGGCTGTCCGCCGACACCACGCTCCTATGCTACCAGGCCTTCGCGGTCCTCTATTCGGGCCTGTCGCGCACGCCGCTCTACGCCGCCGAGCACCTCACCGCCGCGCGGGTCGAGGCCGCCCGCCGGATCGACCGGGTCGATGCCTTCCACGAGGAGGACAGGCTGCCGGAGGCGGTGCGCTCGGACCTCGCGGATTACGCCGGCAGCGGCTGGGACCGGGGCCACATGGCGCCTTCCGGCGACATGCCGAGCCCGAGCACGCAAGCCGAATCCTTCACCCTCGCCAACATCGTGCCGCAGGACCCGGACCTCAACCGCCGGCTCTGGGCCGGGATCGAGAGCAGCGTGCGGGCGCTGGCGATCGAGCGCGGCGACCTCTTCGTCGTCACCGGGCCGCTGTTCGAGGGCACGAGCGTGCAGTCGCTGCGCGGCCGGGTGCTGATCCCGACCCGCCTGTTCAAGGCGGTCTACGACGCCAATCGCGGCGAGGCGGGAGTCTACCTCGCCCGCAACGCCGCCCCGGGCGAGACCTGGGAGGCGATCTCCCTCGACCAGCTCGCAGGCCTCGGCGGCATCGTCGCCTTCCCGGACCTGCCGGATTCGGTCCGCCGCCGCATCATGAAACTGCCCGAGCCGCGGCGCGACGAATATGCCGGCGGCCCGCGCAGCCGCCGCGAGCCGAGCATCCTCGACTGGCTCGCCGCCGAGCTGCGCCGCGCCGCCCGCCGCGCCTGGCGCGACTTCCTCCGCTCGCTGTTCTGACGAGCCCCGCCCAACCCATACGAGCCTCCCATGCCCGCGCACGCGAAGCCCGCCTTCACCCCCTTCGCCGACGATGCCGCCGTCCAGACCCTCGGCGGCCTGACGCTCGAGAACGGCACGGCGCGGATCGCGCTGCACGGCTCCCTCGACCTTGCCCGCGACCGGGAGAGCCTGGAGCGGGCGAGGGCGCTGGCCAAGACCCTGGCGGCGATCGTAGCGGCCCTGGAGGGCGAGACCGATCTCCCCGAGCGGGCCGAGGAGGTCCGGGTGGCGACGACGGAGGTCAGGAACCCGTTCGGGTGAGGGCGTCCCCGGGCCGCCTTGCACCCCCCCGACGGCCCTGGTAAGCGCGGGAGCACTCCCAATTCCGACGCGCGGCCGCCCGCGCCGGCGCCCGTCGGGCAGGATCGTCGCCAGGATTTCCGACAAGCCTGGACCATCCGCCCGCCCCGCCCCGCATCCGGCCGGACCCGCGCGCAAGACACTCCGAAAGGACCGGCCCATGGCCCGTGAATTCATTTACCACATGCGGGGTCTGACCAAGACCTATTCCAGCGGCAAGAAGGTGCTCGACAACGTGCACCTGTCCTTCTACCCGGACGCCAAGATCGGCGTGCTCGGCGTCAACGGCGCCGGCAAGTCGACGCTCCTGCGCATCATGGCGGGCATCGACACCGAGTTCTCCGGCGACGGCTTCGTGGCCGAGGGCGCGCGGGTCGGCTACCTGCCGCAGGAGCCGCAGCTCGATCCGGACAAGACGGTCCGCGAGAACGTGATGGAGGGCGTCGCCGAATCCCAGGCGATCCTCGATCGCTACAACGAGCTCGCGATGAACTATTCCGAGGAGACGGCGGACGAGATGACCCGTCTCCAGGACGAGATCGAGGCCAAGGGCCTGTGGGATCTCGATTCCAAGGTCGACCAGGCGATGGACGCCCTGCGCTGTCCGGGCGACGACGTGGCCGTGGCCACCCTGTCGGGCGGCGAGCGCCGCCGCGTCGCCCTCTGCCGCCTGCTGCTGTGGCAGCCGGAACTGCTGCTCCTCGACGAGCCGACCAACCACCTCGACGCCGAGACCGTCGGCTGGCTCGAAGGCCACCTGCGCAATTACCCGGGCGCGATCCTGATCGTCACCCACGACCGCTACTTCCTCGACAACGTCACGAGCTGGATCCTCGAGCTCGATCGCGGCCGGGGCATCCCCTACGAGGGCAACTACTCGTCCTGGCTGGTTCAGAAGCAGAAGCGCCTCGCCCAGGAGGGCCGCGAGGAGGAGTCGCGCCAGCGCACCATCGAGCGCGAGCAGGAATGGGTCTCGGCCTCGCCGAAGGCCCGGCAGGCCAAGTCCAAGGCCCGTATCTCCCGCTACGAAGAACTCGTCGCCAAGTCGCAGGAGAAGGGGCCCTCGACCGCCCAGATCGTCATCCCGATCGCCGAGCGGCTCGGCAACAACGTCATCGAGTTCGACCACCTGGAGAAGGCCTTCGGCGACCGGCTGCTGATCGACGACCTGTCGTTCAAGCTGCCGCCGGGCGGCATCGTCGGCGTGATCGGCCCGAACGGCGCCGGCAAGACCACGCTGTTCCGGATGATCAACGGCCTGGAGACCCCCGACAAGGGCGAGATCCGCATCGGCGAGAGCGTCAAGCTCGGCTATGTCGACCAGTCCCGCGACGCGCTCAAGCCCGACGCGACGGTCTGGCAGGAGATCTCGGGGGGCAACGACATCCTGTATCTCGGCAAGCGCGAGATCAACAGCAGAGCCTATTGCGGCGCCTTCAACTTCAAGGGCTCGGACCAGCAGAAGAAGGTCGGCGTCCTGTCGGGCGGCGAGCGCAACCGCGTCCACCTCGCCAAGATCCTGAAGAGCGGCGCCAACGTGCTGCTCCTCGACGAGCCGACCAACGACCTCGACGTCGACACCCTGCGCGCGCTCGAAGAGGCGCTGGAGGATTACGCCGGCTGCGCGGTGATCATCAGCCACGATCGCTGGTTCCTCGACCGGATCGCGACCCACATCCTCGCCTTCGAGGGCGACAGCCACGTCGAGTGGTTCGAGGGCAACTTCGCCGATTACGAGGCGGACAAGAAGCGCCGCCTGGGCGTCGATTCCACCATCCCGCACCGGATCAAGTACAAGAAGTTCAGCCGCTGAACGAAAACCGGGGGCGGCGTTTCCGCCGCCCCGTCATCGACACGAAGAGAAACGGGCCCCGCGGGGCCCGTTTTCGTTTCCGGGATGGGCCGGGACCGCTCGATCGCCGCCTATTTGGCCACCTGGTAGAGCGAGGCACCGGCCGAGACCGGCGCGGTGACGGTGGAGAACACGCTCAGCACCTTCTGCACCTCGGTGAAGGGGGCGTTCGAGACGTAGACGAGGTCGCGGTTGCGCATCCGGAAGGCCTGGGAGACGAACAGGCTGTTGGGATCGCGCATGTTGATCCGGTAGACCACCGGCACGAAGTTCGAGGACAGGAGCGGGCTGCCCGGACGCAGGCGGCGCACCACCGAGGCCGGCTCGAACCGGAACACGAACACGCCGGCCGGATCGGCCTGGAAGTCGCGCAGCCCCCCGGACTTGGCGAGCGCCTGGGCCAGCGTGATGCCCTCGGCCGAGAACGGGATCTCGTAATTCGCCCCCGTGGCCCCGACCGCCAGGAAGGTCTGGGGGTCGCGCACCAGGGTCAGCGTGTCGCCCGGGCGCAGGAAGATGTTTTCGCGCGGGTTCGAGACGACCGCGGTGAGCGGCACCGTCGCCGTGGCCGAGCCGCGCGAGAGACGCACGAAGGTCTCGTTCACCGGCGCCGAGACGCCGCCCGCCGTGGCGATGACGTCGAGCAGCCGGTCGCCCTTCTCGGTCAGCGGCACGCGGCCGCCGCCGAGGCTGGAGGCCGGGCCACCGCGGGCCGCCGCCAGGCGGGCCCCGCCGCCCGTGGACGCCGCCTCGCCCAGAACCGTGACGCTGGTGCTGAGCGGCGAGTTCACCGTGATGAGCACCTGCGGCTGGATCGCCTTGCCGGCGAGATCCTGCTCGATCTGCGCCTGTACGTCGGCCGCGCGCTTGCCCGCGACCTTGATGCGGCCGGCATAGGGCACAGAGATCGTGCCGTCGCGGGCGACGATCTGCTCGGGGATGCTGGAGGATTTCGAGCCGGTGGACATGCCCCCGATCATGGGGCCGGAGAACAGGCCGCCGCTACCGGCCTCCCAGATCGTCACCGTGATCCCGTCGCCGACGCCGATCACCGGCTGCACCGAGGGGCGGCGGTCGCCGAAGGAGGCGAGCAGGCTGTCGAGGGGTCTGCCGCGCAGGGCCTCGACCACCGCGGCGTCGACGTCGACGATCTCGTAGCGGGCGAGCAGTCCCTGGTCGGTCGCCACGTCGGCACCCTCCACGACCGCGCTCGCCGTCGGACCGGCCGCGGGCAGGAAGCTGCTGCATCCTCCGATGAGGCAAGCAGCCGCCAGGACCGCTGGCATACCGACGCGCACCATGCACCACCCTCCGAAACCACCCGGGCCGTCCGCGACGGCCCTGCCGGTCTTCCCGCTCCATCGATGCCGGCGCGCCGGCATCCGTCCCGTTCGATCGTCCGCGCGCTCGCGGCCGTATTCGGCCACGCTTCGCCGCTTCTCCCTACCATCCCGGGATGCGGGGAGCGATGAGCGCGGCGCTCCGCATGCACAAGCGGCGCCGGTGTTGCACGGCGCCCACGCCCGAGAGCCCGAACATCCGGCAACTCGGCCGCAAATGCGTCGCGAGCGTGGCGGCGGGGGTCCCGCTGTGGCACGGAAGCAACGCAGCCTGGGGATGGCGTGTGAATCGCGGGAATAAGTTCCGGCCCGTCCACGTTCCTGCCCAGATCGTCGGCCTTATGGCGGTACTCGTCCGCCGGACGACCGCGACGGAACCCGCAGCAGCCTGCGATGATGGCACTGCGATTTTCCATGAGTGTTGCAGGCTCGCCATTGTCCACACCGGGTCTGGCGATACTGTCCGCGTCGTCAGCGGCTCGCGCGCGAGGTTGCGCGCCCCGAATGTCCGTCCGGGCAAGCTGGCAGCAGCGTGCTCGGGCCTTCGCCGTCTTAAGGGCTCCACCGGCAGGCCGCACGCGGTCGCCGGATCCCGCCCAGAGCCGAGGTGTGCCCGTGAGAGCTGATCCCGCGCGAAACGTCGAACCGAGCCGCCGAGACACCCATCACGGAGACACGCGCCATCAGGACGCCCGCCAGGAAGCCCGCACTGGCGGGCGTCAGGTCTTCCTGTTCCTCCAGGGCCCGATCACGCCGTTCTTCGCCCGGGTCGCCGATGCGCTGGAGGCGCGGGGTCACCGCTGCCTGCGGGTGAATCTCTGCTTTGGCGACTGGATGTTCTGGCGCCGGGCCAACGGCGTCAATTTCCGCGGCACCCGCGAGACCTGGCCGGCCTTCATCGCCGATCTGATCGACCGCGAGGGCGTGACCGACCTGATGCTGCTCGGCGAGCAGCGCTACTACCACAAGGTCGCGGTCGCCGCCGCCAAGGCCCGCGGCCTGAACGTCACGGTGACGGATTTCGGCTACTTGCGTCCGGACTGGATCACGCTGGAGCGCGACGGCATGTCGGGCGACAGCTGCTTCCCGAAGGATCCGGAGGCCGTGCTGGCGCTGGCCGCCCAGGCGCCCGAGCCCGACCTGGTGCCGCGCTACCGCGACAGCTTCTGGCTCCAGGCGGTGTGGGACATGGCCTACCACCTGATGAGCAACTGGCTCTGGTGGCTCTATCCCGGCTACAAGTCGCATCAGGTGCATCACAACGCCCTGATCTATCTCGGCACCGCCCTGCACATGGTGCGCGCCAAGCGCACCGGTCCGCGGGTCGACGCCTTGGTGCGCCGCCTGCGCGAGGCCGGCACGACCTATTACGTGCTGCCGCTGCAGATGGAGAACGACTTCCAGCTGCGCGCCTACTCGCCGTTCTTCGACCTGAAGACGCCGATCCACGCGGTGATCCGATCCTTCGCCGAGCACGCACCGGCCGGGTCGCGCCTGCTCGTGAAGATCCACCCCCTCGATCCGGGCATCCGCAACTGGGCGCGCATCGTGCGGCGCTCGGCGGAGAAGTGGGGCGTCACCGACCGAGTCGACTTCGCCGATGGCGGCGACCTCGGCAAGATGCTGGACGGCTGCCGCGGCGTCGTCACGGTCAACAGCACCGTCGGCCTGTGGTCGATGCGCGCCAACAAGCCGACCATGACGCTGGGTGCCGCGATCTACGACATCCAGGGACTGACCTATCAGGGCGCGCTGGAGACGTTCTGGACGAAGGCCGAGCCGCCCCGGCGCGACCTCTGGGACGCCTTCATCAAGGCGATCGTCGCCAACATCCAGATCCGCGGCGTCTACTACAAGGGCGAGGGCATGGCGGCGGCGGTGGAGGCGACGGCTTCGCGCCTCGACCTCACGCAGGGCGCCTGGCTCGAGGTCCGCTCCCGGGCCCGCAGCGCCAATGATGCCGGCGACGAGATGCCGGGCATCGAGGCACTGCAGAACGCCTGAGCCCATCGAAGAACCACGAGATGGACGACAGAACGGGGCCGGCGACGGCCCCGTTTTCGTTTCCAGGGTTCGATCATCGGCCTGCGTCGACGAGACGCCGGCGCGCCGGACGTCTCCCACGAGACTTACCCCCGCCGCAGCACGCGGCGCCAGACCACCGACCAGACCTGCTTGAGGACGGCCTCCGGGGTCAGGGCGCGGCGCGCCAGCTCCGGGTCGCCCTCGGCGAGGCGCTGCACCAGCACCTCGGGCGGGCAGGGCAGACCGGTGCGCGGATCGACGTAGCGCGGATAGAGGATCAGCGCGGCGGCCACCAGCTCGTCGAGCGTCAGGCGGCGGGTACGGCGGGGACAGCCCGGATCGTCGGTCAGGCCCCAACCGGCATAGAAGGGCAGGCCGTGGGTCGTCACGGCCTTGCCGCGCAGCAGTGCCTCGAAGCCGATGAGCGAGGTCACGACCTCGACCCGGTCCGCCGCCTCGATGGCGTCGATCGCCGAGACGTCGCGCAGGACCACGTCGGCATGGGCGGCGAGCTCGTCCGGCGGCACCCAGCCGGGACGAAGGCCCGCCTCGACGTCGGGATGCGGCTTGAAGGCGATCACCGCATCGGGGTTGCGCTCGCGGGCCAGCCGCAGGAGCGCGGCATTGCCCGAGACGGTCGCACCGCCGAGGCGGATCGAGGCATCGTTCTCGACCTGGCCGGCGACCAGCACCACCGGGCCCGGCCGCGGCATCTTCGGCATCGCGGCGCTGCCGACATTGTACTTGCTCACCCGCGCGGCGACCACCGCCTCGCGCAAAGCGGCCGCTCGCGCGAGGAGATCATCCGAGAACGTCCCTGTCTCGAGCAGGCGCTCGAGGTCGCTCGGCCCCGTGGCGTCGTAGTAGACGCCGGTGGCATCGAGGACGTGCGAGGCGCCCGGCCGCAGGGCGACTCCGAGGCCGATCGAGCGCAGGAAGCCGTCCTCCATCCGCAGGAGCGGCACGTCCGCGGTACGGCAGGCGGTCTCAAGGCCGGCCGGCATCCGGCTGGCCCAGGTCACGACGCGCCGGACCTCCGACAGCTCGGCCGGCGTCACGGGGGCGTCGCCGCGGCGGACGACCGGGCGATGGCCCGGCGCCGACAGGGTTCTGGTGATCCAGTCCCGCTTCCAGGCCGAGAAGCCGACGCACAGGGTCGGGACCGCATTCTCGCGCCAGCGCGATGCGACGAGGTCGAGGGTCGCGACGGCGTCCTCGAACCGGGCCGGCGCCCCGGTATAGGGGTCGAAATAACGCGAGCAGACGAGGTAGGCGGCGGCGAAGACCTCGTCCGGCCGGCGCCGGCGGGTGCGCCGGGGCAGGTGCAGCCGGTCGTCGGTGAAGCCCCAGCCGGCATAGAAGGGCAGGCCGAAGCAAGTCACCGGCGTGCCGGCGAGCGCCGCCTCGAAGCCGGCATGGGCCGAGACGACGTAGACGCGGTCGCACCCCTCGGCCACCGACCAGGCGGTGACGGGGTCGCCCACCAGGCGCGCGCCGGCCGCTTCCGCCGCCGCCGCATCGATATGGCCGCGCCGGCCCACGGGAGCGCCGGGATCCATCACCACCAGGCGCTCGGCCTCCGGCGCGTCGGCGGCGGCCGCCGCCAGCATCGCCGAGAAGGCACTGGCGCCGGCGAGGCCGAACCCGACCGTCGGGTCGCCGGCCGCCTGGTCGACGATCACCACCCGCCGGCGGGCCCCGTCCGTCCGCGCCGGCAGGTCGCGGCGGCGCGGGTCGTTGTCGAGGCTCAGCCGCGCCTCGCGCAGGCGCGCGATGCCGTCCCGGGCGCGAGCCATCAGCTCGTCCGATTCCCAGCCGCCCTCCTCGAGCATCACCTCGAGCTCGCTCGGTGCCGTGGCATCGTAATGGATGCCGAGCCCGTCGATGATGTAGCTCATGGACCGGTCGGGCCGGGGGTCGCCGAGTCGCAGGAAGCCCTCGTCCCACCGGTCGCTCAGGCGCACCCGCCGCGAGGTCGGCTCGCTGCCCAGGCGGCGCGAGCGCCGCGGACCGGGCCCCTCCGACTCCGACGGCATCCGGGGCCACAACCGCTTCAGCTTGCCGCGATCCATCCGCCTCTCACTCACTGCGGACCGTGCCCGCCCAGCCCTGCCCGCCCAGGCGATGCAACCCGGAGCAGGCGCCGTTCCACATCGCTCCGGCCCCGTCAAGCACGCGCCCTGCGTGCGGGAGACCGGGCCTCGATGGGTGGGGCCCTGTCCTGCACTGGTTTTCGTTAAAGTCGATCTGATTTTCCGGTCACGCAGCTCACGGATTTTTTCGCGCTCGACGAGGGCCGCCGTGCTACAGGCGCGGGCCGTGCCGCCGCGTGATCGATCCCCGGAGACCCGTCCTTGCCCGTCATCCTGATCACCGGCGCCTCGAGCGGCATCGGCGCGGCGCTGGCGCAGCATTACGCCGCCCCCGGCACCACCCTGGTGCTGAACGCACGGGGCGCGGAGCGCCTGGAGGCGGTGGCCGATCTCTGCCGCCGCAAGGGCGCCGCGGTCGAGACCCGGCCCCTCGACGTGCGCGACCGGGAGGGGGTGCGGGCCTGGATCGGCGACGTGGCCGGGCGCCTCGGCCTCGATCTCGTCATCGCCAATGCGGGGGTCAATGGCGGCCATCCGGAGGGCGGATTGGAGACCGAGGAGACCGCCTTCCTGGTCCTCGACGTCAACCTGATGGGCGCCCTCAACGTGGCGCTGCCGGCGGTCGCCCTCATGGCCGCGCGGGGCCAGGGCCAGATCGCCCTGATCTCCTCGCTCGCGGCCTACGCGCCGCTGCCCGACGCGCCCGCCTATAGCGGCACCAAGGCGGCGCTCCTCGCCCACGGCCTGGCGCTCCGCGAGAAGCTGGCGCCGCAGGGCGTGCGGATGAACGTGGTCTGCCCCGGCTACGTGAAGACAGCCATGGGCGCCGATTACGAGGGCTGGCGCCCGCTCGAGATGAGCGCCGAGGCGGCGGCCGCGCGCATCGCCAGGGGGTTGGCCCGCGACGAGGCGGTGGTCGCCTTCCCGGGCCTGCTCGCCGCGGCGGCGCGGGGCGCCGCCTTGATCCCGGAATCCTGGCGCCGCCTCGGCATGCGCGGCTTCAGCTTCCGGATGAGCGAGCGCCAGCAGCGCTGACCCTGACGGTTATGGAGACGTGAAGTCCGGTGCGGATCGCCCTGTTCACCCTCGAAGCCCTGCCCAATGCCCGGGCGGTGCGCCGCTTCGTCGCCGACAACGCCGCGCGGATCGCCTTCGTCGGCCTGTCCGACCCCGAGCGACCGAGCACCGGCGGGCTCACCGGCCAGGTGCGGCGCCACCTGATGCGCTCCGGGCCCGGCTTCCTGCCTTACCTGGCGGTGAATTTCGGCCTGCCCGACCTCGTCCGGGGGCTCGCTCCCGCAACGCAGGCGCTGTCGGGCAGCCGCGACGTGCCGGAGGCGACGCCGCTGCGCACCCTGTGCCGGCGCCTCGGCCTGCCGCACGCCACCATCACCGACGTGAACGGACCGGCGACGACCGGGCTCTTGCGGGAGCACGGGGCCGACCTGATCCTGTCGTTCCATTTCGACCAGATCTTCGACGCCGCGACCCTGGCGGCGGCCCCGAAGGGCGGGCTCAACGTCCATCCCTCGCTGCTGCCGCGCCACCGCGGCCCGGTGCCGACGCTGCACGCGTTGCTGGAGGACAGGCCGGATTTCGGCGTCACGGTGCACCGGCTGGCCCCGGCGATCGATGCCGGCGGGATCCTGGCGCAGGCGCCGGTGACTTTGCCCGAGGACGTCACCGCCTCGCGGGCGGCGATCCTGCTGCACGAGGCCGGGCGGCCGCTGCTGGAGGGCGTGCTGGCCGAGGCCGAGCGGGCGGGTGCATTGCCGGAAGGGCGGAGCGTCCCGGTCCTGCCCTATTGCGGCTTCCCGACGCCGGCGCAGCTGCGCGACTTGAAGCGGCGGGGGAGGAGACTCGTCGATGCGGGGGATTTGAGAGAGGCCTTGAGCCTGTCGCTCAAGCCGTAGGAATTTTCTCGGGACTTACGTCCCAGCATTCGTCCCGCCCATGACTTCATCCGGTGGAAGAGAGAAGACCGCAGCCTTCATCACCCCGGGTTCTGCTACGCATCCCCGGGGCGACATGACGGCCTCTCACGCCCGCCGCGACATCAGCCGCTCGACCAGCGACCCGCCCTGATTCAGCTCGTCGAGCTCGTCCGCCAGCACCGTCACGGTCTCGCGGATCTGCTCGGGGCTATGCTCCGAGGTGATGAAGAAGCGGAGGCGCGACGAGCGCTCCGGCACCGCCGGATGGATGATCGGCTGCACGTTGATGCCGCGCTTGAACAGCCGGTCGGACAGGGTCACCGCCTTCAGCGAATCGCCGAGGATCACCGGCACCACGGCGAGGCCGAGGCTGGTGCCGGTATCGAGGCCGCGCTCGCGGGCGGTGGCGAGGAAGAGCGCGCCGTTGCGGCGCAGTCGCGCCACCCGCTCGGGCTCCCGTCGCATCAGCGCCAGCGAGGCGGTGGCGGCAGCGGCGAGCGGCGGCGACAGGCCGACCGAGTAGACGAAGCCGCCGGCGGTGCACTTCAGAAGCTCGATCAGAGCGCCGGCCCCCGCGACGTAGCCGCCGCAGGAGGACAGCGTCTTCGAGAGCGTGCCCATCCAGATGTCGACGCTGCCGGGAGGCACGTCGCAATGCTCGTGCAGGCCGTGGCCATCCTTCCCCAGCACGCCGAGACCGTGGGCGTCGTCGACCATCAGCCAGGCGCCGTAGCGCTCCTTGAGGGCGACGAATCCGGCGAGGTCGGGGGCGTCCCCGTCCATGCTGTAGAGGCCCTCGATCACGATCAGCGCCCGGCGATGCTCGTGGCGCGTGGCGTGCAGCAGCGATTCCAGCGCCTGGAGGTCGTTATGGGCGAAGCTGCGGCGCTGGGCGCCCGACAGCTGCGCGCCGGTGACCACCGAATTGTGGATCAGGGCGTCGTGGTAGATCACGTCGCCAGGCTCCAGCAGGGCCGCGATGGTCGCCACGTTGGTGGCGTGCCCGCTCACCATCACCACGCAGGCCTCGGTGCCGTAATGCGCGGCGATCGCCTTCTCGAGGACGAGATGGCCCGGGCGCTCGCCGGCGACGATCCGGCTCGCCGAGGCCGAGGTGCCGTACTCGGCGAGCGCGCTTTGCGCCGCCGCGTTCACCTCCGGATGGCCGTTGAGACCGAGGTAGTCGTAGGACGAGAAATTGGTGAAGGTCCGCCCCTCGATCCGCGTCGTCGCGCCGGCCTTGGCGTCGTGGACGCGGAAGAACGGGTTGCCGAGGCCGATCAGGTCGGCTGCCGAGCGCTGGAGCTTCAGCTCCTTGTAGGCCGGCAGGCTGTCGAAGCTCTGGGCCTGGGCCAGAGCCGGCTTGGGCGCCGGCCGGACCGGGGCGGGGCGGGAGGGAGCCTTGCCGAGGCGGGCGGCGACGAAGCCCGCCAGGGCCTCGCGCCCGCCCGCGCCGTGGGAGGATCCGCTGCTCATTGGGTGATGACCTTGATGTCCTGGCTGTTCTTCTCGACCAGCGCCTGGAGGGATTGCAGCGCCTCGGCATCGGCCGACTCGACCCCGCCGTGGCGCTGCGACAGGCTGACCACCGCCGCCGCGCTCTCGTCGACCGGGGCCGCCACCGACTGGATCAGGGTGTCGGCGAGTTCGGTCACGGTCTGGCCGCTCGACACACCGGAGGGCGGCGCGTCGAGGCCGAAGCGCTCCTGCAGACTCGCGCCGAGCTCGACGCCCATCAGCGAGTCGAGGCCGATCTCCGAGAGCTGGCGCACGCGGCTGATGTCGTCCTTCGGCAGGCGCAGGATGCGGGCGATGTCCTCCACGATGGCATCCGCCACGGTCTTGCGGACGTCGTCGAGGTCGTGGGCGCGGAGCAAGCCGGCGATGCTGATCGCGACCTGGCCGCCGGCCTCCGCCTGCTGCTCCGAGCCGAGGCTGGCGTAGCTGGGCGAGCGCAGGGTGGCGAGGCGCTCGCGGGCCTTGCCCCAGTGCATCGCCGCGATGGCGATCACCGCGTCGTCGGGCGCCGTGCCCTGCACGCCCAGCGCCTCGGCCATCAGGTCGAGGGACTTGCGGGCATCGACCGGGGTCACCCCGACGCGGCCGGCGAGGGTCTCCATCACCGCCTTGTTGCGGGCGAGCACCCCGACATCGCCGATGGCGCCCCAGGCCACCGCCAGGGCCGGTAGGCCGAGGCGGCGGCGCTGGCGGGCCAGACCCTCCATGAAGCCGTTGGCGGCGACGTAGGAGCCCTGGCCCGGATTGCCGATGAAGGTCGTGGCCGAGGAGAACAGCACGAAGTAGTCGAGCGCCCGGTCGCGGGTCAGCGCGTCGAGATGGCCGGCGCCGATCACCTTGGGGGCGATCACCGCCTCCAGCGCCGCCGGATCGAGGTTCGCGATCAGGCCGTCCTGCAGCACCATCGCGCCGTGGATGATGCCGGCAAGCTTCACGCCCTTGGCTTCCACCCGCTCCAGCAGGCGCTGGACCGAGGCGCGGTCGGTGATGTCGCAGGATTCCACCTGGACGGCGACGCCGCGGGCCTTGAGCTCGGCGATGGTCGAGAGCGCCGGTTCGCCGGTCGGCGCCTTGCGGCCGACGAGGGCGATGTGGCGCGCACCACGCTCGGCGAGCCAGCGCGCCGCCTCGATGCCGAAGCCTCCTAAGCCCCCGGTGACGAGGTGGACGCGGTCGGGCGCCACCACGAAGGGCTTCGTCGTCTCGGCCAGGATCGTGCCGGCCTTCGGCGGCGCGATCACGATCTTCCCGATGTGACCCGATTGCTGCATCAGCCGGAACGCGTCCGAGACCTCTTCTGCGGCGAAGGGCTGATAGGGCAGCGCCTTCAGGCTGCCGTCGGTGAACAGAGCCATCACCTCGCGGAACAGCCGCTTGCCCTCATCGGGCTGGAACTGGAGCAGCTGGTCGAGGTCGACGCCGAAATAGGACAGGTTCCGACGGAATGGCCGCAGGCCGATATGGGTGTTGGCGACGTAGTCGCGCTTGCCCAGTTCGACGAAGCGCCCGAAGGGCTTCAACGCATTGAGGCTGCGCTCCATCGCCTCGCCGAACAGGCTGTTGAGCACCACGTCGACACCGTCGCCGGTGATGCGGCGGATGTCGTCGACGAAGGCGAGCGAGCGGGAATCGAGCACATGCTCGGCGCCGAGCGCCTTGACGAGCGCACGCTTCTCGTTCGAGCCCGCGGTGGCGATGACCCGGGCGCCGCGCATCCGGGCGATCTGGAGCGCCGCGAGGCCGACGCCGCCGGCGCCGCCATGGACCAGCACCCACTCGCCGGCCTTGAGGCGGGCGAGCGTCACGAGGCCGTAGAAGGCGGTGAGGAAGGCCACCGGCGTGGTGGCGGCGGCCTCGGAGGACAGCCCCTGGGGTGCTGCCGCCACGACCATCTCGGGCACCACGATGTGGGTCGAGAAGCCCGACTGGGCGAAGGCCACCACCCGGTCGCCGGGCTTGAAGGCGGTCACGCCCGCACCCACCGCGGCGACGCGGCCGGCGCATTCGAGGCCGAGCCGCGGGCCGGCAAAGCCGTCCTCGAGGATTTCCTCGGGCAGCATCGACAGGGCCCAGAGCACGTCGCGGAAGTTGAGGCCGGTGGCCTCGACCGCGATCTCGATCTGGCCGGGACCGGGCGCGACGCGCTCGGCCGGGCCCCAATGCATCTCGTTGAGGCCGCCGGTGGTGCTGCGTTCGAGCCGCGCGGCCGGCGCCGCCGGGCCGGAACGCCGGGCCGGGCGCGCACCTTGCGAGAAGCGGACGACGCGGGTGGCGTCGTCGTCGACCACGATCTCGGTCTCGGGCGTGCCGGACAGGATCAGGTCGCGCAGGCGCTCCGAGGCACGCTTCGAGGAGATCGCCGTCGACAGGTCGATGCGGCGCACGTCGAGCGAGGCCACTTCGTTGGCAAGCGTCCGGGTGAAGGCCCAGATGCCGGCCTCGACGCCGCAGGCGAGCCCGCCGCGGTCGCGGGTGGCGCCGGGGCAGACGACCCAGAGCCGGGTCGGACGTGTGCCGAGATGCTCGACGCAGCGCTTGAGCCCGAGGCAACGCTCGCGCAGCCGCTCGGCCGGCTCGCCGCCGCGGTTGAAGGCGCCGGCGAGATAGACCACCGTGTCGGGCGTCTCGCGCTCCAGCTCGCGCAAGGAGGCCTCGGAATCGAGGATGATCGAGACGTGGACCCCGCTCGCCACGAGCAGCGTGGCGAGCGACGACGCGGTCTCGGCCGCGAACTCGTCCTCGGAGCCGATGACGAAGGCGAAAGTCTGGCCGGCGGCGGCCTTCGGCCGGGGCGGGGCTTCCGCCAGCAGCAGGAGATCGTTGCCGTTGCGGGTGACGGCGCGGTCCGCCGCGACCTTGACGAGGCCGACGGCGCTCAAGGAGCGCTGCCAGCCCGCCACGTCGTCGAGGCGGCCGACCGGCACGTCGCCGTGGGACTCGAACCAGCCGGCATCGAGGCCGAACACCATGTCGCGGAACAGCGAGGCGCCGGGCTCGACCGCCGCGAACAGGCCGCCGGCCGCGAGGCTCGACGCCAGGGGACTGAGGAGGTCGCGGGAGGCGCGGTGGAGCACGTCGCTCGCCAGTACCGCGTCGAAGGCGGCGTGGCCGAGGGCCGCCGGATCCTCGACGATCGTGACGCCGGCGGGCAGGGCGAGGCGGGCGCGCTCGGCGAGACGCCGGTCGGCCTCGAACACCGTCAGGCGCGCCTCGTTGAGGCCGGCGAAGGTCGCGACCTGGGCCGAGAGCGGGCCGAACCCGACCTGGAGCAGGCGGAGCGCCCGGTCGCGGGGCAGCGACGCGACGCTGTCGTCAAGGAGCCGCATCACCGTGTCGGCCGAGGCCCGGACGGTGGCGCCGCGCAACGAGAAGGCGTCGAGCGCCGCCTGCGGCAGGGACGGCGCGTCGGCGAGGGAGCCGGCCAGCACCCGCGAGACCACGGCGCCGAGATCGGCGCAGAGCAGGAGTTCCGCCGACAGCTCCGGATGATCCGCCGCGATCCAGCGCATGATCTCGTCGGGCTCGGGCAGCGTCACGTCGGCGCGCAGGCGCCAGCGCCCGTCGCCCGCGGCATCGGCGAGCCCGCTGACCTCCAGCGCCAGGAGCTGGTTGACGAGCCAGGGGCGAAGCGCCGCCGGCAGCCGGCGCGAGGCCGCGACGTCGACGACGCTGCCGACCGCGAGGCCGCGGGCGAGCCGGTCGGCGAGCGAGGTCGCCCAGCCTTCGAGCAGCATGTGACCGGCGCCGAGTGCCGCCTCGCCGGTGGCGGTGACCGAACCGGCCTGGCGACGGACCAGGGCCGCGACGGCCGGCTGCGGCTCCAGCGCGATCGCCGTCGGCTCGGTGGCGAGTTCGGTGAACTGGCGGATCGCGAAGGCGTCGAGGTCGTTGCCGCCCTTCATCCGCAGGGCCTGGAACCGGCCCTCGCGCAGTGTGGCGATCACCTCGCCGGCCTCGTCCACCAGGGTGAAGTCGGCCAGGATGCTGCGCTCGTTGCAGCGCCGGGTGCGGATCACCGCCCGGGCGATCGCCGCGCCGGGACGCACGAGCCGGATCTCGCCGAAGCGGATCGGCACGTAGGCCCGGCTCGCCGCCTCGCCGAGAAGGTCGGCGAAGAGCAGGATCAGGCCGTGGAAGCAGGAATCCAGGCGCGCCGGCACCACGCCGTAGCGGGCATGGGCCTCGGCGGGCACGAGATCGGAGACGATGGTGGCATCGTCGAGCCGGGCCGAGCGGGCGACCTGGCGGAAGGACGGGCCGAAGCCGAGGCCGGAGGCCTTGGCGCGGGCATAGAGCGCCTCGCCGTCGACCGTGGTCTCGGAGGGCAGGGCGGCCATGTCGCGGCCGGTCAGGCGCGGCGGCAGCGGCGTCTCGCCCTCGACCAGCTTGGCGACGGCGTGGAGCTGCCAGGGCGCCTGGCTCAGGCGCGGCCGGGACAGGATCTGCACCAGGTTGGCGCCGGGCGAGAAGCGGCACAGCACCTCGCGCACCGCCTCCTCGGCGAAGACCATCGGCTGCTGGATCTCGAGATCCGCCAGCGTCACGCTCTCCGAGCGCACGATCTCGCGGCCGACCGCCAAAGCCATCTCGGCGAAGCCCGCACCGGGCAGGATCGCCTGGCCGTCGATGCGGTGGTCGTCGAGTTCCGGCACCGTCGCGACGTCGAGATGGGCGAGCCATTCCAGCCCGTCCGGCCCCTGGCGGGCGCCGATCAGCGGATGGTAGGGCCGGGCGCTCGCCGGGTTCACCGCCTCGGTGGTCTCAGGCAGGCGGAAGACCTTGCGCTGCCAGGGGTAGTGCGGCAGCGCCACGCTGCCCGCCGGATCGGCGCCGAAGGCGACCGCCTCGTCGATCGCGGCACCGGCGGCGAGCGCCGCCGCCAGCGCGCGGCGGAACGGGTCGACCTCCAGGGTCTTCTTCGGCAGCACGCCGACGGTGGCGCCGTCGAGGCCGAGCGGCTCGAGGCAGTCGCCGATATGCGGCAGCAGGGTCGGGCGCGGGCCGACCTCGACGAAGATCCGGGCACCGGCTTGCGCCGCGGCCTGGACCGCCGCGCTGAACCGCACCGGCTCGCGGATGTTGCGCCACCAGTAGCCGGCGTCGAAGGCGGTGCCGACGAGCACGTCGCCGGTCACCGTCGAGGCGAGCGGCACGGTGCCGGCGGAGGGCTTGAGCCCGGCGAGGTCGCGCCGCAGCGGCGCCTCGATCGGGTCCATCAGCCGGCCGTGGAAGGCGTAGTCGAGGTCGAGCTTGCGGCCGCGGCGGCGCTTGCGCGCCAGCGCCTTCATGGCGGCGTCGATCGCCGCCACGGGACCCGCCACCGTCACGGCCTTCGGGCTGTTATAGGCGGCGATATCCAGTTCGGGGTAATCGGCGAGGAAGGTCTGCACCTCCTCGACGGGGGCGAGCAGCACCGCCATGGTGCCGAGCCCGCGGGTCGCCTCCTGGTGCTTCGAGCGGTAGAAGATGACCTTCACCGCCTGTTCGAGCGTCAGGATGCCGGCGGCCTCCGCCGCGCCGATCTCGCCGACCGAGTGGCCGACGATCGCGGTCGGCGTCAGGCCGACGGCCT
This sequence comes from Methylobacterium sp. SyP6R, assembly GCF_019216885.1. NCBI lineage: Bacteria > Pseudomonadati > Pseudomonadota > Alphaproteobacteria > Hyphomicrobiales > Methylobacteriaceae > Methylobacterium > Methylobacterium synurae. The sequence continues at coordinate 1,772,646 of NZ_JAAQRC020000001.1, read as the reverse complement.
TGAGCGCCGCGGTGGAGGCGGCCTCGATCGCGAAGATCAGCGGCTGCGACACGCTGGTCAGCGCGAGACGCTTCTCCAGGTCGTCGGCGAAGAGCGCGTCCTTCAGCGACCAGCCGGCGAGCGGCTTGAACAGCGCATCGGCCTCGTCGAAGCGGGCGCGGAAGACCGGGTTGAGGGCATAGGCATCCCGGCCCATCCCAGCCCACTGGCTGCCGTTGCCCGAATACACGAAGGCGACGCCGCCGGCACGCTCGACCGCGGTTGCGACGACCGCCGCAGGGCTCTCCTCACCCTCGGCGATGGCCCGCAGGGCCTCGGTCACGGCTTCCGCATCGAGGTCGCGCAGCGGGATCGCGGCGCGGACCGGCAGGCGCTCGCGGCGATGCGCCGCCGCCGCCGCGACGCGGGCGATCTCGGCCGCATCCGCGCCGTCGAGGCGGGTCGCGTAATCCTGGGCGAGGTCGGCGAGCGCCGCCTTGGTCTGGGCCGAGACCAGCAGCACTTCCGCTGCCGGCTGCGCCGAGGCCGCGGCGACCGCGACCGGCGCCGGGTCGGTCAGGATGACGTGGGCGTTTGTGCCGCCGAAGCCGAACGAGTTGACGCCGGCAAAGCGCGCCTGGCCGGTACGGGGCAGGGGCAGCAGCGTACGGTTGACCGCGAGGTTCAGCTCGTCGAACGGGATCGCCGGGTTGAGCTCGGCGCTGTGCAGCGAGGGCGGCAGCAGGTCGTGCTCCAGCGCCAGGCTGGCCTTGAGCAGGCCGGCGAGGCCGGAGACCGGCTCGGTATGGCCGATATTGGTCTTGATCGAGCCGATCGGCAGGGGCGTCGCGCGGCCGCGGCCGAGCTTGCCGCCGATGGCGCCGGCCTCGATCGGGTCGCCGACGGGAGTGCCGGTGCCGTGCGCCTCCATGAAGGTGATCGCGTCGAGGGCGACCCCGGCCTCGCGGTAGATCTCCTCCAGCAGGGCTCCTTGTGCGTAGCCCGACGGCAGGGAAATGCCGGTGGTGCGCCCGTCCGAATTGACCTTCGAGGCGGCGATCACGCCGCGCACCGTCGACCCGTTGCGGGCGGCGGCGGCGGCTGATTGCAGCACCAGGACGACGCCGCCTTCGGCGCGCACGTAGCCGTCGGCGCTGGCCGAGAAGGCCTGGCACAGGCCGGTGCGCGACAGCATCGAGGCGTTGGAGAACGACACGAAGTTGAACGGGCTGACCAGCAGGTTGACGCCGGCCACCACCGCCGTGTCGATCCGCCCCGAGGCGATCGCCGCGACCGCGGCGTCCAGCGCGACGAGGGACGACGAGCAGGCGGTGTCGAGGGTGAAGCTCGGCCCCTTCAGGTCGAAGATGTAGGAGATGCGGTTCGACAGGATCGACAGCGTGTTGCCGGTCGCCGCGTAGGCGTCGCCCGAGGCGGTGTCGAGCACGCGCAGGTTGCCGTAATCGAGCGAGGACGCGCCCACGAACACGCCGATCGGGCTGCCGGCCACCGCCGACGGCCGCAGGCCCGCGCTCTCCAGGGCTTCCCAGGTCAGTTCCAGCAGCAGGCGCTGCTGCGGGTCCATCTGCTCGGCCTCGCGAGGGGAGATGCCGAACACGGACGGGTCGAACGACCACGGATCGTCGATGACGCCCGCAGCCCAGGTGTAGCTCTTGCCGCGCTCCTGCGCCCGGGGGTGGCCCATGCGCTCCAGGGACCACCGGTCCTCCGGGATGCGCGAGACGGCGCACCGTCCCTCGATGAGCATCTGCCAGAGGCTGTCGACGCCGGAGGCGCCCGGAAGCCGGCAGGCCCGACCGATGATCGCGATGTCAGGACGCTGTGTCACGTTCGATTCGCTACACGCTCATTTACGGAGGACCGGACGCGGCGGCGCCGCACCCGGGCATTCAACCCAACCCATAGTATGAGGGCCGCGCCGCGCCAACCCCGGAACGGCGCGGGCCATCCCGAAGAAGCAAGACTTGGTCCAAGTGTGACATCCCTTCATCAGTCAAAGTCCTGCCGCACGACCAGGCACAAAGCCCTTACACGCGACACAACACTGTCATTGAGAAGATTTGCCAGACCCCGCACACCATCCGATCGAGCTTGACGCGACCCGGGCCGGACCGGGGCGCGCCAGATGCGTTAGACCCGATGAATCGGGTCGCATTGGGGCAGACCGGCGCGGGCACCGCCCGCGCTCGAGCACGGCCCGATCGCGTCGCAATCGGGCCGTGCTCCAGGTCTTTGATTTTTCCGCATTTTCCGCGACGAACCGGTCTCCGCTCCGTCGGACAATGCTCCAGCGGTTGCGGTCAGAATGCCTTGAAGGTGATGATGGTGCGGGTATCCTGGATATCCGCGATGGTCTGCACATGCTCGGCCACGAAATGCCCGATATCCACCCCGTCATCGACGTGGAACTTGGCCAGGACGTCGTAATGACCAGCGGTGGAATAGATCTCGGAAGCGATCTCGCGATCGGCCAGAGCGCTAGCCACGGTATAGGTCTTGCCCAGGCGGCACTTGATCTCGACGAAGAAGGTCTGCATCGGCGGGCTCCCGGCGATCGGTGGAACGGGTATCGGAAAAACTCTCGACGGCGTAGCACGCCGTCTGATGACCGCGACGGAAACGCTGCGCCATCCCGGGCTCAACTCGCAGGTCAGGGCCGGCCGACGCTGGCATAGGTGAAGCCGTGCCGGCGGGCATCCTCGGGCCGATAGACGTTGCGCAGGTCGACCAGCACCGGCTCGGCCATTGCGCCGTGCAAGCGCTTGAGATCGAGGGCCCGGAACGCGTCCCATTCGGTCACGATCACGAGAGCGTGCGCCCCGGCCGCGCAGGCGTAAGGATCGGCGGCGTACTCGACCTCGGCCAGCAGCGGGCGGGACTGCTCCACGCCCTCCGGGTCGTAGGCCACGATCCTGGCGCCGGCATCCTGCAGGCCGGTGATGATCGACAGGGACGGCGCCTCGCGCATGTCGTCGGTGTTCGGCTTGAAGGTGAGGCCGAGCACCGCGATCCGCTTTCCCCGCACCGATCCGCCGCAAGCCGCCACGACCTTGCGGGCCATGGCGCGCTTGCGGCTGTCGTTGACCGCCACCACCGTCTCGACGAGCCGCACCGGGCTGCCTGCATCCTGCGCGGTCTTGACCAGTGCCAGCGTGTCCTTCGGGAAGCACGAGCCGCCGTAGCCGGGACCGGCATGCAGGAACTTGCGGCCGATGCGGTTGTCGAGCCCGATGCCGCGGGCGACCTCCTGCACGTCGGCGCCGACCTGCTCGCAGAGATCCGCGATCTCGTTGATGAAGGTGATCTTGGTGGCGAGGAAGGCGTTGGCCGCGTACTTGGTCAGCTCGGCGGTGCGCCGGCTCGTCACCAGGATCGGGGCGTGGTTGAGGTAGAGCGGGCGGTAGAGCTCGCTCACCACCGCCGCGGCGTTCGGGTCGTCGGCGCCGATGACGATACGGTCGGGGCGCTTGAAGTCGGAGATCGCCGCGCCCTCGCGCAGGAATTCCGGATTCGAGGCGACCGCGATGGCGATGTCCGGCCGGGCCTCGCGGACGATGCGCTCGACCTCGTCGCCGGTGCCGACCGGCACGGTGGACTTGGTGACGACGACGGTCGGCCCGGTGACCGCCCCGGCGATGTCGCGCGCCGCCTGATAGACGTAGGAGAGATCGGCAAAGCCGTCGCCGCGGCGCGACGGCGTGCCGACGGCGATGAACACCGCATCGGCCCCGGCCACCGCCTCGGCGAGGTTCGTGGTGAAGGTCAGGCGCTCCTGGCGGACGTTCTCGGCCACCAGAGCGTCGAGCCCAGGCTCGTAGATCGGGATGCGGCCGTCCTTCAGGGCGGTAATCTTCTCCGGCGCGGTGTCGACGCACACGACCGTATGGCCGAAATCCGCGAAGCACGCCCCCGAGACCAGGCCGACATAGCCCGCTCCCACCATCGCAACGCGCATCTCACGTCCTCCCGGCAGCCGCGCGGCCCGGCGCCCGCGGGCACCGCTGTAGCGTTGCAGTGCAAAACGAGCAACGGCCGGGCGGTCACCAGAGCCGGAACAGCGCCTTCGCCCGGGCGAGGTTGGGGTTATAATAGGGGTCGTTGCGCAGTTCGGGCCCCCAGCGCTCGGTCATGGTGGCGACCTCGGCCTCGAAGCGGGCGCGCTTCTCGGGCGTGTCCTCCTTGCCGCGGCTCTTCGATTCGTGGTGCGTCAGGGCGGCGTGCGGCGTCCAGATCACGCGGTAGCCGGCCTTGCGCACCCGCAGGCACAGATCGATGTCGTTGAAGGCCACGGCGAGGCGCTCGGCATCGAAGCGGCCGACCGCCTCGAACACCTCCCGCCGCATCATCAGGCAGGCGCCGGTCACCGCCGAGACCTCCTGGGCGATCACCATGCGGCCGAAATAGCCCGGATCGTCGGGCCCGATATCCGGGTGGCTGTGGCCGGCCACGCCACCCACGCCCAGGACCACGCCGCCATGCTGGAGGGTCCCGTCCGGATAGGACAGCTTGGCGCCGACCGCGCCGACCCCGGCCTCGACCGCGATCGAGGCCATCTCGGTCATCCAGCCCGGTTCGCGCACCTCGATGTCGTTGTTGAGGAACAGGAGCAGCGGCCCGCTCGCAACTGCGGCGCCGTCGTTCGACAGCCCCGAGAAGTTGAACGGGCCGGGGCGCGCCAGGACCCGCACCCGCCCGTCGGTCGCGGCCTTCCGGAGCAGCGCCGTGGCCGAGGGCTCGGTGCTGCCGTTGTCGACCACCACGACCTCGATGTCGGGATAATCGGTCTTCGTCAGCAACCCGTCGAGGACCACGCGCAGCAACTCGGCCCGGTCCTTCGTCGGGATCACCACCGAGACGCGGGGGGCCGGATCGGGCAGGGCGCGCACCAGCCGGTTGAAGCCGAGCGGGCCGCGCTCGACCCGGTGCGGCCAGCCGCGCCGCGCCACCAGCTCCTCCAGCGCCCGCAGCCGCGCCGCCTCGGCCCGGGCGAGGAACGCATCCGAGAAGGTGCCGGAACCGATCGCGGTGCGCCAATGATAGAGGATCACCGGCAGGTGGCGCACCCGGGCAGGATCGAGCCGGTCGCTCAGGCGCAGGAGCAGGTCGTGGTCCTGGCTGCCCTCGAAGCCGGGGCGCAAGGCCCCCACCGCCTCGACCAGGCTGCGGCGCACCACCGTCAGGTGGTTGAGGTAGTTCTGGCCGTAGAGGAGCTCGGGGTTCCAGTCGCCCTTGAAGTGGGGCTCGAAGCGCCGCCCCTCGGCGTCGATCTTGTCCTCGTCGCTGTAGATCAGGTCGAGGTCCGGCTCGCGCCGGATCGCCTTCGCCACTTCGTAGAGGGCGTGGGCCGGCAGCACGTCGTCGTGGTCCATGAAGGCGACGTAGGCGCCCCGCGCCAGCCCCAGCGCCGTGTTGGTGGCGGCCGCGATGTGGCCGTTCTCGGGCCGGCGCTCGACCCGGATGCGGGGATCCTCGGCCGCCGCCCGGGCGAGCAGGCGCGGCACCGCCGGATCGGTCGAGGCGTCGTCGGCGATGCACAATTCCCAATGCGGGTAGAGCTGCGCGCGGACCGAGCGCAGAGCCTCCTCCAGCACCTTGGGCCCCGGATTGTAGACCGGCATCACCACCGAGATCAGCGGCACGTCGCGCCACTGCGCCACTTCGGCGGCGATCCGGACGCGGTCGGCCTCGCTCAACGTGTCGAAGTGGCGGACCCAGGTGTCGTAACCCGTGAGTCCCGGCGGCACGAGGGCGCGGGCGAGGCGGTGCTGCGAGCGCACCCTCTTGCCGACCGCGCGCCAGAACAGCGCCTGACCGGTGAGGACGGGCCGGCGCAGGGCCGCCCGGCCGACCAGCGCGAGGCGGCTCCTCACCGTGACGGTGAACTCGGCGATGCTCAAAGCCGCCTCGCCGAGCATCGGCGTCAGCGTCAGGGCGGTGGTGCCGGCGGGCAGCCGCCCGAGCCAGGTGAAACGCCCGTGGCCGAAGGCGCGCTCGGACAGGCTGGTGGCTTCCGGCCCCTCCGGCCCGTCGACGACGGCCGTCAGTTCGACCCGGCTGAAGGCGCCATGGTTCTCGTCCTTGAAGGCGATCGACACCCAGCGCCCGCCGATCCCGAGATCCGCCACGTCGAGGCTCAAGCCCTCGGCGCCGAACTCGAGCTTGAGGCGGGAAAAGTCCCGCGCGACCATGCGCCCGCGCCCGAGACGGAGAGCGGCGCGCAAGGGATGAGGGGGCACGGAAGGGGAAGGGGTCTGGGCTGTCACCTGTCCTCGCGCCTCTGGCCGCCACCCGGGCGGCAGCGCCATCATCACCAATGAAATCAATTGGTTAGATCGATCCGTATGGCGGCCCGTGTAGCAGGGGGGCGGCGTGGCTGGCAAGAGTCCATCCCCGCGCCTGCCGGGAGCACGGGCTCGCCGGATGTCCGACCGGGTGACCGGATCGCGTGTCGGGCCGGACTCGCGCGCCTCCTGTCGAGACCGCGCCTCTCCCGCTGCCTCGACACAGGCCTCGTTCCCTACCGCCGGACCGTCGTGCTACACGCTGGGTTCTCACACGAGGATATCCGCGGTGGAGATGACGGAACCTCGTCTGGCCTCCCGGGGCGAATCAGATCGAAATTTGGCGAAGCTCGGCTATCGGTTCGGCACGACATTCAGTGGTTTTTCCCGACATCTGAAATTTTTGGAGGCGAAGAATGAAAATTGCATTTTTGGGAATTGTCAGCTCGCCGCCGTATCACATTACATAATTATTGTTTGCGAAAATTGCGAATCGATCCATGCTAGCGACAACGTAAGAAATGGAGACTTTCTAGGAGCAGAAGAAATTTATAAACATCTGCAATCATCCGATATCATTGCTTGTCAGCATCTGGATGAGACGCATGGGCTGTTGTCGACACACCAGCTAAGATCAAATTTTCCGCAGAAACCAATCATTACCGCACCTTATATATTCATCTCCGGCATAACCATCATTGGTTACGCGCCGATGTCTCCCAAATTTTCATATGGAGAAATTTACGGGCACGAAGAAATTGCAAAAATTCTCGATCGAACCGAGAGCGCAGCGGCCGTCATCGCAGAAATCGAGAACGGAAACGATCTTGGAAGCGTCGGTCGATTTCACGACTGTATCGACCAGCTGATAGTGAAAGAAAAATCCCTCGACGTGACCATCTCCGGCCTGATGCGCGAGTCGTATCAGGACGAATTTCTTATGATAACGCACAATCACCCAACAAAATTTATATTTGCAAATATAATAGAGCAGATTTTAAAAATCATCGGCACTCCGCACGATGATCGCCGTCTCCAATCTTTGGTAAAAATCGATAATCAGCTGACATATACGGGAGGACCCTACATTCCTCAAGACATCCATCGCCTCGGTATCAAATTCGGGTTTCATATAGACTGGAAAGAGAAGATTTCCCACCTCGTCGACATGATGATTCGCTCCCGTCATGGAGACGATGTTGCACCTTCCATCTTCGGAGGGATCCGTCTCCCGGATGCCGTCTCCGTCTAGACGCGCATTGAGGCGGCATCGACGGGTTGCGCCTGAGGCCTGCGGGGAACGCCATTCGATGACGCTCACCCTTCGAGACAAGGGCAGATGATCGGCCGGATGCGGCCCTCCCGGCGCCACGCCCCCTCGTGGCGCCACAGGCGGCCGGCGCACCGGAGCGCCGAGTCGATCGACGCGAGATCGGTGACCATGAGGTCGAAATCGGGGTCGAGGGAGCCCTCGGCGACCTGGGGCGCCACCAGCACCCGGCCGCGCCGACGGCGCGGCGCCAGCTCGTCACCAGCCTGGCCTTGGCGGCGGAGAGCAGGGTGGCGGAGAGGATTACGGTGCCGCCGCCGGCGGCGTGGACGGTGACGAGCTCGGCGCTCACATAGGCGTCGTAGGCATGGGCCTCGTCGACGATCAGCACCTTGCCGGCGAGGCCGGCGAGGCGGACCGTGCCGTAGCGGTTCGGCAGCACGGCCAGCACCACCTGGTCGATGGTGCCGATTCCGAGATTCGGCGAGCGGCGCTCTCCGGCGAGCCAGGCCTCGGCGACGGCGCCCGACTCCGACTCCTGGCCCCGGATTCGGACTCCGCAAACCCCTCGGCGGCGGCGCGGAAGCGCGGGTGCAGGTCGGCGCGGGTGCAGGTCGGCGCGGACGTGGGCCAGGGCGAGGGACGGGCGCGCCTTCGGCGTAGAGGCCCCCGGCGAGGGGCATGATCCGGTCGACCTTGGCGTTGGCGGTCGCGGTGGTGGGCAGGGCCAGGTAGAGGCCGTCGGCCCGGCCGGCGGCGAGGAGGCGATGGGCGAGCATCAGGGCCGCCCCGGTCTGGCCGCGCCCGGTCACGTCCTCGATCAGGATCAGGAGCGGCCCGTCCGGCAAGAACACGCTCTCGAACACGCTCTCGGCCCAGGTCTGGATCGCAGTCGGTGCGTAGGGCAGGCGCGTCAGTGCCGCAAAGGTGCGGCGCGGGCCGGGACGCGCCGGGACCAGGCCGGCCGCGCGCAAAGCCGCCTCGGCCCGGCTGCAGACCTCGTCCCAATAGGCGGGGAGGTGGGCCTCCGGCGCGGCGCAGGGAAACCAGGCCGGGTTGGAGCCGATCCAATCGGCGAGCGGCCAGCTCGCCCTTTGGGCGGCCGGGTTCCGGGTGTGGGACGTTCCGGCGCCGGTAACAGCGCCTCCACGGCCACCCAGTAGGCGAGAGCGGCCTCGGCGGAAGCCGGCGGGTAAGTGGGGGCGCCAGTCCTCCGGCTGCCAGATCTCCGGGATCGTCACCGGGCGGCCGTGATGCCCGAGGATCGGCTGCAGCAGGCAGCAGGCCCGCCGCCGGATGGCCGGGATCGATGAGGCGCGTTGACGGCGGCGGCCGGTGCGTGGGGAAGAACGCCGGCACCTTGGCCTGGAACGCGACCGAGACCTTGCCGATGTCGCGCAAGGCCAGCAGGTGCAGCCACCAGGCGTCGAAGGCCGGAACCTCGAGCCCGAGCCCCGCCGCCAGGGCCCGGGCCGCCCGGGGCCGCGCCCGCAACAGCGCCCGGCGGGCGACGGCCATGTCGGGGCCGTGGGCCCGGGCCGGGTGAACGGCATGCGAGAGCCGGCAATGGAAAACTGCGTTGCCGCAGGAACCCGCTTGTCACCCGCCGCAACTGCCTCTATACGCCCTCTCACACCGGAGCCGCCAAACGCGGCGCCGAGGGCGCGTAGCTCAGCGGGAGAGCACTACGTTGACATCGTAGGGGTCACAGGTTCGATCCCTGTCGCGCCCACCATTGCCACTCCGGAATGTCAGGGTTTTCCCTCGGAGCGGTGCCGGACCGAATGGTCCGGAGTGTCTATATAATGCCAGATGGCGCCTCGGTTTCGAAGGTTGCCGGAACAGGTCGCGAGGCGATTGCGTCATGCGTCGCCAAGCCGGTTGATGGGCGCGTAGCTCAGCGGGAGAGCACTACGTTGACATCGTAGGGGTCACAGGTTCGATCCCTGTCGCGCCCACCATCATCCCCCTTCTCCTTCGCCAGATTCGGATGCCCCCCATGACCGATCAGGATGTGGGCGTCGCCTTCGCCACCCTGGCCACCGCGCTCGCGGTCGCGCTGCACAAGCAGGGCGTCGCCGACGGCGAAAAGCTGCTGGCCGAGACCGTCGGCACCCTCGAAGCCGTGCTGCAGGACGATGATCCGGACACGGCACGGGCGATCCTTTCGGCTTGCGCCCGCTCGCTGCGCGCGGCCGTGGGCTGACGGCCCGCGGTCACGCCGAGCGCTCACCCGCTCCCGCCCGTCCATCCGCCTCGTCGGCGGGGCTCCCGCGCCCTGCATCCGCGCCGAGGCCGACGTGAGGCTTACGTCGGCCGGCATGGATGCGGGACGCTGCCGGAGCGATCGTCGAACGCCTCGCTCTCACACGGACCGGACCGGCTGCCGACAAGGCATGCGGCGAGGCCGCGCATCGCACCGCTCCACGCCGGTCAACAAGACTCGGGGCGAGCCAAGGACGGCACTGTCCTCCGGCCCGGAACCTCAAGGACCGCTCACTCCCGGCGACCGCTCATCCAAGGAATATATTCACATCCAGCGAGCGTCCGTCGACCATGTCGAACCGCCGACCCCGGACGGCACGGCGATCCTCGTGGCCGCGTCCGACGACGGAGGGAACCACGACCCCGGCGTAAGGCACAATCGTCCGGTCCGCGCTGCGGCGCCCATCACATGACGGGCAGCCACCATTGCAAGACCCGCCCGTGACGGCCGCACGCAAGAAAAAACCCGCCAAGTCATCGACTTGACGGGCAAAACGGTTGGCTGGGGGACGTGGATTCGAACCACGACTAACGGAGTCAGAGTCCGCTGTTCTACCGTTAAACTATCCCCCATCGAGGTATTGAGCGCCGTGGACCAGAGGAGAGCTCCGTCTGTCCAGGGTGGCGCGTCACCGCCTCGGGTGCGGTGCTGATAGGCTGGTTCGCCGAACCGGTCAAGGCCTTCTTGCAGGGCGATCGCGAAAGGGTGGAGGACGCAGGGTCGGATGCCAGCCGTGGGGGATCAGACCATGCCGGGGCGATTGCCGGAAAGGTTTCGGCGCGCCGGCGCCCGGCCGTGCCGGTTTCCTTGTCAGGACGGGAAGGCTGATGTGGGGCGGAGGCGGTGCAACAGGCCGGCCGTGCGGCACGTGACTCGCGGTGCAACCGGCGACGGCAGGGAGAAGACCGGTCGGACGAAACCACACCCCGCCCGCGATACACAGTTTTTCCTTGAAGGTCGCATGGTTGCACTTGATGGCGGCGCGCTTTGTCCGATATGCCTGGACGACTCGGAACGAACCGGGTTGCTCAGATCGGGATGGAACCTCGTGTCGGACGTCAACCTGGAGCAGCAGTCTGAGTTCGTCGGCCTCGCGGCCGACATCGTCTCGTCCTATGTCGCGAACAACAATCTTCAGGCAGCGGAATTGCCGGCACTGATCGCGTCGGTGCACGCCTCGCTGGCGGCGCTCGGCCAGCCGGCAGCGCCGGCGGTCGAGGAGATAAGGGCGACCCCGGCGCAAATCCGCAAGTCGGTCACGCCCGACCACCTGATCAGTTTCCTGGACGGCAAGTCCTACCGCTCGCTCAAGCGCCATCTCACGTCGCAGGGCCTGACGCCGGCGGATTACCGGCAGAAATTCGGCCTGCCGCACGATTACCCGATGGTCGCGGCGAGCTACGCCGCCCAGCGCTCGGCCCTGGCCAAGAGCCTCGGCCTCGGGCAGCGCCGGCGGGACGCCGCAGTGCCGCAGGAAGCGGCCGAGGCGCCGCCCCCCGCCTTGCCCGAGGCCCCGGAGGAGAAGCCCGCCCCGCGCCGCCGCGCGCGCAAAGCCGCGGCCGAGTAGGATGGAACTGGTCAATCCCTGGCGGCATGCGCGCGGACGCCGCCGGCCGTCGCGCGAGCAGGTGCTGCTGCTCCTGACCGGAGCGGCGATCGCGGCGCTCGGCATCGCGCTGGCCGGCGGCGACTGGCTGGGGCCATGGCTCGGATGAAGCCCGACCTGTGCGCGGCGGGCCTCGCGCTCGTCCTCGCGGCCGTCCCTGCCGCGGCGGTTCCGGCGGCCGCCCCCGCGGACAAGCCGGTCTCCGCGGCGGCGGCGATCCGGGCCTGTACCGGCAAGGATCTGCCGGAATACCGGAAGGGCGCGTGCCTGGAGGAGGCCGTCACGACGCTGCGCGGGCGGCTCGGGACCCTGGTGGAGCGCAAGCTCGCCACGATCGCGGCGGTCGCCACACGGGCGCCGAGCCCCGGCAGCCTCGCCGGCCGCGAGGATGCGGAGAACTGGCGCAAGGCCTTTCTCGCCGCGCAAGGCGCCTGGGAGGAGTATGCCCGGCGCCACTGCGACAGTCTCTACGATTTCGACTATCATGGCGGCTCGGCGGCGGGACAGCTCGCCTCGTCGTGCAAGATCCGGCTCCTCGCGGCACGGATCGACGAGTTGCGGGAATGATACCGTGAGTCAGCGAAGGAAGCGCCGGGAGGGCCGATGAGCGCGCCGCTCACGTTCGAGGACGACGTCGAGGCGCGCCTGGGTGCCCTTGAGTTGATCGTCGCCGCCCTCCTGCGCGAGCGGGCGGAGCGGGACCCGCACGCGCGGGATGCCGTGCTGGCGGCGCTGCGGCGCGAAGCCCAGGTCCCGGCCCCGCCGACTCCGAAGACGGAGGCCGCCCTGGCCAAGGCCCTGGCGCTCGCAGAGATCATCCTGGCGCCCTGACGGGTGCAACGAAGTGCTTCGCAGAAAGGCCGATCCCGGCCCGGATGCGGCGGCCGGGGATCTTCCCCCGGATGCTGGCCGGGCGCATGCGCCCGGCCTCCTCATGACGCGGAGAGGCCGCGTCCCGCGTCAGTAGCCGTAACCGTACGAGACGCAGGTCCCGTAGACGTCGTCGAAATAGGCATAGGGACCGCAGCCGCCGTAAGTGCCGCCATAGCCGCCGTAGCCGCCATCATATCCGACGCTGGACAGGCCGTAGCCGAGCCCGAGGCCGAGGCCGACCCCGGCGAGGCCGTATCCGAGGCCGCGCCCGTAGCCCCCGCGATAACCGTAGCCGCCATAGCCACCCCGATAGGCGCCGAAGCCGGCGCTACGGTACCCGCCATAGCCGCCCCGGTACCCGCCGACACCGACGCCGCGATAGCCTCCGCCGAGGCCCGCCCCCCGGAAGCCGCCGCCGAAACCGCCGCCTCGGAACCCGGCCCCGCCGAGGCCGCCGCCATGGAAGCCACCACCGTGGAAGCCGCCCCCACCGAAACCGCCGCCCCGGAAGCCGCCGCCCCCGAAGCCGCGAGCATCGGCCCCGGCCGTGGACAGGGCGAGGGCACCGGCAGCGAGCGCGGATGCGAGAACGAGATGCCTCATGGCACCATCTCCTGATTGCGAAGGAAGAGTTTCCTCAGGGTCGAACAACGCCGGCGAACAGGGGCGGTTCGGAGCCGGTGGAGCCTGCGCGCATCGCTCGCGGCTTCGTGACATGGCCGTTTCGACCTGAACGGGACGCAGGCGCGACGGGGACGGCCCGCCGGTACGGCCACCTCGGGCATCTTCCGACGAAGCGGACACCGGTTCGGCGTAGACAATGTCGCAAGATTAACGGCCTGGAGCAGCGCTCGATTGCAGTGCGATCGAGCGCTGCTCCCGTCACGTCGCCGGCGGCCGTCCCGGACGGGACCGGCCGCGACGATCCCCTCACGCGCGATGCGTCACCCGCGGCGCGGCCAGGACCGGCCAGGGATAGGCCGCCTCGTAAGCGCGAGAGGCCGAGAGCACCCGGGCATCGGCGCCCATCGGGCCGACGATCTGCAAGCCGACCGGCAGCCCGGTCTCCGTCGGCCCGCAAGGCACGGTCGCGGCCGGCTGGCCGGTGAGGTTGAAGGGGTAGGAGAACGGCGTCCAGTTCAGCCAGTCGTCGCCGAAGCGTCCGTCGGGCGGCGTCAGGTTGCTGGCCGTGAAGGCGGGGGTGGCGAGCGACGGCGTCAGGAGCAGGTCGTAGCTCCGGTGGAACCGCGCCATGGCGGTGAACAGCGCGCCGCGGGCGTTGAGGGCGGCGACGAAGTCGGGCGCCGCGATCTCGCGCCCGCGCTCGGCCGCAGCCCTCAGGGCCGGCTCGACGAGGCCGCGTTTCTCCTCCGGGATCGCCCGCAGCACGCACCAGGCGCCGACGAGCCAGATCCCGTTCAGGGTCTCGACCGGATCGGAGAAGCCCGGATCGGCCTCTTCCACGATCGCGCCGAGGTCGGCGAAGCGCTTGGCCGCCGCCTCGGTCAGACGGGCCACCTCGGGATCGACGGTGGCGGCAAAGCCGAGTCGGGGGCTCCAGGCGACGCGCAGGCCGCGCACCCCGTCCTCCAGGCCGGCGAGATAGTCCGGCGGCTCGGCAAGCGACGCCGCCATGTCGCGGGAATCGGGCCGGGCGATCGCCTGCATCATCAGGGCGGAATCGCGCACGCCCCGGGTCATCGGGCCGAGATGCGCCACCGGCCCGAAGGGCGAGGGTGGGAAGGCCGGCACCCGGCCGAAGCTGGGCTTGAGCCCGTAGATGCCGCAGAAGGCGGCCGGGATGCGGATCGAGCCCGCCCCGTCGGTGCCGATATGGAGGAGGCCGAGATTGAGCGCCGCCGCGGCCGCGGCCCCGGCCGAGGAGCCGCCGGTGGTGGTCCGCGTATCCCAGGGGTTGCGGGTCGAGCCGGTATGGGTCGAGTCGCCGAGGCCCTTCCAGCCGAATTCCGGCATCGTGGTCTTGGCGAGCGGGATGGCACCGGCCTCCAGCAGCCGGTCGACGATCGGGGCGTTCTCGGCGGCGGGCGTGTCGGTGGTGGTGAGCGAGCCGCGGCGCATCGGGTGACCGGCCCAGGCGATGTTGTCCTTCACCGTGAAGGTGATGCCGTCGAGGGGGCCGAGCGGCTCACCACGCGCCCAGCGCGCCTCGGAGGCGGCGGCCGCTTCCATCGCGCGATCGCGGTCGACCAGCACGAAGGCGTCGAGGTCCGGGCCGAACCGGTCGATGCGCGCGAGCGCATCGGCCACCGCCTCGCGGGGCGAGAGGGTGCGGTCGCGGTAGGCGGCCGATGTCGCGGTGCCGTCGAGGTCGCGGATCTCGGTCATGCTCTCTCCCTCATCGACTCACCCGGCCGGATAGGTGCGCCCCTTCCAGGTGGCGACCCCGGCCCGGGCCGGGCGCAGGAGCGCGTTCCATTGCAAGGCCAGCGCCAACGCCACGGTGAGGGGATGGAGCGGGATCGTCCAGGGGTCTTCGCGGGTGGCGAGCGTGATCGCCGCCCGCGTGAACAGGGAGAGGGCGAGGGCTGCCCCGGCGACGGGCAGGCTGCCGGCACCGAGGAGCGCGGCGACGACGAGGACCAGGGGCAGGACGTGACCGCCCCCTAACAGCAGCGTCCAGACCGGCAGGGCGCGGGGCGTCGCCAGGCCCTCATGGGCGTTCTTCGAGAAGCCGGCCCAGCATTGGCGGAAATCCGTGTACATCCGGCAGGTCGCGAGGTCGGCGGCCGCCACGAGGTCGGTGGCGAGGCCGGCTTGGCGGAAGATCCGGGGCAGGCGCACGCCGTCATGCAGGCTCGCTCGGATCGCCCCATGGCCGCCGACCCGGCGATAGGCGTCCGCCTCGACCAGCACCAGCTGGCCGCAGGCGGCACCGAGGGCGGGATCGCGCAGCGTGCGCATCAGCGGGATCGGCAGGTAGCCGAGCAGCAGGAAGTTGATCATCGGCACGGTCAGGCGCTCGCCGAGGGAGCCGGTGACCTGCCGGGGCACGCCGCTGACCAGAGCCGCGCCGGCCGCCGCGGCCGCCCCCGCCAGGGACGCGGCGCCGTGGGGGCTGAGCCGCACGTCGGCATCGATGAACAGCAGGTGGCGCCCGGTCGCGGCTTGCCCGAGGACGTGGCAGGCGTGGTTCTTGCCGGTCCAGCCCGAGGGGAGGGGCGGCACCTGGACCAAGCGCAGGCGGGGGTCGCGGGCAGCGACCTCCTCGACGATCGTTGCCGTCCCGTCGGTCGAATGATCGTCGGCGACGATGACCTCGATCGGCACGCCGGTGCTGGCCAAGGCCGCCGCCAGGGTCGGGCCGATATTGCCGGCCTCGTTGCGGGCCGGGATCAGGATAGACACCAGGCCGCCGGGCGCGGGCATCCCGGGCTTCTCGCCGGACTTCCTACCGGGCGTCTTGCGCAAGGCCAGCAGGTTGGCGAGCGCGAGCATGGCCGGCAGCAGCGCCAGGGCCAGCGCGAGGAGCGTCAGCACGGTCACGGCGCCCGGCCCGCGCGGTGACCGGCGACGAAGCGGCGCCCGGTGAGCGCCGCCGTCAGCCGGTGCCACAGGTCGTAGACGCCGCCGACCCCGCGCTGCCCGTCGAGCAGGGAGGTGAAGCGGGCGGGATCGCGGCTGCGCACGTCGGCACCGAGACGGTCGAGGGTCGCGGTCAGGTCGGCCTCCAGGCGGGCGAGGCGGCCCGGGCGGGGCAGGGCGAGGAGGTCGCGGGCCGCGATCCCCGGCCCGAAGGCGGCGCAGGCCTCCGCCCCGCGCTCCTCCCAGAAGGCGTAATCGAGGGCAAGCGGCACGAACAGGGCGTCGGGCGCCAATTCGGCCAGCCGCGCGACGCCGGGGCGCAGGCCGAGGGGCCGCTCGCGCACGTCGCTGAAGCGGCCTTGCGCGGTGATCCACATCACCCGGCCCGGCCGGGCGAGGATGTTTCGCGAGGCGGCCATGAACGACGCGGCACCGCGGGGCGACTCGAGGTCGACCCCGAAGGCGCCCATGCGGGAGAAGATGCGGTAGCGGGCGAGCATCGCGGCGTCGAACGGCGCGTAGCTCTCGGCTGCGGGGAAGAAGCGCTGCGCGAGCAGGATGATGACGGCGGCGTCCCACCAGGCCGGGTGGTTGCAGTAGACCACCACCGGGCCGGCCTGCGGCGCGGCCGGGGGCTGGCCCCACTGCGCCAGCCGGAGCGCGTTGAGGTGGCGCCTCACGTAGCGGGCGAAATACACGCCCATGAAGCGCCAGATGGCGGGGGAGCGGGCCGCGACCGGGTCCGACGGCAGGACCCGTTTCCCGCTCACGAGGCGGCCTTCAGGGCCTCGCCGCCGCCGCGGGCGTCCTGGTCGAGGGCATCGGCGGCGATCCAGCCCGACATCATCACCATCGGCATGCCGGGCCCCGGATGGGCGGCGCCGCCGGCGAGGTAGAGGCCCTGCACCTCCCGCGAGCGGTTGCCGGGCTTGAACGCCCCCATGATCCGGCCGTGGGAGGCCAGCCCATAGATCGCGCCGTTGAGCACCTTGTAGCGCGAATGGATGTCCGCCGGGGTCAGGTGGCGCTCGACGACGATGCGGTCCTCGATGTCCGGCATGCCGGCGGTGCGCTTCAGCTTGTCGAGGATCTTCTGCCGGTAGGCCGGCAGCATCTGCGACCAGTCGTGGTGCGGGCGCAAGTAAGGCGTGTGGACCAGCACGTAGAGCGCCTCGCCGCCCTCGGGCGCCACAGACGGGTCGGTGATGCTGGGCGCAGCGAGATAGGCGGTCGGGTCCGGGGCCGGCTCGCCCTTGCGATAGATCGCGTCGAACTCCTCCTCGGGGTCGCGCGAGAACACGAAATCGTGGTGGGCGAGGTGGTCGTAGCGCTTGTTCAGGCCGAGATAGAGCACCACGCCCGAGCAGGCCGGCTCGAAGCTGCGCTTCTCGTAAGCGCGCCCGACCTCGCCGCCGACCAGCTCGCGGTAGGTCCGCACCGCGTCCATGTTGGAGATGACACGATCGTAGGGCACCACGCTCCCGCCGACCCGCACGCCCTTCACCGCGCCGTTCTCGATGGCGACGCCCTCGACCTCGCTGTGGGCCTTGAGGGTGGCGCCGAGATCGCCGGCGAGCTTCATCAGCCCCTCGGCCACCGCCCGCGTGCCGCCCATCGGGTACCAGACCCCGTCCGCGGTCTGCATATGGGCGATGGCGCAGAGCACCGCCGGCGCGCCGTAGGGCGAGGAGCCGACATATTGCACGAAGTGGTCGAGCATCTGGGCGAGGCGGGCATCCCGCACCTTGCCCCGGATGGTGCCGGCGACCGAGGCGTGCATGCGTAAGGACAGCACGTCGCGCAGGGTACCGGGATTGAGGTTGGCGCGGATGTCGATCGTGTCGAACAGGTCCTGCACCGGCTTCCAGAAAAAGAATTTTTCGGAAACGCCGTGCAGGTGCTCGGAGAGCGCCAGGAAGCGCTTGTAACCCTCGCCGGCCTTCTGGCCCGGGGCGAAGCGGTCCATCTCGGCCGCCATCGCCGAGACGTTCTCCATCAGGTCGATGCGGCTGCCGTCGTCGAAGAAGCAGCGCCATTGCGGATCGAGCCGGCGCAGGTCCATGTAGTCGTGCACCGAGCGGCCGGATTCGGCGAAAATCCGCTCCAGCACGCGGGGCACCGTCAGGATGGTCGGCCCCATGTCGAAGCGGAAGCCGCCTTCGTGCAGCACCGCGGCCTTGCCGCCGATCCACGCATTCTTGTCGTAGAGGGTGACGTCGTGCCCCCGCGCGGCGGCCACGCAGGCCGCCGCCAGACCGCCCAACCCGCCGCCGACCACCGCGACCGAGGACCCCGCCATCACGCCCCTCCCGAGCGGGCGAAGCGCCCGTTTCGGACAAGCTAGGCCCGTGCCGGGATCGGTCAACGCGTCGGACCCGGTCCATGTTGCCGCGCCGCAGGCATGCCGTCGGGGTCAGGAACCCGGTCCCGTCTCCTGGGATTTGATTCCGCAGAGCACGACGTCGCCGCCACGACGGAGACATCCCGGAGACAGCTCCATGAAAACGACGACCCTCGCCCGCATCGGCCTCCTGAGCGTCGGCCTCCTCGGCCTCGCCGGCCCGGCTTTCGCTCAGGAGGCCCTCGACATCACCGTGAGCCCACGCGCGGCACCGGTCGACCCGCTGGTGACCGGCAGCGTCCGGCCGCTCAGGCCGAACCCGAACGTCACGCCGAGCAACCCGATGGGCGTCGTCGGCTGGGACGGACCGCCCGGCGGCACCACCAGCGTGATCGGCGACGACGAACCGCTGGCCCCCGGCTCGCCGGCCGCAACACCGGACGCGCCCTTCGCCCGGCCCTGAAAGCCGCGACGTTTTCGCCCCGGTCCGGTTGACTTTTCAGGCCCCCGCCGGGTAAGTCACGCGCCTCCGCACGGGCGGTGCTCCGCATCGCCCGGCGTCGGCGTTCGTCTTTTCGGGCGGATGCCGCGAGCCCGTTTCCCCATCCGCGCCCGGGCGTTCCGGCGCACCGACGTGAGACCAGACCGATGAAGATCCGCAACTCGCTGAAGTCGCTCCGCGGCCGGCACCGTGACAACCAACTCGTGCGCCGCAAGGGCCGGGTCTACGTCATCAACAAGACCCAGAAGCGCTACAAGGCCCGCCAGGGCTAAAGGGCGTGGGGTTTGCCGGCGCCAAGCCGCGGCAAGCCATCGCGTTGACGGGATTGCGCCGGCGCCGGACAGTGCCGGCATGCGCCGTCTCTCCCTTCCGATCTGCATGATGGCCGGCCTCCTCGGAGCGCCGGCTTTCGTCGTTCTGGCGACCGTGCCGGTGGCCGCGGCCCCGAAGGATGCGCCGAAAGAAGCGCCGCGCCCGCCCGTCACCCTCGACGACCTCTACGCGCGGCTCAAGGCTGCCAAGGACGATGCCGAGGCCCGCGGCGTCGCCCAGCTGATCGAGCGCCGCCTCGACCGCTCCGGCAGCGACACCGTCGACCTCCTGGCGAGCCGCGCCGCGGAGGCGATGCAGGCCAAGGACTATCCCCTCGCCGTCGAGCTCCTCGACCGGGTGACCGTGCTGGAGCCTGCTTGGGCCGAGGGCTGGAGCCGGCGCGCCACCGCCTTCTACCTGCTCGAGGACCAGGCGAGCGCGCTCGCCGACCTGCACAAGACCCTGACCCTGGAGCCGCGCCACTTCGAGGCCTGGGCGGCCCTCGCCCATATCTACATGGCGAGCGACGACAAGGCCCGCGCGCTCGCCGCCTTCCGCCGCGCCGAGGCGATCTATCCCCGCATGGGCAAGGTCCACGAGGCGATCGAGCGCCTCGCCCCCGACGTCGACGGCCGCGACCTGTGACCGGCCGGCCTCCGCGCCGGCTTCGACAACGGATTTCCCGCGTGCTGACCCTGATCGCCGGCCTCACGGCCGGATTCGTGCTGGCGCTCGTCGCCGTGGGCCTGCTGGCGACCTGGATCATCACCCTGGTGGTCGAGGCGCGCTATCCCCCGGCGGGCCGGCGCGTGGCGGTGGAGAGCGGGCACCTCGCGGTGATCGAGGCCGGCCCGGGCGAGGGCGCCCCGAGCCGCGGCACCGTCGTGCTCCTGCACGGGGCCTCGGCCAACGCCATGGACCCGATGCAGGCGATCGGCCGTCGGCTCGCCGGCGACGGGTTCCGGGTACTCTCCTTCGACCGGCCCGGCTTCGGCTACAGCGACCGCATCACCCCGGACGCCGCCTCGCCGGCGGTGCAGGCCCGGTTGATCGGCGAGGCGCTGGCGGCGATGAAGGTCGGCCCCGCCCTGATCGTCGGCCATTCCTGGTCCGGCGCGCTCGCCACCGCGCTTGCCCTCGATCACCCGGAGCGGGTCGCCGGCCTGGCACTGCTGGCGCCGGTGAGCCATCCCTGGCCGGGCGGCTCGGTTGGGGGATATGCCGGCTGGTACCGCTCGCTCCCCGGGCGGATGCTCCTCACGCTCGCCACCTACACGGTCGCGGCGCCGCTGGGCTTCACGTATCTCGACCGCTTCGCCGAGGTGGTGTTTCGCCCGCAAGGGCTGCCGAAGGGCTATCTCGACGGCGCGCGGGTGCCGCTGATCCTGCGCCCCTCGACCTTCGGGGCGAATCTTCGCGATCTCGACGGGCTCTACGCCTTCCTGGAGCGGCAGAGCCCGCGCTATCCGGAGATCACCGCCCCGACCGTCATCATCGCGGGCGATATCGACCCGGTGGTGAAGACCGACGTGCATGCGCGGGCGCTCGCCCGCGAGGTGCCCGGTGCGAAGCTCGTGGTGCTGCCGGGCGTGGGCCACATGCTCCAATACATCGCCGCCGATACGGTGGTGGCGGAGATCGAGGCCTTGGCGGCGCGGGAGAGAGTGGAGAACTAATCATCCAGTGGCAGACGCGGCACATCGCGAAAGGCATCGCAGATCCGCTGGATCGCCCGGAAGTCGCTGCGCCCGTCCTCCTCGACCGGAACCGTGAAGGGCGGCCCCTTGCTGGGGCGGCACCACCATTCCGCAGTGTTGAGCCGCCCCTTGCCGGGAAGAGGCTCGCAGCCGTTCCTCCGAAGTTTGGCTTCCCATTCGGAGCGTTCGAGCCAAGGCGAGCGGATCATGCTTGAGCATAATGCGCCACATATTCCCAACTCAAGGGCATCTCGGCACGTTTTTCGATGATTCCACGTTCCTCGAGCGCTTCCCGCAAATCGACGAGCGGCTCCGCAAGAATATCTTCGCCGAATTTGGCTGACAGGATGACCTCAAGCGCAGGCTTGATGTCGGCCAGCAGCGCATCGATGGTCTTATGAGACAAGACGAACTCCGGAACGTCCTCGCTCCAGGCCCGCAACCCCCCGTCAGGCCGCCGCTCGAAGCAGACGACCACCTTGAAGAACCGTCGGCTGGGATCGTTGGGCGCTATTCGGCTCATGAACATGCCTTCACGCTAGCGCCCTCATTCTCCCGCATCCAGTGAATAATTCACAAGTCAAGCCATAACGGATTTTCATTAAGCAGAACATCGGGTTAAGGTCCGCGGCCTAGCGCCGCGGATTCAGGGTCGGCCTTGCAGCCGGCTCACGCCTTGGCGGCATGCTCCGGCGTCACGGTCGCGATCCGCACGAGGTTCGTCGCCCCCGGCGTGCCGAAGGGCAGGCCCGCCACCACGATCACCCGGTCGCCGATCCCTGCGAAATTCTCCCGCACCGCGAACTTGCAGGCGCGGAACGACATGTCGTCGATGTCGCTGGCGTCGTTGGTGACGATCGGGTGGGTGCCCCAGGCCAGCGCGAGGCGCCGCGCCGTCTCGCGCTTCGGGGTAAGCGCGATCACCGTGGCGTCGGGCCGGGCGCGGGCCAGCCGCAGGGCCGTCGAGCCGGAGGCGGTCCAGGCCATCACGGCCTTGAGCCCGAGCGTGTCGGCGATCTGGTGGGCCGCCGCCGCGATGGCGTCGGAGGCGGTCGATTCCGGCTGGTTGCGCTGGGCCGCAATGATCGACCAGTAGATCCCGTCCTGCTCGACCTGCTCGGCGATGCGGTTCATGGTCGAGACCGCCTCGACCGGGAAATCCCCCGACGCGCTCTCGGCCGAGAGCATCACGGCGTCCGCCCCCTCGTAGACCGCGGTCGCCACGTCCGAGACCTCGGCCCGGGTCGGCACCGGGGCGGAGATCATCGATTCGAGCATTTGCGTCGCCACCACCACCGGCTTGCCGAGGCGGCGCGCGCCGCGGGTGATGCGCTTCTGCACGCCCGGCACCTGCTCCAGCGGCATCTCGACCCCGAGATCGCCGCGGGCGACCATCAGCCCGTCGGCCACCGCCATGATCGCGTCGAGGGCGGCCACGGCTTGCGGCTTCTCGATCTTGGCCATCACCAGGGCCTTCCCTTGCGCCACCGCCTTGACCTCGACCACGTCCTCCGGGCGCTGCACGAACGACACCGCGATCCAGTCGGCGCCCGCGGCGAGGCCGGCCTCCAGGTCGAGGCGGTCCTTCTCGGTCATCGCAGCCACAGGGATCGTGGTGTCGGGGAGCGACACGCCCTTTCGGTTCGAGATTTTTCCGCCGGTCACCACCCGGGTCACCGCCCGGCCGGGCGAGACCTCGGTGACGACGAGGCGCAGCTTGCCGTCATCGACGATCACCGCGTGGCCGGGCTCCAGGGCCGAGAGGATTTCGGGGTGGGGCAGGTGGACCCGGGTCGCGTCGCCAGGCGTCGGATCGTCGTCGAGGACGAAGCTCTGGCCGTTCTCGATCACCGCCGCGTCGCCGGCGAAGCGGCCGACCCGGAGCTTCGGGCCCTGGAGATCGACCAGCACGGCGATCGGCCGCTTCAGCTTCTGCTCGATGCCCCGGATCGTCGCCACCCGCTCGCTCAGCCGCTCGCGGGGCAGGTGGCTCATGTTGATGCGGAACACGTCGGCACCGGCGGCGAACAGCGCCTCGATCACCGCCGGATCCTCGGAGGCCGGGCCAAGGGTCGCGACGATCTTGGTGCGGCGGGCGCGCTTCATGGGGGTGTCGTCCGGGGGTCAAGCGATGGGGGAGGATGGACCGTACGGAAAGCCGGTTGGCGGGCCGGGGTCAATTGGCGTTTTGGGGCCAAGCGCCAATCGCGAGTGACGGGATAGGATGGCCCGAGTACCCTTGTGGTCTCTTGTCCAACCCGATTTTTGTAGATACAAAAACCATGACGATCGTGTTCGACGAGCCGAAGCGTCAGGCGAACCTCGCGAAGCATGGCTATGACTTCGCCGATTTCGAGCGCTGTTTCGACCGTGAGAGCGCGATGGAGGCCCCGACGCGGCCGAGTGAAACAGGAAGGCCCCGCTTCAACCTCATTGGTCGCTGGAACGACGAGATCATCGTCCTCGCCGTTGTGTCACCTCTCGGCAGCGAGGCTTTGTCCCTCGTGAGCCTGCGCGCTGCGAGCCCGAAGGAAAGGAACGCTTATGCCCGCCGCCTCGAAGGCTGACGCGAATCCGCCCACTTACACGCAAGAGGACTGGGATGCCGTCGATTCTCCCGAACTGACGGATGAGGAACTGTCTCAGCTGCGTCCCGCCCGGGACGCCCTTCCTCCCGAGGTCTACGCGGCCCTCCCGAGCCGCGGCGGCCGGCCGCGCGCCGAGCGCCCCAAGCAGCTCGTGAGCCTGCGGCTCGACCCGGACGTGATCGAGGCCTTCAAGGCGACGGGGCCGGGCTGGCAGACCCGGATGAACGAGGTGCTGGCGGAGGCGGCGCGGACGTTGCGGGCTGCAAATCGCATCTGACATCAACCGGACGACGAATGAGTCTGATCGACAACGAGCGCACGAACCTGACGGCGAACGCCCTGGATCGGGCATCGACGGCATGCGTGACGGTGGGCGTCGTCGGACCGATCGTCGCCTCCCTATATGGGGTGGGAGCGACGGCCGCCGGCGCCCATGGTATCATCCTCGCAATCGGGAGCCTCTTCTGGCTGGTGGTCGCTGGTGGGCTGCACGCGATGGCGCGACGGACGCTCGGGAGGCTGAAGTGACGGGACTCTGGATTTACGCCTACGTGGTGCTGCCCTTCGTCGTCCTTGCCATGGGCTACGGCGCAATGCGCCTCAACGAGCGTGAGACGCGATCCGGATCGACCGACCGATAGAACAACCTTCTCGGCGCCAGGTGCCGGACAGTTCATCCCCGCGCCTGCGGGGAACACTCCTTCTCGAAGTGATTGATGCGCGTGGCGGTTCACGCGATCAGACAGCGCACCGACGGTCCGCACCCGTCCCGGGGCCGGTCAACCGGCCCTGAAATCCCCTCGTCCGGCCCGCCTCACGGCCCCGCCCGTCCCGGATCCGTCAGCTGGATCGTCCAGCTCTTCTGCTCGCCCGTATCGACCTCGAAGAAGCCGTTGCGGTCGTAGCCGCGGGCCAGGCAATCCTCGACGCCCCGGATGGTGAACTCGCGGTCGCGGGTACACATCAGGGAACGGCCGCTCCACTCGCCGCCGCGGTCGTAATCGACCGCGAAGACGTAGTAGAAGCGGGCGGCGAGCGCGCCCTTGAGCAGGGTCTCGCAGCCCTTGGCGGACAGGTTCCACCAGCCCTCCGTCACCCAGCCGCCGGAATCCCGGTAGCCGAGCGCGATGCCGATGCGGCTGCCGGTCATGTTGCACATCCGCAGGTCCGCCCGCGCCGGCCCGGCCCCGAGCAGGGCGAGGAGCGGGAGCGAGAGCAGGGCGGCGCGGCGGGGGGAGAGGAAGTCAGCCAACCAGGATGATGCGGAGGTCATTGACGTTGGTGCGGGTGGGCCCGGGCCGGACGAGGTCGCCGATCCGGTCGAAGAACGGGGTCGAGTCGTTCTCTCCCAAGCTCGCCCCCGCGTCGAGCCCCGCCGCCGCCGCACGGGCGAGCGTCGTGGGATCGATCGTCGCGCCGGCCGGGTCGGTGGCCTCGCCGCGGCCGCCATCGGTGCCGTCGGTATCGGCCGACAGCGCCGAGATCCCGGGGGCGCCGTCGAGGGCGAGGGCCAGCGCCAGCGCGTATTCCTGGTTCGGCCCGCCCTGGCCCTCGCCGCGGATCGTCACGGTCAGTTCACCGCCGGAGATCAGCGCCACCTTGCGGCCCGCAGCCGCCATCTCGCGGGCGAGGGCGGCATGGGCCGCTGCGACCTCGCGGGCCTCGCCCTCGAGATCGGCCCCGAGCAGCACCGGCTCGTAGCCGGCTTTTTGCGCCGCCGCCGCGGCGGCCTCGATGGCGTCGACCGGCCGGGCGATGATGCGGAACTCGCTGCGGGCGAAGGCCGGATCGCCGGCCTTCGGGCTCTCGTTGGCCGGATCGTTCAGCAGCGCCTCGGCGGAAGCCGGCAGGGGAATGCCGCGCCGCGCGCAGATCGCCCGGGCATCGGCCAGCGTGGTCGGGTCCGGCACCGTCGGGCCCGACGCGATCACCGCGGGATCGTCCCGGGGCACGTCGGAGATGGCGAGCGTCAGGATCCGGCCGGCCCGGTGCGCGGCCTGGGCCAGGCGCCCGCCCTTGATGCGCGAGAGGTGCTTGCGCACGCAGTTGATCTCGTCGATCGCCGCGCCCGAGCGCAGCATCGCCCGGGTGATGCCCTGCTTCTCGGGCAGCGTCAGGGCGCCGGCCGGGGCGATCCAGTTGGCTGAGCCGCCGCCGGAGAGGAGCACCAGCACGAGGTCGTCGGGGCCGGCCGAGGCCGCGAGATCGAGCGCGCGTTGCGTCGCCGCGATGCCGGCCTGGTCCGGCACCGGGTGGCCGGCCTCCACCACCTCGATCACCCCGGCCGGCTCGCCGTAGCCGTGGCGGGCCACCGCCAGTCCTGCGATGCGGGACGGATCGACCCCGTGCGCCCGGTAATGCCGCTCGGCCAAAGCCGCCATGCTCGCCCCGGCCTTGCCGGCGCCGAGGATCACCAGCCGTCCGGCCGGCACCGGGGGCAGGTGCGGCACCAGGCAGCCGCGCGGATGGGCGGCGGTGACGCCCGCATCGAGCAGGCGCAGCAGCAGGGCGCGGGTCTCCGCAACGGGGGCATCGGTCACGAGGCGGCTCCTCTCAAGGGTATGGTCACGCTTCGGACCGGCTTCGTGCCGGTCTCGTTCCAATTTGTTAGAGTTAGACCGCCGGGCCGGAACGCCGGGGGCGGGCGACGGCGATGCCGGCCAGGATCAGGCCGCCGCCGAGCACCTGGAGGGGTCCCAGGGCCTCGCCGAGGAGGATCCAGGCGAGGATCGCGGCGGCCACCGCCTCCAGGAAGATCACCAGGGAGGAGAAGCTCGCGGGCAGGCGCCCGAGCGCCACCGCGAGCAGGCCCTGGCCGCCGGCATGGCTGACGAGGGCGAGCGCCAGGAGCCCGGCGGCGGCGGTCCAGGATCGCGGCAGCACCGGCCGGGTCTCGAGCCAGGCGACCGCGCCGAGCAGCACCAGGGCGGTGACGCAGGAGGCCACGAAGGTGACGCGGGCGGCCCCCAGGCCCCGGGCCCGGGCGCGCTCCACGGTCAGGAAGTAGAGGGCGAAGAAGAATGCGGTGATCACTCCGTCCCGGTCGCCGGAAAGGCGCGTGGGATCGACCTGCACCGACTGCCCGACCAGGGTGGCGCCGCCGAGAAGGCAGACGAGGAGGCCCGCGAGCGTGCGCCCGGCGGGCCGGCGGCTGAGGCCGATCCAGGAGAACAGCACCACGAAGACCGGTGCGGTGGTGGCGAAGAAGGTGGCGTTGGCGACCGTCGTGCCCAGGATGGCGAGGTGCCAGAACAGCAGGTCGCCCGAGAAGGCGAGGCCGGCGAGCAGCACCGAGGGCGTGAGGGCGCGGCGTAAGCGCGGCGCCCGCGCCTCCTCCCAGCGCATCCAGCCGTAGAGCGCCGGCAGGGCCAGGGCGACGCGCCAGAACGCGCTGGCGAAGGGCCCGATTTCGGGGCTGACGAACCGCACCAGCACCGGCGACAGGCCCATCGCCAGCGCGCCGAGGACGAGGGCGGCGAAGGCCGGACCGAGACCGGTCGTAACAGGGCCGGCTTGGGCATCGGCCGATGGGCCGAGGGAGGAGCCTGCGGCGAGGTCAGGCAGGGGAGTGCGGGACATCGGCGGGCCTTGCGCGGGGCGCTCCCGGTGCGGAAATCTGTCGGGCGTGTCCGTCACTATGGCATGTCGCGCCCGGCGTCACCGGTTCGCGCCGATGGAGGCCGCCCCGCCATTTGGGTATGGAGGGCGGCCGGATCCCGCCGCCGCCCTCGATACCCGCCACGCCGCCGCCGCCACTCCCCCCAAAAGACCGATCGCCCGATGACCACCGCCCCTTCGCTCCGCCACCCGCCCCAGCCCGTCGAGACGATTCCCGGCGATCCGGCCTGCGGGCTCCTCCTCCTGTGCGACCACGCCTCGAACGCGGTGCCGCCGGACCTCGACAACCTCGGCGTCGCCGCACCCCATTTCGAGCGGCATATCGCCTACGACATCGGGGCGGCTTCGGTGACCCGCGCGCTCGCCCGGCGGCTCGGGGCGCCGGCGCTCCTCACCACCTTCTCCCGGCTGATCATCGATCCCAATCGCGGCCGCACCGACCCGACCCTGGTGATGCGCCTCTCGGACGGGGCGATCGTGCCGGGCAACGCCCGGATCGGGCCCGACGGCGTCGCCGAGCGGCTCGCCCGCTTCTACGACCCCTACGACCGGGCGATCGACGCGGCCGTCACCGCCGCTCTCGCCGCGGGCGCGCCGCCCGCCATCGTGACCGTGCACAGCTTCACCCCGGCCTGGCGCGGGGTCGCGCGGCCCTGGCAGGTCGGCATCCTGTGGGACCGGGACGACCGCCTCGCCGGGCCGCTGATCGCCGGCCTCCGGGCGGACCCGGCCGGGTTCACGGTCGGCGACAACCAGCCCTATGGCGGCGGCCTGCCCGGCGACACGATCGACCGGCACGCCATCGCCCGGGGCCTGCCCAACGCGCTCATCGAGATCCGCCAGGACCTGATCGGCGACGAGGCCGGGGCCGAGGACTGGGCCGCGCGATTCGCCGCCCTGCTGGGGCCGTTGGTCGCCCGCGCTTGACCGGACGGGCGCGCGCCCCGACTTCCCGTTTGCACTGGATCTGAGGAATTTTTCGATGGACGGCATCGACGAGACCACCCGCACCGAACTCGAGGCCGCGGTCTTCCGCCGCCTGGTGTCGCACCTCCAGGGGCGCACCGACGTGCAGAACATCGACCTGATGAACCTCGCCGGGTTCTGCCGGAACTGCCTGTCGAACTGGCTCAAGGACGCGGCCGACGCCCGCGGCCTGCCCCTCACGAAGGACCAGAGCCGCGAGCACGTCTACGGCATGCCCTACGACGCGTGGAAGGCGCGCCACCAGAACGAAGCGACGCCCGAGCAGGCGGCCGCCTTCGCGGCGCGGGCGGAGACGCATTGAGGGGTCCGCCCGCGCGGGGCAGGGCCGTCCGGGGAAAGATGTGGCGTGGGTTCTCTCCTCTCCCCGCGGGCGGGGAGAGGGCTGTGTTCCCGTTCAGGGAACACAGCAAGCGGAGGCGAAAGCCGGAGCGAGGGTGAGGGGGTCTCGACGCGTGAGGCTCCTGCGGAAACACCCCCCTCTCCCCCGCGGCGAACCTGCGGTTCGCTGCGCGGGCTTCCTGAGCCCCTTCGGAGCTCAGGCCTCTCCCCGCAACGAAGTCGGGCAGGCCCGACTTCGTCTAGCGCTTGCAGATCCCGGGCAAGCCCGGGATCTGTCGGGGAGAGGGGAAACCCGCGCCTCCTCCTCGTGCCGAACAGCCGCGCGCCGGGCGGTTGGCGAACGAATCCCGATGGGATCGGACCACCCCGAATCCGGACGCGCAAGAACTCGGTAAGGTTGCGCATCTATCAAGATCCGGGAGGGCGCGCCGCGAAGGCCGCCATCCGTCAGTGGGTTGGGGTGCCTGATGGCCGCGTCCGCCCCCGGCGGCACGACAGACCCATCGGCCACGACAGACCCATCGGCAAGGAGACCGTGAATGAACGCGCACAGCATGCCGGACGCCGACGTCGCCTCGTCGGGCGTCGCCGCCGAGGAGCTCAAGCAGTTCATCGAGCGCATCGAGCGCCTGGAGGAGGAGAAGGCCGGCCTCCAGGGCGACATCAAGGACGTGATGCTCGAGCTCAAGGGCCGCGGCTTCGACGTGAAGGCGGTCCGCACCATCCTGCGCCTGCGCAAGAAGGACCATTCGGAGCGCCAGGAGGAAGAGGCGATCCTGGAGCTGTACATGCAGGCGCTGGGGATGGCTTAAGGCCCCCCGGCGTCCCTGAAGGAAACACCGCCGCATCGACGAACGTTTGGCAGGGATGGAGACACCGACGCCCCCGGAGCCCGCAGACGGCTTCCGCTACGCCGACCTCACTCCGGCGACCGACTTCCTCAGTATCCTCGAGGACGCACACTATTGCGCCGTCCCGGACGGCTGGTGGGTGGCGGTCACCGACGTGGTCGATTCGACCGGCGCCATCGCGGCGGGGCGCTACCGGGCGGTGAACTTCGTCGGGGCGGCGGTGATCGCGGCCCTGCGCAACGCGCTGGGGCGGCGCGGGATGCCCCGAGACTTGCCTTTCGTGTTCGGCGGCGACGGGGCGAGCGTGCTGGTCGCGCCGGGGGAGGAAGCGGCGGCGCGAGAGGCGCTCGCCGCGACCGTGACCTGGGCCCGCGACGCGATGGGGCTGTCCTTACGCGCCGCCCTGGTGCCGGTGGCGGCGATCCGGGCGGCCGGGCACGCGGTCGAGGTGGCGCGCTATGCGCCGTCGCCGGACGTCGCCTACGCGATGTTCATGGGCGGCGGCCTCGCCTTCGCCGAGCGCGCCCTGAAGCAGGGGCTCTACGCGGTCGCCCCGGCGCCGGCGGGCACGCAGCCGGATCTGACCGGGCTGACCTGCCGGTTCGAGCCGGCGAGGGCGCGCCACGGCCTGATCCTGTCGATCCTGGTGGTGGCGGCCGAGGGCGCCGACCGGGACGCCGCGCGGGCGGCGATCGCCGACGTGGTGCGGCTCGCGGCCGAGGCGCCGGCCCGCGGCCATCCCCTGCCGCCGGGCGGGCCGCGCTTACGCTGGCCGCCGCCCGGCTTCTCCCACGAGGTGCGGGCGCGCGGGCCCCTGTGGGGCTCCCTGCTGCTGCGGCGCCTCCACCTCCTCGGTGCGACGATCCTCGCCCACCTGATCTTCCGCTTCGGCCTGCGGGTCGGCGGCTTCTCGGCCCCGCGCTACCTCGACGAACTGGTGGCGAATGCCGATTTCCGGAAATACGACGACGGCCTGCGCATGACCGTCGATTGCGGGCCCGATCTCGCGGCGCGGATCGAGGCGCGGCTGGAGGCGGCCGAGGCGGCGGGGCTGGTGCGGTTCGGCCTGCACCGCCAAGCCGCGGCGCTCACCACCTGCATCACCCCGGTCGCGGCCTTGCGCGACCACGTCCACTTCGTCGACGGCGAGGATGGCGGCTACGCGCGGGCGGCGCAGGCGTTGAAGGCGAAGCAGGCCGCGCACCGCACGGATGAGAAGACAGAGGCCGCGCATCGCCCGGCTGGCGCGGATCCGGGCATCGAATCGGCCCGGACGCCGGTTTGAGGCGAGAGCGTGGCCGCGAACGGGGCGGGCTGGCGATCGGTCGCAGCCCACCCTTGCGTCAAGAGAAGGGACTTGGTGACCAGACTCACCGTATATCCCGCCTTTCCGATTCGAACTGGAACAGAGCCCCCTTGGAAATGAACGACGCGGTGTGGACGGCTGAGGCGACCGAGAAGGCGGTCGCGCTGTGGATCGATGGACGTGACCCGGCGGAGATCGCCGGCGCGATCGGCACGACGGTCACCGATGTGATCGGCCGTGTCGCGCAGGCCGCCCTGGCGCGGCAGCAGGCCAAGGCGGCCGAGAAGGCCGCGGCGGCCAAGTCTCCGGAAATGAAGTCTCCGGAGATCAAGGCTCCGGAGGTCAAGGCGGCGGCAGTTCCTGCCGCCCCCGCCAGGGTAGAGCAGGCCGCCTGGGTCGAGCCCGTGCGGGCAGAGCCGGTCCAGGCCGTCGCCAAGGTGGAGCCTGCCAAGATCGAGCCTGCCAGAGCGGAGGCCGCCAAGGCCGAACCCGTCAAGGCGGCCCCCAGGATCCTGCCTTCCCGGATCCTGACCGCGGAGGCCGCTCCCGTCTCCACCAAGGTCGTGACCAAGGCGGCCCCGGCCAAGCCTCCGGTCGCCAAGACGCCGATCGCCAAGACTCCGGTCGCCAAGACTCCGGTCGCCAAGCCCGCGGCGGCGCCGGTCGCCCAACCGGCGGCAGCTTTCACCAAGCCCGTCCAGAAGCCGGTCGCCGAGAAGCCGGTCGCCGAGAAGCCGGTCGCCAAGCCGGCGGTCGCGCCGCCGGCACCCCGCGTCGAGGCGCCGGTGATGAGCGCACGCGCCCTCGAGGAGGCCACCCGGGCGTTCCTGGCCGCCAACACGGCGCCGTCCCGCAAGGCGCCGCCCGCCCCGAAGGCCGCCCCGGCAGTGGCAGCCAGGCCCGAGGCCCCCCGGGTGCAGACTCCGCCGCGCCCCGTCGAGGCGCCTGTCCGTCCGGTCGCCCCGGTCGTCCAGGCGGCTCCCGAGCCCGTGATGGCCGCTCCCGCCATGGCCGAGACGGCCGAGGGCGGCAGCATCGTGGCGCTGCCGATGTCCCGCCGGGTGCCGGCGGCGGCGGCCGATGGCGGCGACGGGGTGCTGTTCCTCAAGGCGGGCCTCCTCGACTGCACCTTCCCGCTCTGGGCCGACGGCGACGGCACGGCGATCGAGTCGAAGCGCGTCTGCGGCTGCCGGGTGCTCACCGGCAAGCGCTGGTGCCACACCCACTACGCCACCGTGTTCGAGCCGCCGAAGCGGCCGATGCGGGCGGCCTGATGTCGGGAGTACTTCACGATCGCGGCGATCGTGAAGTACTCCCGGTCTTTGAGTTTGCGGCATTTTCTACGACGGACCGGTTTCCGCTTCGTCGGAAAATGCTCCATCCGGGCCCCGACAGGGGCCCGCATCCGTCATCCCGGCAGCACCACCATCACGTCCGGCTCGCGTCCGGTGGCGAGAGTGCCCTGGACGCGCCGCGCGTCGAGGTCGACGACCGCGATGCGGTCGTCCTCCAGGGCCGCGAAGGCCAGCGGGCTCGACGGGTGGCGGGCGAGCGCCACCGGCGCGGCCCCGAGCGGCACCACCGCCATCTCCTTAAGCGCCGGATCGAGGAGCGACAGGCTCTTCTCGGCGTAGTTCGCCAGGATCAGGTCGCCCTCCGGCCCGCAATCGACCCGCACCACATCCCCCCGCGTCGGCACGGAGCGGGCGACCGTCATCGCCTCGGCGGCGAGCGCGGTCAGCGTCGCGCTGCGGCGGTTGGCGACGTAGAGCGTGGCCTCGTCGGGGGAGAGGGCGTTGCCCTCCGGCCACAGCCCGGTCGCGGCGAGGCGCGGGCTCTCGGCCGGCGCGAAAGGCCTGACCCGGCTCACGGTGTTCGACAGGATGTTGGCGACGTAGGCCGTCTCGCCGTCCCGCGACAGCGAGAAGAGGTGGCCCTTGAGGCCGCCGGTCGCCACCGCCCGGTCCGGCCGCTCGGCCCGCTCCGGCGCGTCGAAGCCGAGGAGCACGTCGCGGTCCTCGCTCAGCACGAACAGCCGGTCCTTCGCGTCGAGCCGGATCCCGTGCAGGCGCCGGAACGGCCCGCAGTCGATCGTACGGGCGAGGCTCCGCGCGGCGAGATCGACGACGAAGACGGCATGTCCCCCCGGGCCCGGCGTGGTCGAGGACTTGGCGCCGTAGAGGGCCGCGTAGGCGCGCGCCCCGGCCCGGTCGACGACGAATTCGTGCGGGTACTCTCCCGGCAGCTCGACCCGGCCGGTGCGCCGGCCGCTGGCGAGCTCGTAGAAGCTCAAGGCGCGGTCGCCCTTCTCCATCACCAGGAGCGTGTCGGAGCGGCCGGCTTCGCCGGTCCGGGGGTCTCCGCTCGGGATCGGACCGGTCTGGGCCCGGGCGGAGCCGATCTTCAGGGCGAGGGCGGCGAGGCCGGACAGGCAGGTGCGGCGGTCGATGGCGGGGGGCATGGCGGTTCCTCGATCGTCCCCGACACAACCCGGAGGTGACGCAAGGGTTCTCCCCGCGCGCGCGCGTGGCGCTCCCGCCACATCGGCCGGCGATCGTCACCGGACCCATCGATGGTCGCATCGCCGTCACGCGACAACGGGCAGATATCCGGACACCCGTCGCGAGGACCCGGTCCATGCCGCATCTCCGTTCCTGGCCGCTCGCCGCCTTCCTGCTCGCGTCCGTCAGTCTGCCCGCCGCCGCCATCGAGGGACCGCCGGGCCCCTTCGGCGAAAAGCTGACCATCGACGAGAAGGGCATCACCCTCAAATTCCCCGACGACGCCGCCACCCTGCGGATCGGCGGGCGCCTGCAGCTCGATTTCGGCACCGGGCGGGTGCAGCAGCGCGGCTTCGGCACGGTGTTCGACACGCCGATCGCCGTGCGCCGCTCCTGGATCGAGAGCTACCTGACCCTCGGCAAGGAGCTGGAACTCGCCTTCCAGTACGATTTCGCCGAGCCGAACCGGCCGATCAACGACGCGGTCGTCGCCTACAAAGGGTTCAAGAACGTCATCGTCGCGCTCGGCAACATGAAGGAGCCGTTCAGCCTCGACCAGCTGATCTCCGACAACAACACCCTGTTCACCGAGCGCTCGCTCGCCGACGCCTTCGCGCCGGCCCGCAATTTCGGCTTCGCCGTCGGGACCTACGGCCGGAACTGGACCGCGGTGACCAGCGTGTTCGGCGGCAACATCAACAACGCCGCCATCGGCGACCAGGGCATCGCCTCGACCACCCGGGTCACCTACGCGCCCTACCTCAGCGAGGACGGGTACGACGTCCTGCATGTCGGGCTCGCCGGCAGCTACCGCTCGCTGCCGAACGACGGCAGCGCGCTCACCCTGTCGAGCCGCTCCGAGGCCTTCCTGTTCGCGCGGCAATTCGTGAATACCGGCGGCATCCGCGACGCGGCGAGCATCGGCCGCGTCGGGCTCGAGGCGGCGTGGCAGGCCGGGCCGTTCCGGCTCCAGGCCGAGTACATCCTGACCGCGATCGACCGCTTCGGTGGTGCGCCGTCGTTGAGCTTCCAGGGCGGCTACATCCAGGCCGGCCTGATCCTCAACGGCAAGGGCCGCCGCTACCAGATCGCCCCCAACTATGCCACCGAATACGCGGTGTTCGGCGGCGTGCAGGTCGAGGAGGCGCAACGCGTCAGCCGCGGCGGCACCGGGGTGTTCGAGTTGGGCCTGCGCTACAGCGCCATCGACCTCGAGGACCGCTCGATCCGCGGCGGCATCGAGCATGACGTCACCGCCGGCGTGAACTGGTACCCGGACCGCAACATCCGCTTCGTGTTC
The DNA here is from genome assembly GCF_019216885.1 of Methylobacterium sp. SyP6R. Taxonomy (NCBI): domain Bacteria; kingdom Pseudomonadati; phylum Pseudomonadota; class Alphaproteobacteria; order Hyphomicrobiales; family Methylobacteriaceae; genus Methylobacterium; species Methylobacterium synurae. The sequence continues at coordinate 1,738,465 of NZ_JAAQRC020000001.1, read as the reverse complement.
GACTACGTCCGCTCGCACACCTCGCCCTCGCCGACGAGCCTGAACTTCAACCGCCGGACCATCGACGCGGATGCGTTCATCGGGCGGGCGCAGTTGTATTGGTAATTTTTTGGCTCGCTCTTCGCGGGGCGGCGACGGATGGCGGCCGCTTCGACCCACGATCATCCGCACATCCGCGCATTGCTGCTTCATGCCAGGCACTCGTCCTGGTCCCGCACGAGCCTCTCAACCATCGCTCCGCGCGGCTTGCCGCTTCATGAGCCGTCGCATCGTCTTGCGTGCCTGCCGATCGGTTTTGGTCACGCTGTCGAGGACCGGCAGATGGCGATCCGCGTGCGAAGCTGCCGCGTAGGGCGCGGCGAGCGGCCGGAACGTCAGATCCGTGAAGTCGGCCAGAAGACGCGAGCGCGCGACCACGTCACCCGCATCGACAGCGGCGGGCAGGTCGTCGGCCATGCAGCGCAACAGACGGCCACCCCGCGCGAGGAGCAGATCGCCGGTTCCATCGAAGGCCGCCCAGCCGACGCCCGCCAGCGGAACATGCCGGTCACCCCGCACCACCTCGACGCACCGCTCCCATCGCCGTGGTTCGCGAGGGTCATCGGCCTTCCAGTCGGCAAGGAGCCTGAATCCGGATGGCCCATCGCAGGTCACGGCTTGCGTCGGAGCGGGCGATCCCGTGCCCTCGATCAGGCGCCACGCCTGCGGATCCCGGCTGGCCGCGCGTGCGATCCGCTCATCGGCCGCCGGACCGGGCGGGAGGAGAGTGAAGCCTTCGGGCATGCTGAAGCCGGGGCCGAGCGAGGCGGGCCAAGCGCCATGGTGGAGGGCAAATGTCCGGTCCGACAGGAACGTGCCGCCGCCGCCCCATGTGTCGCCCTTGGGCCAGAGCGCGAGGGCAGTGAAGTACGGCGGACGCGAGAGCACCGTCCACGTCGAGAAGGGCGGCCGGAACGAGCCCATGAAGGTCAGCAGGTGCTCGCCATCGGGCGCCAGGGATGACCGGTCGGGATAGACGCTCCCCTTGAACCACTGCCCGATCTCGAATGTGTCGTGCGCGCGATCCCAGCGGATCAGACAGGTCTGCCCGGACGGCCCCCGCCGATAGATCACCGCGACGCGCGAAGCCGCAGCGAGGAGACACTTGAGCGAGCAGTGCCTGTGAGATGCGGCTTGGTCCATCGCCCTCTCGTGCTGTCCGTGGCTCCTCACCGGGGATCTCGTCACCGGGGATCATGGCGACGCAGCCCTCCTCCTGCCCGATCGACAGGAATCACCGGTTCGGGCCGGCGGGCCGGACAGCGCGCGGACGCCTTACGGCACCGCCGCGAACTTCGCCGTCAGGAAGAATGGCCTCGCCGGCTGGGGCGAGGCGGCGAGGGTGAGGCGGGAGGGCTCCTCCGCCAGGCGCAGGCGCGAGAACGGCGACGGCTCGGTCTCGATCACCGGCAAGGGCACGAAGGCGACCGGCACGAAGGCGGCCGCGACCTGGATCGGGTGGATCGGCGGGGCCGGGCGGCGGCGGGCCGGGATCACCACCACCTCGCGGCCGGCCATGGCCAGGGCTTCGGGCCGGCTGACGTCGCCGAAGCCGGCCGGCACGATGAAGGCCGAGAAGGGGCTCGCCGCCGGGGCGCCGTCGGGCGCGTAGGCGGTGGCGCTGGTGACAGAGGCCGGGCCGGCCATGGCGCTGGTGACGGCTCCGAGGACCTGGGCGCGCTTGAGGATCGCGGTGAAGCTCGGATGCTGGCCGCCATCGGCGTAGGTGGTGCGCACCGCCTCGACCCCGCCCTCGACCAGGGCCCGGATGCGGGCCTCCTCCTCGCTGCGCCGTGCCACCGCCAGGGCCTCGACCGCCGGGTCGGGATAGGGGGCAAAGACGTAAGCCCCGCCCTCGACGCCGACCAAGGGCTCGCGGCCGGTCGCCTCGAACCGGTCCGAGCCCTCCTTGAGCTGGCGCCAGAACGCGATGTGCCGGTCGGTGCGGTGGCGCGCCAGGGCGCGGGCGGTCATCCGGAACGGGAAGGCCTGGAACTGGAACGCCGCCTGCCCGCCGGCCAGCGCATCGCGCACCAGCGCGTAGATCTCGCCGACCTGCCGGTCGGTCATGGCGAAGCAGCCGGCCGAGGAGCAGGTGCCGTGCACCATCAGCGCCGAGCCGGTGCCGCCATGGGCCCGGTCGTAGGCGTTGGGATAGCCGACGTCGAAGGAGAGGTAATAGGCCGAGTTCGGGTTCAGCTGGCGGGCCGCCACCGCATAGAAGCCCTCCGGCGCCTGCCGGTCGCCGGAGCGGGTCTTGGGGCCGAGCTGGCCCGACCAGCGGCAGATCGGGAAGGTCTTGAGGTGGACGAAGCGGCCATCCGCCGCCCGCTTCCAAACCTCGATCTCCGATTCCTGCTTGTAGGCCCGCAGCAGCACCGGCGCCGACGGCGCCATGGAGCGCGCCGCCATCAGGGCGACCGTCGCAGGCGGCACCGGAGCGAGGTGCTTGGGAGCCGCATGGACGGGGAGGGGACCCGCCAACAGGGCCGCCGAGACGGCCGCCCGGCACAGGATCGTCCGTCCCCGCAAGGCCATTCCCCGTCGCTCCATCCTCAGCCCGGCCGATGCCTGACACGGCAATGTGGCGGTTTTCGCGCGGGAGCCTGCCACCAAAGACTGTCGAGAGGGTGAAGACTGTCGAGCCACCGAACGGCAAAGCTTTTTCCCGGGAGTCGGCGTGATCACTGCGAGACGAAGCGTGGCCGGCATTCTCAAGATCTCGTTAACGTCTTGTTCGCTCCTGGTGGGCAGCATCGGCCGTCATGCCCCGCGAGGACACGCACGCCCCGCGAGGACACGCACGCCCCGCGAGGACACGCACGCCCCGCGAGGGCCCCGGATGACGGAGGCTGCCATGCCCGAGACCGGACGACGCTGGCTGCGGCTGGTGGAGGGGAATGCACCGCACGACGAGGTGGATGGGCCGCTGCCGGGGGAGGCGGGAATCCAGCGCCTCGCCGCCCTGCGGGGCCAGTTGCGCAACCAGCTCGCGGCCCTGCGGGACGCGCCGGTCTCCGCCGAGGCGCGGGCTACCCCGGAGGGCGCCGAGGCCGCGGCGGCTCTCGACCGGCTGGTCGCCGAGGTCACGCGGCTGGCGGAAAGCTGGGACCGCCTCGCGGCGGCAGTCAGTATCCTGTCGGCGGGTGGCGGGGCCGAGGGTGACGGGGCCGAGGGTGACGGGGCCAAGCCGAAGGAGTAGGATCGGGACCCCGACCGGCACCTTTCGAACGACCATGGCCCCGAATCTCAAGCTGCGACCGCTGGAACGCGAAGACCTGCTCTTCGTGCACCAGTTGAACAACAACGACAGCATCATGCGCTACTGGTTCGAGGAGGCCTACGAATCCTTCGCCGAGCTGGCGCAGCTCTACGAGCGCAACATCCACAACCAGACCGAGCGGCGCTTCATCATCGCCACCCCGGAGAACGAGCGCGCCGGCCTGGTCGAGCTGGTGGAGATCAACCACCTGCACCGCTCCTGCGAGTTCCAGATCGCGATCCACCCGTCCTTCCAGGGCCGCGGCTACGCCCTGCGGGCGACGCAGATCGCCATGGACTACGCCTTCAAGGTGCTCAACATCCACAAGCTCTACCTGCACGTCGATAAGGACAACCGGCGCGCCGTGGGCATCTACGAGGCCTGCGGCTTCGAGTCGGAGGGCATCCTGCGCGACGAATTCTTCGTCAACGGCAAGTACCGCGATGCGGTGCGGATGTGCATGTTCCAGCCGGCCTATCTCGCCCGGCGCGGCGGCGGCGACGTCAACGAGCCGGTGCTGAAGACCTGACCCCGCGCGCCGCAAGGGTGCCGCGGATTTCACGGGCCGGGGCCTGGGCACGATTCCGGAATGCGGCGGCGCCCCCCTGGCGCGGGCCGGCCCGGCTCCCCTATTGAGGGGGCCGACCGGGAGCCCCCAGAGCCTTGCTGCGCGAAACCTACCACATCGAGATCATCGGCCCCGAGGACGCGCCGGTCCAGCGCGCCTCGATCCGCAGTACCGGCCTCGACGCCGCCCGCGAGCGGGCGCTGCGCCTCTTTCGCCGGGCCCGGGTGCCGCAGCGCTCCGGCCCGGCGGCCGAGGCGGTGCGCATCGTCGACGGTGCCGGCACCGAGGTGTTTCGCTGGAGCGTGTGGGACGAGGGGACCGGGCCCGCGCGCGGGCGGGGATAGGCGCCCTCACCCCCCTTCCGGCCCCGTCCGCGCCGCCAGTTCGTCGATCAGGCCCTGCATCGAGGCCGGCACCGCGTCCGGCACCTGCCCGGCATACATGTTCCGCAAGAGACGGCCGATCTCGCCGAGCGACACGCTGCCCTTGACGATGACCCGCTCGGTGTCGCGGCCGAGCCGCTCCTTCTCGGCCGGGGTGATGTCCTTGGCGGTGAGCACCACCACCGGCACGTCGGCGCCGTCGGGCCGGGCGCGGAGCTGGGTCAGGAAGGCGAAGCCGTCCATCACCGGCATCATCAGGTCGAGGAGGATCAGCGAGGGCCGGCCCTCGTCGAGGCATCGGAGGCCGACGGCGCCGTTCTCGGCCTCGCGCACGGTCCAGCCGTCCCGGGACAGGCTGCGGCGCAGGCGCTCGCGGGCATCCGCGTCGTCGTCGACGAGGAGCACCGTACCGGGAGCATCCGCCGGACGGTAGCGCTCCATCAATCCCTTGAGGTGGTCCCAATCGATCGGCTTGACGAGGTAGTCGGTCGCCCCCAGCGCCCGGCCGAGGCCCTGCTCGTTGACCACCGAGGTCATGATCACCGGGGTCGCGGCGAGGTCCGGGTCGGTGCGGATGGCGTGCAGCACCGACCAGCCGTCCATCCTGGGCATCTCGATGTCGAGGAGGATCGCCCGGGGCCTGAGCGCCCGGGCGAGCGCCAGGCCCGCCTTGCCGTCGCTGGCGGTCCGCACCCGGAACCCCTCGCGCTCGAGGAAGCGGGAGAGCAGCTCCCGCGCCGCCGGGTCGTCGTCGACGAGGAGCACCGTGTCGTGGCGCGCGGCCTCCTCCTTGGCCTCGGCCAGCGCCCGAACCTCCTCGGGACTGGGCTCGTCGTCCTGCGCCGCCAGCACGGCGGGCAGCCGGATGGTGAAGGTCGCGCCCTCGCCGTAGGTCGAGGCGACCGTGATGTCGCCGCCCATGCGTCGGCAGAAGGCGCGGGTGATGGCGAGGCCCAGGCCCGTGCCGCCGAATTGCCGGGTGGTCGATTCGTCGGCCTGGGCGAAGCGCTCGAACAGCCGGCCGCACTGCTCCGGCGTGAGGCCGATGCCGGTGTCGGCCACCGCGAAGGTCAGCCACTCGGCCCCCTCCACGGAGTCGCGCCGGGCCGAGAGGGTGATGGTGCCGCCCTCCGTGAACTTCGCCGCGTTGCCGAGCAGGTTGACGAGGCACTGACGCACCTTGCCCTGGTCCTGGCGCATGGCGCCGGCATCGTCGGCGATGTCGAGGGCGAGGCGGTTGCGCTTCTTCCCCACCAGCGACTCGGTCGCCGCCACGACGTCGTCGACCATGTCGGTGACGGCAAAATCCTCGGCCGCGACCGTCATGCGGCCGGCCTCGATCTTCGAGATGTCGAGGACGTCGTTGATGAGGCCGAGCAGGTGGCGGGCCGACGACTCGATCTTGCGCAGGTCCGGCAGCAATTCGGCCTGGCCCAGATCCTCCAGCTCCTCGGCCAGCATCTCCGAATACCCGATCACCGCCGAGAGCGGGGTACGCAGCTCGTGGCTCATATTGGCGATGAACTGGCTCTTGGCGCGGTTGGCGGCTTCCGCGGCGTGGCGGGCGCGCTCGATCTCGGCCTCGGCCTCCTTGCGGTCGGTGATGTCGACATGCATGCCGACCCATTCGCGTAAACTTCCGTCCTCGGCGATCACGGGGGCGGCCCGCACCTCCATGTGGCGCCAGGCGCCGTCGCGCCGGCGCATCCGATACTCGATCTCGAAGGGGGTGCGCGCCTCGACGGCGTGGGCCCAGGATTCGGCGGCGCGGCCGCGATCGTCCGGATGCACCGCCTCGACCCAGCCCCACCCCTGGCATTCCTCGTCGCTCTGGCCGGTATAGGCGGTCCAGCGCCACTGCCCGATCGAGAGCTCGCCATTGGCGTCCGCCGACCAGATGATCGCCGCGGCGCTGTCGACGAGGGCGCGGAAGCGCTCCTGGGCGTGGCGCAGGCGCTCCTCGGCGGCACGCCTGCGGGTGATGTCGGTATTGGTGCCGTACCAGCGCAGGATGCGCCCGGACGCGTCGCGCGAGGGCTGGGCCCGCGACAGGAACCAGCGGAAGACCCCGTCGGCGCCTTTCAGCGGGAAGGTGTCCTCCCAGGACTCGCCGGCCGCGAAGGCACGGCGGAAGCGCGCTTCGACCCGCTCGAGGTGGTCCGGATGGTGGACGGCGCGCCAGCCCCAGCCCCGCATCGTCTCGAGGGTCGTGCCGGTGTAGTCGTACCAGCGCTGATTGTACCAGACGATGGAGCCGTCGGCCTCGGCGATCCAGGCGAGCTGCGGCAGCGACTCGGCGAGGTTGCGGTAATCGTCCGGCTGCAGGGCGCTCTCGCTCATCGGGCGCGGCCCCGGACGGGGTGCGAGGGCAGGCGGTCGGGCATCCGGGGGGCTCCGTGGCGAGGCCCCGACAGGGGGCCCGGCGACGGAACTAATCGGGTGCGGGCCGGCTTCCAGTGCGCTCCGTTGACCTCGCGTCGCAAGGCCTCAGCCGAACTGCTCGCGCAGGATGCGCTCGTCCATGCCCTGGCCGGGATCGTGCAGCATCACGAGGTCGGTCGAGCGGTCGAGCTGGGTCTCGACCCGGGCGACGCGGCGGAACTCGGTATGGTCGGCCACCGCCGCGACGGGGCGGTATTCCGGGTCCTTCACCTCGATGCGGATGCGGGCGTGGTTGGGCAGGAGCACGCTGCCCTGGCGCCGGGGCCGGAAGGCGGAGATCGGGGTGAGTGCGATGAGCTGGGACGAGATCGGCAGGATCGGCCCGCCGACCGAGAGGTTGTAGGCGGTGGAGCCCACGGGCGTCGCCGCCAGCACCCCGTCGGCGATCAGCTCGGGCAGGCGGACCTGGCCGTCGATCGAGATCTTCAGCTTGGCGGTCTGGTGGGTCTGGCGCAGCATGTAGACCTCGTTGACCGCCCGCGCCGTATGGGTGAGGCCGAGCACGTCTGTCGCCACCATCAGGAGCGGGTGGACGATGCTGCGCTGGGCCACCTCCAGCCGCTCGATCAGATCCTCGAGGTGGAACTCGTTCATCAGGAAGCCGACGGTACCGCGGTTCATGCCGTAGATCGGCTTGCCCGTGCCCATGAAGCGGTGCAGCGCCTGGAGCATCAGGCCGTCGCCGCCGAGGCCCACCACCACGTCCGCCTCCTCGGGCGGCACGTGGTCGTAGCGCTGCATCAGGAGCTCGGCCGCCTGGCGGGCGTCGGGCGTCGGGCTCGCGATGAAGGCGATCTGGTTGAAGCGCCGCGCCATGTGGGGTGTCCCGACCGCCGAAATCGTCAAGGTCCCGCCGCGCCTCCCTCGACGCGACCGGCCGCCGGGCCGTCGCCGGCCGCGGCGGCAGAGGCATAGCACGCGGGGGCGGCGTGTCGTCCAGCGGTCGGCGACGCTCAGGCGAGACCCAATCCCCATTGCAGGGGGACGAACTCGTAAGCCGCACCCGCCTTCGCGATGTGGCCGGCGGCCGGGAAGGGGGCGTGGTAGAACGCCACCGGCAGCCGCTCGTCGGCGGCGAGCGCCAGCATCCGGTGGCGGGTGGTCCGGGCCTGGTCGGCATCCATGTCGAACAGCGCCGACCAGTCGGGATGGCGCACGAAAAGGGCCGGGTGGTTGGTGATGTCGGAGGCGATCAGGAGCCGCTTGCCGCCCGATTCGAGCCGGAACGAGGTGTGGCCGGGCGTGTGGCCGGGGGTGCCGAGCGCGGTGAGGCCCGGCAGCACCTCCTTGTCCCACGAATAGCGCTCGACCTTGAGGCCACTCCCGAAGGTTTTTTGGACGGCGGCGAGATTGGCCTTCAGCGCCTCGGGCGGGTTCGCCATGCGCCCGTCATCCATCCAGAATCGCCATTCGGCCTCCGGCACCAGCACTTGCGCGTTCAGGAAGGTCGGCGAGCCGTCCTTGCGCTTGAGGCCGAGGATGTGGTCGGGGTGGAAGTGGCTGATCACCACCGCGTCGATCGTGCCCGGCTCGATCCCGGCGAGCGCCAGCCCGCGCAACACGCCGCCGGTGCCGGGCGGGCCCTGATCGGCGAAGCCCGCATCGACCAGCACCCGTTTGCCCCCGAGGGTGAGAAGGAGCGGCGTGAAGGTGATCGGCAGCACGTCGGTCGGCAGGAAGGCCTGGGCCAACGCCGCCTGGACCTCGGGGAGGGGAGCGTTGCGCACGAAGCCGGCATCGAGGGGGCGCTTCACCCCGCCCTCGTGCAGGGCCGTCACCGAGTCCTCGCCGAGGCGATAGCGGTAGACCCCCGGCAGGTCGGCGGCCGGCGCCGCGGCGCCGCCGGCGAGGCCGGGGGCGCTGGCAAGCACCGGGCCGGCGAGGATGCCCCCGGCCATGAGGGTGCGACGGTTCATCGACATGGAGGCCTCCCTGGAGCGTCGTCCTCCCGCAGCTAGAGCGCGGGCCGCGGAAGGGGATGGGTGCCGCACGGATCTCTCATGCGCGCGATACAGCCGCGCGCCGCCGTCGTGTACCGTGGCGGTCGAATCACCAGCAGGGCAGGACGCTCATGGGCACCAGGATCGCCGCATTCGGCATCGGTCTTCTCTCCGCGCTCCTCGTCGTGGCGGTCCCGCGGGAGGCCGCTCACGCCGCCTCGCGGGCGCCGGTCGCCGCCGAGCACGGCATGGTCGTCACCGCCCAGCATCTCGCGACGCGGGTCGGCGTCGATGTGCTCAAGCAGGGCGGCAACGCCATCGATGCGGCGGTCGCGGTCGGCTACGCGCTGGCGGTGGTCTATCCGGCCGCCGGCAATCTCGGCGGCGGCGGCTTCATGACGATCCAGCGCGCCGACGGCAGCCGCACCTTCCTGGATTTCCGCGAGAAGGCGCCGCTCGCCGCCACCCGCGACATGTTCCTCGACACGAACGGGAACGTGATCAAGGGCGCGAGCACCAAGAGCTTCCTCGCCGTCGGCGTGCCCGGCACCGTGTCCGGCCTCGAGGAGGCGCGGGCGAAATACGGCACGAAGCCCCGCGCCGACCTGATCGCGCCGGCGATCCGGCTCGCGGACGAGGGCTTCGCCCTCGACCAGGGCGACGTCGACATGCTGGGAACCGCCACCGAGGATCTCGGCAAGGATCCGGCATCCGCAAAAATCTTCCTGAACCAGGGGCAGCCCTACCGGGTGGGCGACACGCTGGTTCAGAAAGACCTCGCCGGGACGCTGCGGGCGATCGGCGAGCAAGGCAAGGAGGGGTTCTACAAGGGCGCGGTCGCCGAGGCGCTGACCGGGGCGAGCCGGGCGCAAGGCGGGCTCATCGTCCAGGCCGACCTCGACCGCTACGCCACCCGCGAATTGCCGCCGATCGAGTGCGACTATCGCGGCTACCGGGTGATCTCGGCCCCGCCGCCCAGTTCCGGCGGGGTGGTGATCTGCGAGATGCTGAACATCCTCGAAGGCTACGACCTGGCGAAGCTCGGCTGGGGCTCGGCGCAGGCGGTCCATTACGAGATCGAGGCGATGCGCCACGCCTATCTCGACCGCAACAGCTATCTCGGCGACCCCGATTTCGTGAAGAACCCGGTCGACCGGCTGACCGACAAGGCCTATGCGGGCAAGATCCGCGCCGCGATCGACCCGCAGAAGGCCGGGGTCTCGGCCGAGCTGAAGCCCGGCTCAGCCCCGCACGAGGGCAGCAACACCACGCATTACTCGATCGTCGATTCACAGGGCAACGCGGTCTCGGTGACCTACACCCTCAACGACTGGTTCGGCGTGCGGATCACCGCGCCGGGGACCGGCGTCCTCCTCAACAACGAGATGGACGACTTCACCGCCAAGGTCGGCGTGCCGAACATCTACGGCCTGCTCCAGGGCGAGGCCAACGCCGTCGCGCCCGGCAAGACGCCGTTGAGCTCGATGAGCCCGACCATCGTCACCAAGGACGGCAAGCCGGTCTTCGTGACCGGGACGCCGGGCGGCAGCCGGATCATCACGGTGGTGCTGCACAGCATCCTCAACGTGATCGATTACGGGATGAACGTGCAGGAAGCCGTGGATGCCCCACGCCTCCACAACCAGTGGATGCCCGACGTGACCAATGTCGAGCGCTTCGCCCTGTCGCCGGACACCCGCAAGATTCTCGAAGGCATGGGGCACAAGTTCGGCCCGGCCCAGCCGGCGAACCACCTGGCGGCGATCCTGATCGGGGCGCCGACTTTGGGCGGCCAGCCGGTGGGGGCGTTCCGGTATTACGGGGCGAACGATCCGCGGCGGAATACCGGGAGTGCGTTGGGGTATTGAGAGGGAGCGAGGTGGGGGTGTCGCGGGAGCCTTGGGCTTCCGCGGCGCGAGGGCAGATTTACCGGGACACGATCGGTCCGAGTGAATCGCTGACGCTGACCGCTGGTGCGTTCTACTCCGGAATTTCACTCTCTTGGAACGGAGGCGGCTAGGCCTTGGACCGTTCCATGAGAGTAGGCCTCATTGGACTGGCCTAGCTGGTAGGGTAGCAACCGGTGCGAGCCAACAACGGCGCTCATCGCCACGCTCGCCTGTACCCTGGTCGGCTCAGGAGAGTTTGCAAGTGGCGATGCGGCCAGCACAACGATCCATCGAGTTTGCCTTAGTCATTACATAGCTAATTTGGAAACACATCATTAAACCGCAGCCCAAAAGGCTCGCTTGGAACAAGGTACACGACTGCAATGCTGGACGATGCAGGATATGGCAGTTTGGCAGCCCGACATAACTACCACGTACGTATGCGCGTGACTCATTGCTCGTTATGGACTAAATTTCCAGTCAGATGGGGGCGATCCATGCCTATTTTGCTGGATGACCGAGAAAAAATGCACAACCCACTATCAACCGACGATTCATGCGAAGGCATGCGCTTGAGAATTAATATTATTTTATCAAAAATCACTATAATATCATCTTAACATCAATTCGATCGATATGATATCAAGATAAGCGAATAACAGCTATATCTTTTGTATATACAGAATCGGGGACCTGAAGTGAAAATTTATATCAGCTACAGCCACAAAGATCGTGACGCGGTCGAGCGCATCACTTCTCGATTAACACAGGATGGGCATGATATTTGGATCGACAGCCAAAGCTTGGCGCCTGGAGATGTTATAGAAGAAAAATTTGTAGAGGGACTTGCTCAATCTGATGTTCTTATTGTTGTGGTTAGTGAGAATTCGTTCCGTTCAAAATGGGTCCAGCGTGAATTTTCCATGCTTGCCCTCAATCAGATCTCCAGCCGAGATAAGCGCATCATACCTATAAAAATAGACGAATCAGAAGTACCAAGTTATCTCGCAGATAGATATTATCTCGATCTGTCACTTAATTTCCAAGCAGGACTCGAAAAGCTTAGTGAGACGCTTCGTAGCCCTATTTTGGAGTCATTCACCCGCCCTGCTACAACAGCGACATCAACCGAAACTAGAGCAGATCAAATAGCCAAATTGCGCGACGCACTTCGGCAGGGGAATTTAACCCTCATGTGCGGAGCCGGCGTTTCCGTTGAGGCTGGAATCCCAGCATGGGGCAATCTCTTAGTAAGACTTCTTGAATTGATGATGGACAAACTTTCAAGGAGCCACCCTCAAAAACTTGGGGAGTTGGAGGCCGCGGAGTTTCAGAAACGCCATGGAGCATCATCTCTTATATTAGGAAAATTTCTTAAGAACAATTTGGGCGATGAGTTCCCAATCAAGGTCAGAGAAGCCCTGTACGAAGCGCCCCTATTAAAATCCCCTTTAATCGAAAGTATCATACAGCTGGCTCGTCCGCAGCGACACACCAGATCACTTGAGTCTATTATAACATTTAATTTTGATTCTATTATAGAAGAAAATTTTGACTCCAATCAAATTAGCAATAGAGCAATTTATTCCGAGTCAATCAAGCACAAAGGCCATGAAATACCTATCTATCACGTCCATGGATATCTACCTAGACAGGGCGAACTCCCAGAAAAATCCACACTCGTATTTAGCGAAGATGCATATCATACGCAGTTCATTGATCCTTTTAGCTGGTCAAATTTGATACAACTTACAAAATTGACGCAAAATACATGCTTACTAATCGGTATAAGCTTAACAGATCCCAATATGAGGCGCCTGCTAGATGTGGTGTGGAGAAAAAATCCTGAAAAAACTCTTGGACATTACATCATCAAGCGAAAGCCGACCTCATTCAACGGAGGTGCACTGGATGATATCTCAAAATTGCTAGAAGAGCAAGATGCAAATGCGTTGGGATTAAATGTAATCTGGATAGATGAATACCAGGAATTGCCTGGTATCCTCACGCAGATTGCTCACATCAGATAATTATCTATGCCCGTCGCCGCGGCATCACACACTGATGGTCGTGCTGGTTCTATAAGCCTTCCTTTCGCGAACCGCCCGCAGCGAGCGCGGAACAGCCGTTCCGCGCCCGCTCCACCCCTCACGCCGCCGCCGGCACCCCGCCGAACCGGCGCTGCCGCCCGCGAAACGCCGCCATCGCCGCGGCCAGTTCCGCCTCGCCGAAATCCGGCCAGGCGCAGGGCGTGAAGTGCAGCTCGGCATAGGCGCTCTCCCAGAGCAGGAAGTCGGAGAGGCGCTGCTCGCCGCTGGTGCGGATCACGAGGTCGACCTCCGGGGCGCCGTCGCCGGTGACGAGGCGGGCGAAGTCCTCGCGGGTGGCGTCGGGGGCGGCGAGCCGGGCGGCGGAGAGGATCGCGTCGCGGGCCGAGTAGTCGAGGGCGATGCGCAGGTGCAGGCGGGTCCCGGCGCGGGTCGCCGCCTCGGCGGCGGCGATGGCGTCGGCCAGGCCGTCGGGCAGGCGGTCGCGCCGGCCGATCACCGTGAGACGGATGCCGTCGCGGCGTAAGAGCTCGACCTCGCGGGTCAGGTAGAGGCGCAGCAGGGCCATCAGCCCGGTCACCTCCGCCGCCGGGCGGCGCCAGTTGTCGGTGGAGAAGGCGTAGAGCGTCAGCGTGCCGATGCCCTCACCGGGCGCCGCCCGCGCCACCCGCCGCACCGTCGCGACCCCGGCCTCGTGCCCGACGCCGCGGGGCAGGCCGCGGCGTTCCGCCCAGCGGCCGTTGCCGTCCATGATCAGGCCGACGTGAATCTCGGTGTTCTGTGAAGAAGTGCTTTGCATTGCAAAGTCTCCGGGTAAAAAAGGGGGGAAACGGTTCAGGCGAGGCGGGGCGCGGGCTCGCCCTCGCCTTTGCCCTCGCCGTGGCGGGCGGCCTCGGCGGCGTCGCGGACCACGCGTTCCAGTACGGCGAGATAGGCGACGAAGCGCTCCCGCCCGGCCGGGGTGAGGCGGCAGGTGGTGAGCGGGCGCCGTCCCTCGTAGCCCTTGTGGATCTCGACGAGGCCGGCCTCCTCCAGCACCCCGAGATGGCGGCTGAGATTGCCGTCGGTCAGGCCGCAGAGCTGCTTGAGGTCGCCGAAGGCCAGGGGCTTTCGGTGCGAGGCGAGGGAGGTGAGCAGGCTGAGCCGTGCCCGCTCGTGCAGCACCCGGTCGAGCCCGTCATAGGCGAAAGGCGCCGGCTCAGGCATGGTCGCCTCCCGGGGCACGATGGAGGATGAGGGCCAGCAGCCCCTGGCCGAGAGCGAAGGGCAGCCCCATGATCCAGGGCGAGAGGGCATGCCCCTCGGAAGCGGCCGCGATCGCGCCGAGGCCCGCGACGAGGTACCAGCCCGCCGCCAGGGCGACCGGCCGCGGCAGGGCCCGCAGGGACGAGAACAGCCCGAGCCCGACCAGCATCTGCCACAGGCCCGGCAGCAGCCACAGCGAGTCCGGGGCGAGGCGCGCCAGGACCAGGAGCAGCAGCGCCCCGGCGGCGCCGGCCGGCAGGAACGCCTCGACGGCATTGAGGATCATCGCGTCGGCGAGACCCGAATGATGCCGGCGGCTGCGCGCCAGCATCTCGGCCCCGATCACCCCGACCGAGACGAACGCGGTGGCGATCCAGCCGGCGAGGAAGGTGAAGGGGCGGCCGGTGGGATCGTCGAGGAATATCGCCTGGAGGCCTGCGGTGGCGAGCGCCAGGCCGCCCGTGAGGGCGAGTGCGGAGGGGCCGTAGCCCTGGAAGGCGGTGCCGGCAGCGACCTGGCTCCTGATCGCCACGATATCGGCCAGCACCTTCTCGAGGTCGGCCTTGCCGAGGTCCGTCCGGTCGAGGTCGCGCATCGGGGAACTCGCATCAACTTTCCAATGCAAAGTATGCCGATCCACAAAGTCGCGCAAGCGGATTCGGGCGGCCGCGCGACCGCCCGCTCGTGCTCTTACCGGTTGGCCCGCGCCAGGGCGGCGTGGAGCAGGAGGTTCACGCCCGGCAGGGTCGGCTCCAGGGCGATGTCCTCGGCCTCGTTGTGGGTGATGCCGTCCCGGCAGGGGGTGAAGATCATGCAGGCCGGAGCGACCCGGGCGACGTGGTAGGCGTCGTGGCCGGCCTGGGAGCGCAGGTCCATGGTCGGGACGCCGAGGTTTTTCGCGGTCTCGCGCAACAGGCCGATCAGCCCGTCATCGAAGGAGAAGACCCCGAACCCCCATTCCTCGGCGATGGAAATCTGCGTCAGCGAGCGGGCGGCGCAATCGGGCAGGGCGGCGCGCAAGGCGGCCTTCATGGTCTCCAGGGTCTCGAGCTGCGGCGCCCGCATGTCGATGAACAGCTCGGCGTATTCCGACAGGGTGCCGGGGAGGTTGGGCACCAGGTCGAGCCGGGCGGCGGTGGCCTTGGCGTCGGTGTCGGCATGGGCCCAGCCGATGTCGTTGACCGCCACCGCCACCATGGCGGCCCCCACCAGCGCGTTGTGGCGCTCGCCCATCGGGGTCGGGCCGGTATGGGCGGTGGCGCCCTCGACGGCGATGCGCATGCCGCAGCTCGGATAGCCGCCGGTGACGATGCCGACCGGCACGCCGGCCTTGTCGAGGGCCGGGCCCTGCTCGATGTGGAGCTCGAAATAGGCGTCGATGGTGCGGCCGCCGACCGCGTCCGGTCCGCGATAGCCGATGCCGTCCAGCGCGTCGCCGAAGCGGATGCCGTCGCGGTCGCGCCGGTTCTCGACCCAGTCCGGCGTCGCCTGGCCGGACCAGGCCAGCGAGCACAGCATCGGCGGCGAGAACCGCGCGCCCTCCTCGTTGGTCCAGTTCACGACCTCGATCGCGCGCTTCGTCGCGATCCCGAGATCGTCGAGGGTACGCAGGACCTCCAGGCCCGCCAGCACGCCCAGGATGCCGTCGAAGCGCCCGCCGGCCCATTGGGTGTCGAGGTGGCTGCCGATCACCACCGGCGGCAGGCCGGGCTCGGTCCCTTCGCGGCGCAGCACCATGTTGCCGAGCCCGTCGATGGTCAGCGGATAGCCGCCTTCCTCCGCCCAGGACTTCAGCTGGTCGCGCATCACCCGGTCCGGCTCGGTCAGGGTCAGGCGCCGCAGGCCCCCCCGGGGCCCGGTGCCGATGCCGGCCGACACCATCAGGGTGTCCCAGAGCCGGGAGCCGTTCACGGAGAGGTTGGTGGTCATCGCCGATAAGCCTCGCACTGCAACCCAAGCTGGGTGTGAGCACCAGCATGCGAGGCCCGTGCCCGGCGGACAAGCGCCGGGCGCAAGGGAGGGGTGCGCGCTACCCGAGCCGGGCGCGGGCCGCCGCGTATTCCGCCTTCAGCCGGTCGATCACCAATGCGGTGGCCGGCGCGTCGTCGATGGTGCCGACGCCCTGGCCGGCGCCCCAGATGTCGCGCCAGGCCTTGGTGGTGCCGGACCCGAAATTCATCTTGGTCTTGTCGACCTCCGGCAGCGCGTTGGGGTCGAGGCCGGCGGCGGTCACGCTCGGCTTGAGGTAGTTGCCCGGCACGCCGGTGAAGTAGGGGGTATAGAGCACGTCGGCGGCCGTAGTGCCGACGATCATCTCCTTGTAGGCCGGCGCGGCATTGGCCTCCTGCGTGGCGATGAAGCGGGTGCCCATATAGGCCAGATCCGCCCCCATCGCCTGGGCGGCCAGGATCGCGTCGCCGGTGGTGATCGCGCCCGACAGGATCAGCGGCCCGTCGTAGAAGCGCCGCACCTCGCCCACCAGCGCGAAGGGCGAGAGCGTGCCGGCATGTCCCCCCGCCCCGGCGCAGACCAGGATCAGGCCGTCGACGCCAGCCTCCAGCGCCTTCTCGGCGTGGCGCACGGTGGTGACGTCGTGGAAGACGAGGCCGCCCCAGCCGTGCACCGCCGAGACCACCGCGTCGGGCGCCCGCAGCGACGTGATGATGATCGGCACCCGATGCTTGCCGCAGACCATCAGGTCGTGCTCGAGCCGGTCGTTCGAGGCGTGGACGATCTGGTTGACGGCGTACGGCGCGACGATCCGGGTGGGATCGGCCGCCTTGGCCTCGGCGAGCGCCCCCGTGATCCGGGTCAGCCACTCGTCGAGGGCTTCCTTCGGCCGGGCGTTGAGGGCCGGGAACGAGCCGACGATGCCGTTGACGCACTGGGCGATGACCAGGTCCGGCCCGGAGACGATGAACATCGGCGAGGCGATCACCGGCAGGGCGAGGGCGTGGCGGAGGCTGTCGGGCAGGGACATCGGCGGCGTGGCTCCCAGGCTCATTAATTGGGGCCCGGCATCGCACCAGCGTCCGGCATGGTCAACCGGTCGACCTGAAGCGAGACCCGATCACCCGGCTTTTCAGATCCGCCTCAGTTATGTGTTTCGACCTGTGATCTGGAGGAGATTTTTCCATGATGGACCGGCATCCACGCCATCGAACGGTGCTTTGGGAGGCTGAGATGTCCGAACCATCGTGCAACTGACCCGGCACGCCCTCGCGCGCCGGCGATGCGGGCTAGAAAGCGATACTCGCCCCGATTTTCGGGCCTGCCGCCTTGAGCCGGGCGGAGGCGTCGCGACGGCATGACGAACCGTCGCCCTCGCATCGCCGTCGTGATGCGAGAGCACAATGTGAAGTTCGCTCAGGCCACCACCAAGCATGAGCCTGATTGAGCGCAGCTAGAGCGCTTCACGATCGCGTTGCCATCGCGAACCGCTCTAGAGTCTTTAATTTTTGCCGCGTTTAAAAATAATTAGAAAAATCGATACTGCTGTACTGATGATCTATAAGCTGCGCCGCGTGACTCTCTGTCAAATCGGACTTTCCGACATCATCGAACGCTTTAAATTCCAGCGCGATCATCTCCTTAAGGTCATAAGTACTGACAGGACTGTCGCCGAACGTAGTCGGCTTAAAGTTGTACGATCCTGGATACTTCAGGCCGAGATGATTGCTGATTTCGGGATATACTGGGAATATTGCAGATCCCGCCAAGTAATTCATGCCAAAAAGAGCGTCTTTATGAAACCCACTCTGTTTGATGCCGATTTTTTCTTCAAGGAAAGCAGAAATTCTTTGACAATACAGATCGAACATCAACGAAGTCGGATGATTGACCGAGAAAAAGGTCGGTTTCTCACGATAGTTTGCTTGTAGAATATCCGAAAACTGAACATCGACATTCTGCTCGCGGTTTTTCAGTTCCTCAATCGATCGGGTTGCGGCATCGAAATAGCCAAGAGCCTCAAATACTTTAGCGGTATATAATTTGAATGTCTCGTCTGCATTATACCCACGCAAATATGCCAACAATGCAACCTTGCTGTGATAATCGCCGAGCGGCCCATCAACCCTTTTCGCGATACCCCCAATATACGTCAAATCAGGATGAAGCCCTGTAAAGTACATATTGACGATGCGAACCAGCTTATCGCCTTTTACATGATCACCGATTTTTTCCGAGGAAATTTCACCATAGTGATCCGAGAGCGGAACGGCTAAAACGACGTCGTATTTATCGATATCAGCCACAAGAGTGTCGATATGAGCCTTATTGTCATGCGGAAGAAGATGAACTCCAAATCCATCAAAGATTATATTATCAGAATACAAGCTCATCGTATGCTTAATCGGCTGGCACTGACAGTTGCTGATGACCAGTCCACGCTTCATATCGAACTCCTTTTGTCCAAAGACGCACCTGAGATCAACGTCCGTTGAAGATGATCTTAGAGTCCATGCTCGAATTTTTGCCAAAAATTAAAAGGCTGTAATTTTGCGCTTGGCATCGGACCTTCGAAACGGACGGGGAGTCTGATATGTCCAAGTCTCGGCCTGCTGGCATGACAAAGCAAGATGGAACCCTCTTCCCTTTGGGCATCAAGTGGGCATGGCGACGGATTGTCGATGCCTGCCCTGCGTCCGACATTTCCGCACCGCATGATGACGACGCCCAGCGTTGAGACAATGGGCATTGGCGAGGGGAGCAGGGACAGGGCGAACGCGGCGCTCGGCCTGTCGGGTGGGGTGCATCGGCAGCGTGCCTACCATGAGCATTGTTCGGCAGTCAGATCGCATCAACCGTGCATGCCGTCAACGACCCCACCGCCAAGGCGTTACCCGGAAGAAGCCCGCCGAGTCATGCGCCCCGCAAGATCGCATTGCGCACCCATCGCATCGATGTCGACCCGCGCCCGTCAATATTCATATACCCATCATACAAACTGCAGCATCTTACAATATATGATGCGCCGGCCGGATGGCCATCGAATAATAAAAAATCATCAAATCTTAATATATCGCACGCTTCGAATTCCGTTGGCACAGTTAAGTCATGACGCGCATGATACGGCCAGAGGTCAGCTTCAGGATTTGATATGACCGTGCCTGGCAGCAAGCGGCGAGGTCGGAGAGGGCGGTAGGCTTCCCTCTTGCCGGAACGGGCTCCGGCGGATTTCCTTATGGCTCGCGCCGCGGAAGGCCGGGTCTTTCGCCCAAGCAGGAGCCGGTCGCAGTGGACGGAAGCAGCACCATTTGAAGAAAGCCTCGTTCTCCTGACCGCGGAACGGGCGCGGCGCGGTCACCCGCCTACCGACCTTGAGCCAAGATCGCTCCCAACGTCCTTGATCATCCTGAGCCAAGTCGACGCCGCCGCCGATCAAGGAGCGGTCGCTGCGTCCAACTGGTCTGCCGCGAAATGTGACGAACCACTCCCGGGCGAGGCAGCGGCCCACATCGTCGCCGGCACCGCTCATGCAACGGAAGCGGGCGGCTTCCGAGAACCCCTGACGGCTATTCGTGCTGATTCCAGCCGTCAGAGACGTGGTTGATCACCGGTCTTGATTTAGCCCGGCACAACAAACAACACTTTACGAAACGATTTCATGTAGCATTTTTTCAAGCGACTCAATATCGACCTCAAGATCGGCGAAGGCAACACCCCACGCATGTTCGGCAACCCGGCATTTCAAAATATAGTGCCGCATTCCCTTAATGTTTGACGTGAACCGATAGCCGGTATCATAAAATCCATTAGACAGGAACTCTGCCACAACAGCGTCAGGCTTGGCCCAAACTATGTTTGTCAAGCCGGCACCGTGAGCGCCAACAATAAACTTTGCGTTTTTAAAGGCGCATATCTGCTCATGCAACGAATGCTGACCAGGACAAAACTCCTTGAACCCGAACTTTCTCAGGACCTCCCGGACGAGAGGCTCATTCATAATTCGCCGATGCTCAGCGTCCGCTCGCGTCACGTATATTTTTTCGCCCAATCCTAAATCGGGCATTTCCCGCGTTTTCAAATCTGCGCGATCGCGCAGCTCGGCAAGATAGTCGCTCGACCACCCGACTTTATATATACCGCTGTTATAATCCGGCCTTAGCGTACCAAGCGACTCCTCGAATCGAAACGCTGCATTATATGCATTTTTGAAGTTTACAACACAATCACGTTCTATTGTGATGAAATCTTCAGCCTTCAAATCAAAAAGTTCCAGACTTGCGCTCTGAAATTTTCTATCCACATATCTTCCAAACCATTTTATATTTTTTGGGGCCGAATCCTTGATAAAGTTCTTTATATACCAAACCCGAGACAGCCCATCCATTATCCAATGAAAATATTGATGATTGTATCTATGGTGAATATTGGCAACCGGCTCGTCGTATTCTATCGCCTCGAACGACCGGTCGATCAAATACTTCCAGTTCGTCGACCTGTCGTTACGAAACCACTTTGAGAAGAAAATCTCAGAATGCCAGGTGCTTTCCTCTAATAATACGCTACGATCCCCCTCTCCAACAAGGCATGCGTGATCGGGCAAAAACAACGTAGTTGATACAGGCTCGCACACGGCGCGCCGAAACGTCGCCTGGCAAGCGTCATAGACGTTTTTTGCGGGAGATTCGAGCTCGTTGAAGATACGAGACGCAGGAAAGTTCGCAGGTCCGTATACTTCAGATTTAATCGTTATGTCGGACGACAGCTGCCGATCGACCATGGAGGCGAGCTCGCAAGGAACGCCAAACGAACTGTTATCCAACCCGTCCGGCATAAAATTGCGATGATAATGAGTATTCCACATGAAGCCGCCTGGATGCTCGCAGTACGTTTATTCGACCGCTGGCTGAGGCTGCCCCCGATCGAGCAGGACGGCCTACGCCGACACACTTCTTAAGCCACCTGAAAGCAATGTCAAGCTACTGTGATAGCTCAAGCATTGGTATCGATTTTTGCGATATTCCACAGACGAATCCGCATTCGACAATTGAAATATCATATCTCTTGCAGAGGAGATATTACGCCGTATTTTATAATTTATTTTAATAAAAAGCAGGATATCCGCAGATCGCATGCTCGCTCACTATTCGTTACATAATTCAGATATATATAAAGGCCGGACATTGGACGATAGGCACAATGTATTTCACGCGCTACGATGGTATTTATCAAAAAAACAGCCGTTTCGTTAGACGGTCGATGCACCATTGCCGCGCTTCGTCCTGCGGACTGATCGCGCGTCCGTTGTGGCCTAGGCCTGTGCCGGTTTCATGACCGTGCGGTGGGAGGCGGCATGATCGGGTATGACGATCCATGGAACCAGCGAGCGCCACGGGGGTGCGATGCCGGCCCCGGCGAAAGCAAGGCCTTGGTGGTGCCGGACGCGGCGATTGATCTCGAGGCAAGTTCCGGGCCCGCCACTTCCCCTCCGGCAGTTGCATCGAGTCCGGAAGCCTGCCGGTTGTTCGCCATGCATCGCGCGCAGGCATTTCGAACTTGAAAATCGGCGGGCTACGACGCACTCCCGCACGGCCCACTCGACGGTAAGGGGAGCCACAATGCACGCTGAGGTCAGAACCCCGGAGGCGGTCGGCCTCTCGTCGGAGCGGCTGGGCCGAATCATCCCGTGGATGCGGGGCTACATCGAGGCCGGCAAGCTGCCGGGCCTGTCGGTGACCGTGGCCCGGCGCGGCCAGGTGGTGTTTTCGCATCAGGAAGGCCTGCGCGACCTCGCCCGGGGCCTGCCGATGGAGCACGACACCATCGTGCGCATCTACTCGATGACGAAGCCGCTGACCTCGGTGGCGATCCTGATGCTGTACGAGGAGGGCCGTTTCCAGCTCGACGATTCCATCACCCGCTTCCTGCCCGAGTTCCGGGACATGCGGGTTCTGGTCGGCGGCAGCCGGGGGAAGCCCGAGACGGTGCCGGCGGAGCGCGACATCACGTTCCGCGATCTCCTCACCCACACCTCGGGTCTGTCCTACGGCTTCATGGACGCGACCCTGGTCGACCGGATGTACCGGGAGGAGGGCGTCGACTTCCAGACCGCCGAGACCTCGCTGGCCGAAATCGTCGCCAAGGCCGCCCGCCTGCCGCTCCTCGCCCAGCCGGGGGCGGAGTGGAACTACAGCATCGCCACCGACGTGCTCGGCCACCTCGTTGCGGTGATCTCAGGCGTTCCCTTCGACGCGTTCCTGCGCGAGCGGATCATCCGGCCCCTCGGCATGGTTGATACCGATTTCCACGTCCCGGCCGACAAGATCGCCCGCTTCGCCTCGAACTACGCGCTCGGCGAAGGCGGCCGGCTGACGCTCATCGACGATGCGCGCGAGGGCCGCTACGCCCGCCCCCGCACCGTGCCGTCGGGGGGCGGCGGCCTCGTCTCGACGGCGGCCGACTATGCCCGGTTCTGCCGCTTCATCCTGGGGCGCGGGGCGCTCGACGGCGTGCGGCTTCTCGGCCGCAAGACCGTCGACCTGATGACGGCCAACCACCTGCGCGGCGACCTCGCCGATATGGGCCAGCCGCGCTTCTCGGAGTCGAGCTACAGCGGCATCGGCTTCGGGCTGGGCTTCTCGGTGATGCTCGATCCGGCCAAGGCCCAGATCCTCGGCACCCCAGGCGAGGTCGCCTGGGGCGGGGCGGCCTCGACGGCGTTCTGGATCGACCCCGCCGAGGACCTGTTCGTCATCATGCTGACCCAGCTCATGCCGTCCTCGACCTGGCCGATCCGGCGCGAGCTGCGGGTGCTCACCTACGCGGCGATCACGTAAGTGATCGCGGCGATCACCGACTGATCGTCACCCCACCGCCCGGCGGTAGAGGTGCCAGGTGGCGTGGCCGAGCACCGGCAGCACCACCGCGAGGCCGACGAACAGCGACACCATGCCGAGCACGAGCATCCCGGCCACGATGGCGCCCCAGGCGAGCATCGTGCCGGGATTCTCGCGCATCAGCGCCAGCGAGGTCTCGATCGCGGTGCCGGCATCCGCATCCTTGTCGATGATGAGCGGGATCGAGACCGCGCTCACCGCGAGAGCCAGGAGCGAGAAGGCGGCGCCGACGAGGTTGCCGGCGAGGATCAGGCTCCAGCCCCGCGGCGTGGTCAGCACGTCGTCGAGGAAGGCCAGCAGCGAGGGCTCGGTGACGCCGCCATAGAGGGTCCAGTACAGCCCCATCGCGGCGCAGAGCCAGGCGAGGAAGATCAGCGCCAGCACCACGCCGACCGCCGTCACGGCCTTGGCCGAGCGGCCGCCCAAGGGCGCATAGGCATCCGCGAGCGTCGCGGGCAGGCCCCATTCCCGCCGGCGGCTCATCTCGTAGAGGCCGAGCGCCGCGAAGGGACCGATCAGCGCGAAGCCGGCGGCGAGCGGGAACAGGATCGGGATCAGGTCCTGCTCGAAGGTCGCCGCCGCGATCACGACGCCGGCGATCGGGTAGATCAGCACCACGAACAGCACGTGGGTCGGCATCGCCAGGAAGTCGTCGACGCCCCGCGACAGGGCGGCCTTGAGATCCGGGATGCCGATGCGCCGCACGGCAGGGCGGGCGGCGGACAGGCCGTGGGCGAAGATGGGCGAACTCGTCATCGCGTTTCCTCCGGGGGGAGGCACCCGCGACGGGGAGGCCGGGCCGCGTTCGGGCCGTCTGTCGGCGGTCCTCAGGCGCCCGGTCCGGCCCGCACGGGCGCCGGACAGATCGGTCGCATCAAACCTGGATCACTCGCACCGGGCGGGGGGTCCCGCCACACGGCAAGAGCGTAACGCCGAGCCGGCCCGCCCGCCAAGAGGGTGCCGCGCACGATCACGCGACGGTGAGCGGGCCGGGAGCGTGTCGAGCGCCCGGGGTGCCGCACCGCCCGCTTCCACGCTACAAGAGGCCATCCTCGTCTCAACCCAAGGCCGATCATGCCGAGCACGCCCCGCGCCGCGATCATCCCGGTCACGCCGTTCCAGCAGAACTGCACCCTGCTGTGGTGCGAGGCGACGAAGCGGGCTGCCGTGATCGATCCGGGCGGCGACCTCGACCGAATCCGGGCGGCGATCGCGAAGGCCGGCGTCACGGTCGAGAAGATCCTGCTCACCCACGGCCATATCGACCATGCCGGCGGCGCGGCCGACCTGCGCGACGCGCTCGAGGTCCCCGTCGAGGGGCCGCACCGCGCCGACAAGCCGCTCCTCGACCGCCTGCCCGAGACCGGGGCGGCCTACGGCATCGACGGCGCCAAGGCGATCACCCCCGACCGCTGGCTCGACGAGGGCGACACGGTGACGGTGGGGGAACTGACCTTCGACGTGCTGCACTGCCCCGGCCATTCCCCGGGCAGCGTGGTGCTGGTGAGCCGGGACGCGCGCTTCGCGCAAGTCGGCGACGTGCTCTTCCGCGGCTCGGTCGGCCGCACCGACCTGCCGGGGGGCGACCACGCCGCCTTGATCTCCTCGATCAAGGTGAAGCTGCTGCCGCTCGGCGACGACGTCGCCTTCATCCCCGGCCACGGCCCGACCAGCACGATCGGCCAGGAGCGGCTGTCGAACCCGTTTCTCCAGTAAATTCCTCGCCTTCAGTAGGAGCCTCCCCCATGGAGTTGCGTCCCCTCGGCCGTTCCGGCCTCTCCGTCCCGCCCTTCTGCTTCGGCGGCAACGTCTTCGGCTGGACCGCCGACGAGGCGACCTCGTTCGCGCTGCTCGACCGGCTGCTGGAAGCGGGCTTCACCTTCATCGACACCGCCGACGTCTATTCGCGCTGGGCGCCGGGCCACCAGGGCGGCGAGTCGGAAGCCGTGATCGGGCGCTGGCTCAAGGCGCGGGGCGCCCGCGACCGCATGACCATCGCCACCAAGGTCGGCATGGATATGGGCGAGGGCCGGAAGGGCCTGAAGGCGCCGTATATCGAGCGGGCGGTGGAGGATTCCTTACGCCGTCTCCAGACCGACCGGATCGACCTCTACCAGTCCCATGCCGACGATGCCGAGACGCCGCTGGAGGAGACGCTCTCGGCCTTCGACCGGCTGATCCGCGCCGGCAAGGTGCGGGCGATCGGGGCCTCGAACTATTCGGCGGCCCGCCTGCGCGAAGCCCTGGCTGTGGCGGCCCGCGAGAACCTGCCGCGCTACGAGTGCCTGCAGCCCGGCTACAGCCTGGCCGACCGGGAGGAGTACGAGGCCGAGCTGGAGCCCCTGTGCCGCGAGGAGGGGATCGGGGTGATCTCCTACTTCTCCCTGGCCGCGGGCTTCCTCACCGGCAAGTACCGCGAGGCGGGCGCTGCCGCCGGCCGCGCCCGGGAGGCCCGGGTCTCGCGCTACCTCAACCCGAAGGGCTTCGCCTTCCTCGACCTTCTCGACGCGGTCGCCCGGGAGCACGGCGCCACGCCGGCCCAGGTCGCCATCGCCTGGCTCGTCGCGCGGCCGGGGCTCACCGCGCCGATCGCCAGCGCCACCTCGGTGGCGCAGCTCGAAGAGGTGCTCGGCGGCGTGCGCCTCGCCCTCGACCCGGCGGCATCCGCCCGGCTGGAGGAGGCCAGCCGGGGCACGCTCAAGGCCTGACAACCGGCCGTTGGCGGATCCTTAACGGGGTGCGGCGAAACGTAACCTCGGTTATCCTTCGGCGGGGATGGACGGGCATCCGGCCCATCCCCGCCGGAGGCCCGAAAAGCGCCCGTGCGGCGCCGAAAACCGATGCAATTTCAAGGCGGAATGCTTACATCAGGAACATGCCGGATCGTGCCCGCCGCGGCCCGGAATTCTTGAGACACGAGAGACCAGACGGCGCCGGATCGAGAAACCGGCGCCGGCGCGGGCCGCCTCCAAGGGGAGGCGCCCGCCCGCACCAGGAACCGACATGGCCGAACCCGCCCGCGATCTGACCCCCGACACCTACGGCGCCGACTCGATCAAGGTCCTCAAGGGCCTGGACGCGGTGCGCAAGCGTCCGGGCATGTATATCGGCGACACCGACGACGGCTCGGGCCTGCACCACATGGTGTACGAGGTCGTCGACAACGCCATCGACGAGGCTCTGGCCGGCCACGCGACCCACGTGACCGTCACCCTCAACGCCGACGGCTCCTGCACGGTCTCCGACAACGGCCGCGGCATCCCGACCGACATCCACTCGGAGGAGGGCGTCTCGGCGGCCGAGGTCATCATGACCCAGCTGCATGCCGGCGGTAAGTTCGACCAGAACTCCTACAAGGTCTCGGGCGGCCTGCACGGCGTCGGCGTCTCGGTGGTGAACGCCCTCTCGACCTGGCTGCGCCTGCGCATCTGGCGCGCCGGCAAGGAGCACGCGATGGAGTTCCGCCACGGCGACGCGGTGGCCCCCCTCGCGGTGGTGGGTCCGGCGGGCGACCGGCGCGGCACCGAGGTGTCGTTCCTGCCCTCGCCCGACACCTTCACGATGATCGAGTTCGACTACGCGACGCTGGAGAAGCGCCTGCGCGAGCTCGCCTTCCTCAATTCCGGCGTGCGCATCGTGCTCACGGACGCCCGCCACGCCGAGCACAAGCGTGAGGAACTCGTCTACGAGGGCGGCGTCGAGGCCTTCGTGCGCTACCTCGACCGGGCGAAGGAAGCCCAGATCGAGGCGCCGATCGTCCTGCGCCAGGAGCGCGACGGCATCGGCGTCGAGGTGGCGTTGTGGTGGAACGACACGTTCCACGAGAACGTGCTGTGCTTCACCAACAACATCCCGCAGCGCGACGGCGGCACCCATCTCGCCGGCTTCCGGGCCGCCCTCACCCGCCAGATCACCGGCTATGCCGAGTCGAGCGGGGTGACCAAGAAGGAGAAGGTCGCGCTCACCGGCGAGGATTGCCGCGAGGGGCTGACCGCGGTGGTCTCGGTCAAGGTGCCGGACCCGAAATTCTCCTCGCAGACCAAGGACAAGCTCGTCTCCTCGGAGGTGCGGCCGGCGGTCGAGGGCGTGATGAACGCGACGCTCGGCACCTGGCTCGAGGAGCACCCGAACGAGGCGCGCATCATCGCCGCCAAGGTGGCGCTCGCGGCGGCCGCCCGCGAGGCGGCGCGCAAGGCGCGCGACCTCACCACCCGCAAGGGCGCGCTCGACATCGCCTCGCTGCCCGGCAAGCTCGCCGATTGCCAGGAGCGCGACCCGTCGAAATGCGAGATCCTGCTGGTCGAGGGCGATTCGGCCGGCGGCTCGGCGAAGCAGGGCCGCGACCGCACCTTCCAGGCGGTGCTGCCGTTGCGCGGCAAGATCCTCAACGTCGAGCGGGCGCGGCTCGACAAGATGCTGTCGAGCCAGGAGATCGGCACGCTGATCACGGCTTTGGGCACCGGGATCGGCCGGGACGGCAGCCACGCCTTCAACCCCGACAAGCTGCGCTACCACCGCATCATCATCATGACCGATGCGGATGTCGACGGCTCGCATATCCGCACCCTGCTCTTGACGTTCTTCTTCCGCCAGATGCCGGAGCTGATCGACCGCGGCCACCTCTACATCGCCCAGCCGCCGCTCTACAAAGCCCAGAAGGGCAAGACCTCGATCTACCTCAAGGACGACCGGGCGCTGGAGGATTACCTGATCGACGGCGGCGTCGACGGGGCGATGCTCAAGCTCGCCACCGGCACCGAGTTCGGCGGCGCCCAGCTCAAGGCGCTGGTCGACGAGGCGCGCGGCGTGCGCCAGGTCCTGCACGGGATGCATTCGCGCTACGACCGGGTCGTGGTCGAGCAGGCGGCGATCGCGGGCGCCTTGCGTCCCTCGGTCGCCGGCAACCCGGCCGAGGCCGAGGTGGTGGCCGACGAGATCGCCCGGCGCCTCAACGCCATCGCCGACGAGATCGAGCAGGGCTGGGAGGGCGAGGCCAAGGACGGCGGCTACGTGCTGTCGCGGACGCTCAGAGGCGTGCGCCAGGTCGCGGTGCTCGACGAGGCCTTGATCCACTCGCAGGAGGCGCGCCGCCTCGACGAGCGGGCCGAGACCCTGAGCGAGATCTACGGCGCCCCCGTCACCCTGGTGCGCCGCGGCGACCAGACCATGCTGTACGGCCCGGTGGCGTTGTTCGAGGGCATGATGGCGCTCGGCCGCAAGGGCCTGCAGCTCCAGCGCTACAAGGGCCTGGGCGAGATGACCGCCCAGCAGCTCTGGGAGACGACGCTCGACCGCGACGTGCGCTCGCTGCTCCAGGTGAAGGTCAAGGACACGACCGACGCCGACGACCTGTTCGTCAAGCTGATGGGCGACGTGGTCGAGCCGCGCCGGGAGTTCATCCAGGAGAACGCCCTCAACGTGGCCAATCTCGACGTATGATGGTGAACCCGATGGACACGGCCGCGCTCGCGCCCTTTTCCGACTACGTCCTGCCCGAGGCGACCCTGCCGGAACTGCCGGGCCATTACCGCGGCAAGGTGCGGGACAATTACGACCTGCCCGACGGGCGGCGGATCCTGATCACCTCCGACCGGTTGAGCGCCTTCGACCGGGAACTGGCGGCGATCCCGCTCAAAGGTCAGGTCCTGACCCAGACCGCGCGCTACTGGTTCGAGAAGACGCGGGACATCTGCGACAACCACGTTCTCGCCTATCCCGACCCGAACGTGGTGGTGGGCCGCCGTCTCACCATCCTGCCGGTCGAGATCGTGGTGCGCGGCTACCTCGCGGGCAGCACCGGCACCTCGGTCCTGACCCTGTACAAGGCCGGCCGGCGCGAGATGTACGGCCACCGCCTGCCCGACGGGATGCGCCCGCACGAGAAGCTGCCGCAGCCGATCATCACGCCCACCACCAAGGCCGGCCACGGCGACCACGACGCGCCGCTGTCGGCCGCCGAGATCCTGGAACGGGGCCTGCTGACGGAGGCGCAGTGGCACACCCTGTCGGCGGCGGCGCTCGCGCTGTTCGCCCGCGGCCAGGCGCTGGCGGCGAAAAACGGCCTGATCCTCGCCGACACCAAGTACGAGTTCGGCACGGATGCCGACGGGCGGATCGTGCTCGCCGACGAGATCCACACCCCCGACAGCAGCCGCTACTGGTTCGCGCAGAGCTATGCCGAGCGCTTCGAGGCCGGCACCCTGCCGGAGAGCTTCGACAAGGACGTGGTCCGCAACTGGGTCGCGTCCCGTTGCGACCCCTACCGCGATCCGGTGCCGGAGATCCCGCCGGACGTGGTCCTGCGCACCGCCGCCACCTATGTCAGCGCCTTCGAGACGATCACCGGCGAGCGCTTCGCCCTGCCGGACACGAGCGAGCCGCCGCTGGCGCGCATCCGCCGCAACATTGCGGCTTATCTGGGGGCGTAGGAATAGGTTGGCGCGGGAAATCCCCTCTCCCCGCGGGGCGGGGAGAGGGCTCCGGCGACCTTGTCGTCGACGGAGCTAGCGGAGGCGCAGCCGGAGCGAGGGTGAGGGGGTCTCGACGAATGAGGCTCCTCCGGAAACACCCCCTCACCCTCGCCCTTCGGGCTCCCCGATCACCCGACGAGGGGTGATCGGGCCTCTCCCCGCCCGCGGGGAGAGGGGAAACCCGTGCCATTTCCTTTCTCAGGACAGCCCTGACCCGCGCGAGGAAGCCCCTCACGCCTCCGGATCGGCCCGGGTTGAGAAGCGGTCGCGGGCGGTGAAGCGGTCGGCCGGCAGGCCGGAGGGCAGGGTGCCGCGGTAGATTTCCTTGGAGAGGAACGAGCGCTCGATCTCGATCTGCTCCTCGTCGAGATCGACGTACCAGCAGCGGCGCCGGGGCGACCAGCGGTAGTTGCGGTCCTTGAGCCGGTCCTTCAACGCGATCGGCGCGTCGGAGGCCCAGAGCCGCACGGTCGGCCGCCGCGCCGCTTCCAGCAGGGCGGACAGCGCCAGGCGCCCCGAGGCGCGCAAGCGGCGGGCGAGGATGGCGAGCAGCGCCTCGCAATCGTCGATCGCCCGGTGGCCGTTGTGGAAATGGCCGTGATCGGCGAGCAGGTGGCCGAGCCGCATCCCCTCGTGCCCCTCGGCCCGCCAGGGGATCTGATGGCACGAGCAGGCCCAGTTGCGCGAGACGAAGATCGGCCAGCGGCGCTCGCACATCTGCCGGTCGAAGCGGGCATTGTGGGCGATGATCACCCGGGCCTCCGCGGCGAGCGCCTCGACGGCCGCGTCGTCGATGCGCTGGCCGGCCACGTCGGCGTCGGTGATGCCGGTCAGCCGCACCACCGCCTCGGGGATCGGGCCGGAGGGCTGGTGGAGCTGGTTGAACCGCTCGAGCACCCGGTAGATCCGGCCGCTGGCGCCGTACTCGAACTTGATGATGCCGAGCTCGATCACCTCGTCGGCGGTGACGTCGATCCCGGTGGTCTCGGTGTCGAGGATCAGCCCGACGAAGGTCGGCTCCGCGGGCTCCTCGGCCGGGGGCACGAAGGGGCCGAGACGGCGCAGCACCCGGTACTCGCCGGTGCGCTCCAGGATGGCGGCGATGTCGTCGAGCGCGTCGGTCAAGGGCGTGTCACCTCGAGGCCATCGGCGGCGGCGCCGTGTCGTTGCTTGGAGACGGATTAAACCCGTCCCGGCGGCCGGGCCAAGGGCCGGGGCGCCACGCTCCACCGTATTTGCATCCGGCAAACGAACCGTGTCACGCCCACGCCGAAAAGCCCCGCCGCCTCGCGGCGGCGGGGGAGTCGAGGAGATCCGAGAGACGAGCGCCGTACCGGCAGGGGAGGAATGGGCCGGGGGGCGCACCGGACCGGTCCCGAGGCCGTCCGACCGAGAGCCCAACATCCCGCCGCTGGGCCGGTTTCCGGGGGCGGCACCGATAACCGCGCCGGGGATAAACCTGCGGCAAGACAAGCCTTGGAATTCGATCGCAAGCGCCGGGATGCAGGCGGCGGCGGACGGGGCGAGGATGGCGCCATCGCCGCGACAGGGAGGCAGACACGATCATGCGCGACCCGGATCCCGACCTCGCGGTCGTCGGCGGCATCCCACTCCTCGACGACGCCGCGCGCTTCGCGGCCATCGCCCGCCGCGACCGGGCGGCGGATGGCCGCTTCGTCTACGCGGTACGCACGACCGGGGTGTATTGCCGCCCGAGCTGCGCCGCCAGGCCGGCCCGGCCCGAGAATGTCAGCTTCCACCCGACCTGCGCGGACGCGGAAGCGGCGGGCTTCCGGGCCTGTCTCCGCTGCCGGCCGAACGAGGCGAGCCTGCCCGAGCGCCACGCCGAGGCGGTGGCCCGGGCCTGCCGGTCGATCGAGGCGGCGGAAACCGCGCCGGCGCTCGCCGACCTCGCGGCGGCGGCGGATTTGAGCCCCTGCCACTTCCACCGGGTGTTCAAGCAGGTCACCGGGGTGACGCCGCGGGCCTATGCGGCGGCGCGCCGAGCGGCGCGGGCGGCCGAGGGGTTGCGGCAGGCCGGCACGGTCACGGAGGCGATCTACGAGGCCGGCTACGGCGCGGCGAGCCGGTTCTACGCCGCGGCGCCGTCCCGCCTCGGCATGACGCCGACGGCCTACAGGCGCGGCGGGGAGGGCGCGGCGATCCGCTTCGCGGTCGGCGCCTGCTCGCTCGGCCATGTCCTGGTGGCGGCGACGGGGACCGGCGTCTGCGCGATCCTGCTCGGCGACGATCCCGACGCCCTGGTGCGCGACCTCCAGGACCGCTTCCCGAAGGCGGCGCTGACCGGGGGCGACCGCGACTTCGAGGCGGTGGTGGCGCAGGTCGTCGGCCTCGTCGAAGCCCCCGGGCGGGGAGCGGCCCTGCCCCTCGACATCGGCGGCACCGCCTTCCAGCAGCGGGTCTGGCAAGCCCTGCGGGCGATCCCGCCGGGGCGGACCGCGACCTATGCGGAGATCGCCCAGGCGATCGGCGCGCCGAAAGCCGCCCGGGCGGTGGCCCTGGCCTGCGGCGCCAACGCGCTCGCGGTGGCGATCCCGTGCCACCGGGTGGTGCGCCAGGACGGGAGCCTCTCGGGCTATCGCTGGGGCGTCGCGCGCAAGCGGGCGCTGCTCGACCGGGAGCGGGAGGACCGGACCTGACGGGCGATGCCCCCTCCGATCGGCCGAGGCCCCGGGGCGGGAGCCATCCCCCGTCCGGCTTGAGCCTCCCCTCGAGGAAGACGCGAGGGAATTTGCGCCGGGCACGGATCGACGGGCCGGGAGCGGCGTTCTCTCATCGACCCCTTCCGCAAAGGTTGCGGCCCGGGGTCGAGGAAACAGCCACAGCGCGAGCCTCCCCCTTGGAGCGCAAATCCATGTCGTGCCGCCACAACGCCGTCGCTCCCCTGCCGCACATGATCGCGACGGCGCCGTCGCACCTGCGCAAGTGGCGCCGCTACCCGCGGACGCTGCCGCCGGCGGCGAACGACAACGTCCGTCCGGGCAGCGTCGCCGAGGCCAGCCTGTGGGCCGCGGCCCTGGGGGCGACGGCCACGGTGGTGGCGGTGCTGCTCGTCGGGATGTTGGTGTGAGGACGGCGCGTCAGCGTCCGGTCTTCTGCCTCCAGGCGGCGAAGTCGGCCTTGGCCTGCTCGTCGATCAGCGGATAGAGGCCGATCACGCCGCGGCCGGTCTGGACCTCCTCCAGCACGAAATCCTCGAACACCGTCATCTCGGCCGCCTCCGCGGCGACCTCGTCGGCGATCTCCGCCGGGATGACGATCACCCCCTCGGCATCGCCCACCACCACGTCGCCGGGAAAGACCGCGACGTCGCCGCAGCCGATCGGTACGTTGATGTCCAGCGCCTGGTGCAGGGTCAGGTTGGTCGGGGCCGACGGGCGGTTGTGGTAGGCCGGGAAGGGCAGGGCGCCGATCTCGGGCGAATCGCGAAAGCCGCCATCGGTGACGACGCCCGCCGCGCCCCGCTTCATCAGCCGCGTCACCAGGATCCCGCCGGCGGAGGCCGCGCGGGGGTTCTTGCGGCTGTCCATCACCAGCACCGCGCCCTCCGGGCACTGGTCGACGGCGACGCGCTGCGGGTGGGTCGGATCGCGGAACGCCGCCAGCGTGTTCAGGTCTTCGCGCGCCGGGATGTAGCGCAGGGTATAGGCCTCGCCGACCATCGTCCCGGCCTGCGGGTTGAGGGGGCGCACGTCCTGGATGACCTGATTGCGCAGGCCGCGCTTGAACAGGGCGGTGGCCAGGGTCGCGATGCTGACGGTCTTCAGCGTCGCGCGGGTCTCGGGGCTCAGGGGCATCGGGGCTCTCCGGTCGGGGGCGAAGGCCACGGACGAGGGGGGAGAGGCGAGGGGCCGTGCCGCCCGCCCCGAATCCTCTCCCCGCCGCACCGGGCGGCTTCGCCGCTCCGCGGCCGCCGGTCGGGCAGCCTGTGGCGCGCGCATTGAAGCACTAATGTTTTAGTACATCAACCGAGATGTCGCAGGTGGGTGCGCCGTCCGGGCCCTCCCCCCTGCGGGGGGAGAGGGGAACCACGTTTCAGGATGAGGCGGTGCCGTTCTGACGGGCGCCCTCTGGACGAGCGTCGCGCCACCCCTCTCTCACTTCGTTCACCACCCTCCCCCGCAGAGGTGGGGGAGGGTTATGAGCGGCGCGCTGGTTACTTCTTGCGCGGGGCCGGCGGCGGCGGGGGCGCCGGGGGCTCGTCGCCGCCCTCGTCGGGCTCGCCGCCGCCGATGGTCGACTTGAGGGCGAAGGCGACGAGCGGGCTCGCCACGTCGACCACCTCGGCCTTGGTCAGGCCGTCCTTGGGGTCGTAGCTGCCGACCAGCATCACGGTCCGGTTCTCGGTCTTGGCGAGATCCAGGCCCTCGCCGGCGACGGCCATCGGCTTACCGGCGATCTCGTCGGCCTTGCGGTCGTTGGTGAACAGGACCGTGACCTTGCCGTCCTTGACCACGCCGACGTAGCAGGTCTCCTCCGGCGTGCGGCAGGGGAAGAGCATCGCGGCGGTCGGGTCGGGCGCCGGCGCCTCCTTCGGCGGCGGCGGCGGAGCCTTCGGACCCTTCGGGGCCGGCTGCGCCGCGGCCGGGAGAGCGGCGGTGAACGCGAGCAGCGTGAGGGCGAGCGCAGGGCGCATCGGTCTCGATCTCCAGGAAATATGCCCTATCGGAAGGCGCGAAGTGGCGCGGCGGCCCGGGCAATCAAGGGCCGGCCGGTCGGGTCGGGCTCACGCCTGCGCGAGGCCGGCGTCGAGATCGGCCGCGGCGACGAGCGCCCTTGTATAGGCCTCGCGCGGATGCGCCAGCACCGCATCGGTCGGGCCGCTTTCGACCTCGCGGCCCTCGCGCAGGACCAGCACGGTGTCGCAGAGCGCGCGGACCACCGCGAGGTCGTGGGAGATGAAGACGTAGGCGAGGCCGTGCGCGGCTTGCAGGTCGCGCAGCAGGGCGACGATGTCGCGCTGCACCGTGCGGTCGAGGGCGGAGGTCGGCTCGTCGAGGACGACGAGGCGGGGCCGCAGGATCATGGCCCGGGCGATGGCGATGCGCTGGCGCTGCCCGCCCGAGAAGGCGTGCGGGAAGCGGTGGCGCCAGGCGGGATCGAGGCGCACCTCGGCAAACGCCTCCGCCGCCCGGGCGTCGCGGGAAGCGGCGCCGAGATGGGGAGCGTGGACCCGCAGACCCTCGGAGACGATCTCGCCGGCGGTGAGGCGGGGCGAGAGCGAGCCCATCGGATCCTGGAACACCGGCTGGAAGCCCCGGCGCAGGGGCCGCAAGGCGGCGCGATCGAGGCGCGTGAGGTCGCGGTCCTCGAACCGCACCAGGCCGTGGGCGGCGGGTTCGAGGCGCAGCAAGGCCCGGCCGAGGCTCGACTTGCCCGAGCCCGATTCGCCGACGACCCCGATCGTCTGGCCCGCCCGCAGGGTGAGGTCGATGCCCGCGACGGCGAGGCGCGGCGGATCCGCCCGCAGCCAGAGCCGCCGGCCCGGATAGGCGACCGACACGCCGCGGGCCTCCAGCACCACCGGCGCGGTGTCGGAGACCGGGGGCTTTCGGCCGGCGGGCTCGGCGGAGAGGAGGTCGCGGGTCTCCGGCGCCTGGGGAGCGCGAAACAGCCGCTCGGTCGGGCCGATCTCGACGAGGCGGCCCGCCCGCAGGACCGCGGTGCGCTCGGCGATGCGCCGGACCAGCCGCAGGTCGTGGGTGATGAACAGGAGCGCGAGCCCGAGGCGCCGTTTCAGGTCGGCGAGCAGCGCCAGGATCTGCGCCTGCACGGTGACGTCCAAAGCCGTGGTCGGCTCGTCGGCGATGAGCAGGTCCGGCTCGCAGGCGAGCGCCATGGCGATCATCACCCGCTGGCGCTCGCCGCCGGAGAACTCGTGGGAAAAGGCCGAGAGGCGGGCGGCACCGTCGCGGATCCCGACGAGGCCCAGGAGATCGCGGGCCCGCGCCATCGCCTGGCGCCGGCTCATCCCGCGATGGGCGCGCAGCGGCAGGGCGATCTGGTGGCCGATCGAGAAGAGCGGGTCCAAAGCCGTCATCGGCTCCTGGAACACCAGGCCGATGCGGGCGCCGCGGATGCGGTCGAGGGCGGGGCGGGCCAGCCCGGTCAGCTCGGTGCCGTCGAAGCGCACGCTGCCCGAGACCCGCGCCTGCGACGGCAGCAGGCCCATCGCGGCGAGCGCCACCTGGCTCTTGCCCGAGCCCGATTCGCCGACGAGGGCCAGGGTCTCTCCGCGCGCGAGGTCGAGATCGAGGCGATCGAGCGCGGTCACGCCGGCATCCGGGTAGCGCACGTTAAGGCCGCGCAGGGCGAGCAGGCTCGTGCTGTCCGGCTTCATGGTCTGCGGATTCATGCGCCCTCCCGCGGGTCGAGGGCGTCGCGCAGGCGCTCGGCCAGCAGCGTCAGGGCGAGCAGGGTGGCGACCAGGAACGAGGCCGGCACGACGAGCATCCAGGGGGTGGATTCGAGGGAACGGGCGCCGTCGGCGATCAGCACGCCCCAGCTCGTCGCCGGCTCCTGCACGCCCAGCCCGAGGAACGACAGGAAACTCTCGAGCAGGATCACCCGGGGCACCATCAGGGCCGCGAAGGCGACGACCGGCCCGAGGAGGTTCGGCACCACGTGGCGGCGCAGGATCGCCGCGGTGGGGAGCCCGAGCGCCTCCGCCGCCCGGACGTAGTCGCGCCGGCGGATCGCCAGCGCCTCGGCCCGGACGATGCGGGCCATGTCGAGCCATTCGACGGCGCCGACCGCGACGAAGATCAGCGCCACCGAGCGGCCGAAGAACACCACCAGCATGATGACGAAGAACACGAAGGGCAGGGAATACAGGATGTCGACGAGGCGCATCATCGCCGCGTCGATCCGGCCGCCG
Source organism: Methylobacterium sp. SyP6R (assembly GCF_019216885.1). Classification (NCBI taxonomy): domain Bacteria; kingdom Pseudomonadati; phylum Pseudomonadota; class Alphaproteobacteria; order Hyphomicrobiales; family Methylobacteriaceae; genus Methylobacterium; species Methylobacterium synurae. The sequence goes on along the minus strand of NZ_JAAQRC020000001.1, from coordinate 1,702,438 downwards.
AGCGTGCCGGCGAGCGCTCCGTAGGCGACCCCGATGCCGAGTGCCACCGCGGTCGCCATCAGCCCGAGCGCCAGCGACAGCCGCCCCGCCACCAGCGTGCGGGTGAGAAGGTCGCGCCCGAGCGCGTCGGTGCCGGCAAGGAAGCGCGAGCGGCGCAACGGCGCCTCGACGGTGAGCCGCCGCCCGTCCTCGGAGCGCGCCACCTCGCGGGCCGCGCCGAAGATGTCGGAACGCGAGAAGAAGGTCAGCACCCGCGGGTCGACGGCCTTGTCGGCGGCCAGCGTCAGGCGGACCGCGTCCCCCGTCACGGCCACGTCCTCGGCCCGCACCCGCATGCGGAAGGCGAGCCGGTCGAGGGCCGGGCGCACCGCCTGCGGCGTCGGGGTGAGCGCCAGCGAGGGCGGGGTGCCGGGATAGTCGTAATAGAGCCGGTCGTAGGGGTGCCCGGTGAGGAACGGACCGACGAGGCAGGCGAGCGTCACGAGGAGCAGCAGGCCTGCGCTCGCCCGCGCGAGAGGGTCGCCGAGGAGGCGGCGCCGAGCCCGGGCGAGGAGCGAGGCCTCGGCGAAGGCGAGGGCGTGGCTTGCCGCGGACTGGCTCACCCGACATCCCTCAAGCGCGGATCGATGAGCGCGCAGAGGAGGTCGGAGACGAGGTTGAGCACGAGGACGAAGACCGCGATCAGCACCACCGTGCCCAGCACCAGCGTGTAGTCGCGGTTGATCGCCCCGTCGACGAAGTAGCGCCCGACGCCGGGCAGGCCGAACACCGTCTCGACCACCACCGAGCCGGTCAGCAGTCCCGCCGCCGCGGGCCCGAGATAGGATACGACCGGAAGCGCCGCGCCCCGCAAGCCGTGGAGCGCCAGGATCCGGGGCGGAAGCCCTAGGCTCCGCAGGGTGCGCCAATGCGGCCGGTCGAACACCTCGACGAGGCCGGCCCGGGCGAGGCGCGCCACGATCGCCACCTGCGGCAGCGCCAGGGTGACGACCGGCAGGACGAGGTGTTTCGGCGATCCGTCGTCCCAGCCGCCGACGGGCAGCCAGCGCAGGGACAGCCCGAAGGCGATCTGGAGGAGCGGCGCCACCACGAAGCCCGGCACGGTGAGCGCGAAGGTGCCGAGAACCGTCACCGCGTGGTCGAGACCGGAGCCCCGCCGCAGGGCCGCGAGCCCGCCGAGCCCGGTGCCGAGGACGAGCGAGACGGCCAGAGCGAGGCTTCCCAGCGTCATCGAGACCGGCAGGCCGCGGGCGAACAATTCGGCCACCGAGAGGTCGCGCACCGAGAAGGAGGGCCCGAGATCGCCCCGCGCCAGCGCCGCGAGGTAGCGGCCGTACTGGACCATGAGCGGCTGATCGAGGCCGTAGACCCGGCGCAGGTTCTCCATCGCGGCGGCCGGCAGGGGCCGCTCCAGGTCGAACGGCCCGCCCGGCGCCAGCCGCACCAGGAAGAACGACAGGGTGACGACGAGGAAGAGCGTCGGGACGGCTTGGGCGAGGCGGCGCAGGACGTAGGGAATCATGCGAGCGAGAGCCACCGCGTCGGCGAGACGCCGCGCAGGTTGGGGAGAAAGCCGCGCAGGCGCGGGCCGATCAGGTGCTTGTGCCGGTAATGCAGCAGCGGGATCCAGGGCAGGTCGGCGAGGAAGAGCTCTTCCGCCCGGTAGAGGATCCGGGCCCGGGCCTCGAGGTCGGTCTCGCGGGCGGCGTCGCGCATCAGGGCGTCATAGGCCGGGTTGGCGTAGCGGCCCGAATTGAAGCCGTCGTTGCCGCTCTCGACCAGGAACAGGAAGTTCTGCGGATCGGCGTAATCGGCGATCCAGCTCATCCGGGCGATGTCGAACGGGCCGCCGTCGCGCAGGTAGGCGAAATGGGTCTTGGCGTCGGTGGCGGCAAACGCGGTCGCGACGTTGAGCGGCCGCCACAGGTCGGCGATCGCCACCATGGTGTTCCGGTTGTTGTCGGTGATGTTGTACCGAAGCTCGACCGCGAGCGGCTTACCCCCCGGGCCGTAGCCCGCCTCGCGCAGGAGCGCGACCGCCGCATCCTCGCGCTCGAGCGGCGAGAGGTCCCGGCCCGGCATCTCGGGCGGCGGGAGCGCGTTGTCGAGCCCGGCCGGGGTGAGGGAATAGGCCGGCAGCATCGTCTCGCCCCACACCGCCTCGGCCAGGAACTCGCGGTCGAGGGCGAGCGACAGGGCGCGGCGCACCCGTGCATCGTCGAGGGGGCGCTTCCTCACGTTGACCATCAGCGCGAGCACGCCGAGGGCGGGGTTGAGCACCACTTGGTCGCCGAAGCGGGATTTCAGCGCCCGGACCTGGTCGGCGGGCAGGTCGTCGAGGGAATCGATCTCGCCGGCGGCGAAGCGGCGCACCGCGGCGGCGAGATCCGGCGTCGGGATGTACTCGACTTCCGGGATCGCGATCGTCGCGGCGTTCCGGTGATGCGGATTGCGGATCGCCGTGATGCGGTCGTTCGGAGAAAAGTCCTTGAGGAGGTAGGCGCCGTTCGACACCAGGCGGCCGGGCCGGGTGAAGGCGTCGCCGTACCGGGCGAGGGAGGGCCGGTGGACTGGCAGGCTCGCCTGGTGGGTCATCAGCTCGACGAAGTAGGGGGTCGGCTGCGCGAGCCGGATCACCACCGTGCCGGGATTCGGGGCGGCGACCCCGACGGCGTCCACCGGCATCGCCCCGCGATTGACCGCTTCGGCATTGAGGATCGGCGCGAGCACGCTGGCGTATTTCGCCCCCGTGCCTGGGTCGAGCATGCGCCGGAAGCCGTGCACGAAGTCGTCGGCCACGACGGAATCGCCGTTCGACCAGCGCCCGTCGGGGCGTAACGAGAAGGCCCAGGTCAGGCCGTCGGCGGAGGTGGTCCAGCCGGATGCCGCCCCGGGCACCAGGCTGCCGTCGGGGCCGTAGGCGCTCAGGCCCTCGTAGAGGTCGAGGAGGATCGTCGCCTCGGCGACCGTCGAGGTCTTGTGCGGGTCGAGGGTCTCGGGATCGGCGCCGTTGCCGCGCCGGTAGGCGGAAGGGCCGGCGGCCCGGGCGGGGGCCGCCGGTCCCAGGGATGCGGCGCTCAAGCCTGCAAGAAAGTCCCGGCGCCGCATGGCGAAGGCTCAGGCGCCGGTCTCGGCCTGGAGCCCGGCGGCGGCGATGCCGGCGAGCGCGGCCTTCTCGTCGTTGTCGGAGGTGTCGCCCGAGATGCCGACGGCGCCGACGAGTTGGCCGTCGCGCTTGATCAGCACGCCGCCCGGGACCGGGATCAGGCCGGCCGGCCCCGCCACATGGGTCACTGCGGCAACGAAATAGGCCTGCTCCTCTGCGCGCTTCGCGATGGCCCGCGAGCCGATGCCGAGCGCCAGCGCCCCGTTGGCCTTGCCGGTGGCGATCTCGGCGCGCTTGAGGCTGGTCCCGTCCTCCACGCAAGCCGCCTTGAGGGCGCCGCGGGTATCCAGCACCACCACCGCCAGGGGCTTGAGCCCGAGCTCGCGGCCGGCCTTGAGGGCGGCGGTCACGATGGTCGAGGCGGCGTCGAGGGTGAGGTCGGACATGGTCGCGGAACTCCGGATCAGGGCACGAGCGGCTCCCCGCTCGGGTCGTGACCCGGGCTTACCCGCCGGCGCGGGCGGCGCCAAGCGCGGCGACCTCGCCCGATGCCCTCAATCGGTGAACACCACCGTCTTGCGGCCGTTGGCGATCACCCGGTCCTCCAGCACGTAGCGCACGGCGCGGGCGAGCACCCGGCGCTCGATGTCGCGGCCCTTGCGCACGAGATCCTCGGGGGTGTCGCGGTGCGAGATGCGTTCGACGTCCTGCTCGATGATCGGCCCCTCGTCGAGGTCGCCGGTGACGAGGTGCGAGGTGGCGCCGATCAGCTTCACGCCGCGCTCGTGGGCCTGGTGGTAGGGCTTGGCGCCCTTGAAGCCGGGCAGGAACGAGTGGTGGATGTTGATGCAGCGGCCCGAGAGCTTGTGCGAGAGGTCGTCCGACAGGATCTGCATGTAGCGGGCGAGCACCACCAGCTCGGCGCCGGTCTCCTCGACGAGGCGCCACAGGGCGGCCTCCTGCTGCGGCTTGGTGTCCGGCGTGATCGGCAGGTGGTGGAACGGGATTCCGGCGAGATCCGCGGCGCCGTAGATCTCCCGCGGGTAGTTCGAGACGACCGCGCAGACCTCCATCGGCAGCTCGCCGATGCGCCAGCGGTAGAGGAGGTCGTTGAGGCAATGGTCGAAGCGGGAGACGAGCAGCATCACGCGGCGCCGCTCGGCCCGGTCGCGCAAGGTCCAGTCCATCCCGAACCGCGCCGCCACCGCCTCGAAGCCCGCGGCCAGCGCGTCCCGCCCCGGCCCGGCCCCGACCGGGTTGAACACGATCCGCATGAAGAAGCGGCCGGTCTCGACGTCGTCGAATTGCTGCGCGTCGAGGATGTTGCAGCCGGCCTCGAACAGGTAGGCCGAGACGCCGGCGACGATCCCCGGGACGTTGGTGCAGGAGAGGGAGAGGACGTAGGAGGGGGTGGTCATGGGTACCCGGGCCGGAAACGAGAATCGGCCCACGCCCTAGGCGATCGCCCCGGGCGCGTGAAGCCCCTTACGCCTCGTCCCGGACGAAGGCGACCCGGTCCCAGGTCACGCCGGGGCGCCCGAGCTGGGCATCCTCGTCGGTCCGGCACAGGAGGCAGCGCAGGCCGTATCCCCGAGCGAGGTCGATCGTCTCGGCGGCCGACACGTCGAACATCCGGCGCCCCGGCGGCACCGGGCCGTGGCGCAGCGACAGCGCCATCACGCCGCCCACCCGCACCAGGGCGGCGAGGCGCGGCATGGCGCGGTGGCGCTCGGCCTCGTCGAGATGCATCCAGACGGCGGTGAGCATCACGACGTCGAAGGCCTCGCGACGACCGGAGAGGGCGGCGAGGTCCGGCAGGCCGTCATCCAGCCAGTCGATCGACGGGGAGGGGTGCAGGGCCACCGCCTGCCGGCGCAGCTCGGCCGTCGGTTCGACGGCGGTCACCCGGTAGCCGAGGGCGGCGAAGCCCGCGGCATCCCGCCCGGTCCCGGCGCCGATGTCGAGGATATGGGCCGGCGGCGCGGGGAGCAGCGGCAGGATCGCCGCGTGGATCTCCGAAAAGGCGATGCTCTCGTATTGCGAGACCAGCCGCTCGGCCTCGGCGGCGTAGCCGGCCGTACCCCGGGGAGCGCTGCCGTCCGTCACGCCTCCGCCTCCAGTTCGCCGCTCACCTCCAGCCACTCCTCCTCGGCGCTGCCCAAGGCCGCGGCGGCCTCGGCCCGCATGCGGGCGAGCTCGCCGGCCTTGGCGGCGTCGGTGCGGAAGGCGGTGCCGTCGGCGAGCGCCGCGTCGATCTTGGCGATGGCGGCGGAGAGCTTGGCCATCCGCGCCTCCACCGCCTCGAGCTTGCGGCGCAACGGGGCGAGCGCCGCCCGGCGCTCGGCGTTGGAGCGGCGCTCGACCGCCTTGGCGCCGCCGGTCGAGTCCGGCGTCTTCGCGGTCTCCGTCTCCGGGCCGGCGAGAACCAGGCGACGGTAATCGTCCATGTCGCCGTCGAAGGGCTTCACGGTGCCGTTGCGCACCAGCCACAGCCTGTCGGCGCAGGCCTCGACCAGGAAGCGATCGTGGCTCACCAGGATCACCGCGCCCTCGTAGTCGTTGATCGCCTCGACCAGCGCCTGGCGGCTCTCGATGTCGAGGTGGTTGGTCGGCTCGTCGAGGATCAGGAGATGCGGGCCGTTGAAGGCGGCCAAACCCATCAGCAGCCGCGCCTTCTCGCCGCCGGAGAGCTGCGAGACCGGGGTGTCGGCCTTGTGGCCGGGAAATCCCAGGCGCGCCGCCGCGGCGCGCGCACGCGCTTCCGGCACGTCCGGCATCAGGTCGCGGACATGGGCATAGGCGCTCTCGGCCGGGCGCAATTCGTCGAGCTGGTGCTGGGCGAAGTAGGCGACGTTCATCTTGCCCCAGCGCCGCACCTCGCCCGAGAGCGGGTCGAGCCGGCCGCCGATGAGCTTGCAGAAGGTCGACTTGCCGTTGCCGTTGGCCCCGAGCAAGGCCACCCGGTCGTCGGGGGCGAGCGTCAGGTTGAGGCCGGTCAGCACCGTGCGGTCGGGATAGCCGGCCTGGACCCGCTCCATCGCGACGAGCGGCGGCGACAGGGCGCGCTCCGGGCTCGGCAGGTGAATCACCGGCACGTCGTCCTCGATGAGCGCGGCGATCGGCTCCATCTTCGCGAGCCGCTTCATCCGCGACTGGGCCTGGCGCGCCTTGGTCGCCTTGGCCTTGAAGCGGTCGACGAAGCTCTGGAGATGGGCGCGCTCGGCTTCCTGCTTCACCCGGGCCTTGGCCTGGAGCATGCGCTTCTCGGCGAGCTGGCGGGCGAACGAGGTGTAGCCGCCGCGATAGAGCGTGAGCTTGCCGCGATCGAGGTGGAGGATGTGGTCGACGGAGGTATCGAGCAGGTCCCGGTCGTGGCTGATGATCAGCGCGGTGCGGGGATAGCGCTCGAGGTAGTCGTAGAGCCAGAGCGTGCCCTCGATGTCGAGGTAGTTGGTCGGCTCGTCGAGGAGCAGCAGGTCCGGCTCGGAGAACAGCACCGCGGCGAGCGCCACCCGCATCCGCCAGCCGCCGGAGAAGTCGGAGCAGGGCCGGGCTTGCGCCTCGGCGTCGAAGCCGAGGCCGTGCAGGATCGCGGCGGCCCGGGCCGGGGCCGAATGGGCGTCGATGTCGACGAGCCGGGTCTCGATCTCGGCCCGGCGCAAGCCGTCGGCGGTCTCGGCCTCCTGCATGAGGCGCGTGCGCTCGGTATCGGCTGCGAGCACCACCGCGTGCAGGGTCTCGGGGCCGGCCGGCGCCTCCTGCGCGACACCGCCGATCCGGGTGCCCTTCGGCAGGCCGATCGCGCCGCCTTCCGTGGGGATCTCGCCCTGGATGATCCGGAACAGGGTGGTCTTGCCGGCGCCGTTGCGCCCGACGATCCCGACCCGCGCCCGCTCGGGCAGGGCGAAGCCGGCATGGTCGAGGATCAGGCGGTCGCCGATCCGGTAGGTGAGGTCGTTCACGCGGAGCATGGCGGCGTTGTGGGGGCGGCGGGCGCGGGAGGCAAGGGGCGGGAGCCTCCGTGTTGACAGCGCCGCCCCACGCACCGTGTAAGCGGAAGCCATGATGCCTGAGCCCGGACCCGCGATGACGTCCCTTTCCGAGACCTTGAGCCGGCTCCTGTCGGAGCGCCGGGCCCTGATCGGCATCGTCGGCCTCGGCTATGTCGGGCTGCCGCTGGCGCTCGCCGCGCTCCGGGCCGGCTTCTCGGTGCTCGGCTTCGACGTCGATCCCGGCCGCGTCGCGGCCCTCAACCGGGGCGAGGGGGCGTTCCACCACATCCCGGGCGAGGCCTTGGGAGCAGCGGTGGCGGCGGGCACCTTCCAGGCCACCGGCGACATGGCGCGTTTGTCCGAGCCCGACGCGGTGCTGATCTGCGTGCCGACGCCGCTCACCCGCCACCGCGAGCCGGACCTCACCTACGTCGAGGCCACCGCCCGGGCCATCGCCGCACGCTTGCGCCCGGGCCAGCTCGTGGTGCTCGAATCGACCACCTATCCGGGCACCACCGAGGAGGTGATGCGGCCGATCCTGGAGGCGGGGGGCCTGCGCTCGGGCACCGACTTCTTCCTCGCCTATTCGCCGGAGCGCGAGGATCCGGGCAACGGCGAGTTCGACACCGCCCGCATCCCCAAGGTGGTGGGGGCGGACGACGATGCCGCCCGGACCCTGGCGGAGGCGCTCTACGGCGCACTGGTGGTGCGCACCGTGCCGGTCTCCTCGGCGGCGGCCGCGGAGGCCGTGAAGCTCACGGAAAACATCTTCCGCTCGGTCAACATCGCCCTCGTGAACGAATTGAAGCTCGTCTACGACGCGATGGGGATCGACGTCTGGGAGGTGATCCAGGCCGCGGCCACCAAGCCCTTCGGCTTCATGCCGTTCCAGCCCGGGCCGGGCTTAGGCGGCCACTGCATCCCGATCGACCCGTTCTATCTCGCCTGGAAGGCGCGGGAATTCGACGTGCCGGCCCGGTTCGTGGAACTGGCCGGGGAGGTCAACACCCGGATGCCCTACCATGTGGTCGAGCGCCTGGCGGCCGCCGTCGACCGCACGGGCCGGGCCTTCTCGGGCGCGACGGTGCTGGTCCTCGGGCTCGCCTACAAGCGCAACGTCGAGGATACCCGCGAGAGCCCGGCGCTGAAGCTGATCCGGCTGATCGAGGCGCGCGGCGCCCGGGCGCTCTACCACGACCCCCTGGTGCCGGTGCTGCCGGCGACCCGCGAGCACCCGGAGCTCGCCGGGCGGGTCTCGCAGCCCCTCGACCCCGGGACCCTGCGGGCGGTCGACGCGGTGCTGATCGCCACCGACCATGACGGCGTCGATTACGGGCTGGTGGCGCGCGAAGCCCGCCTCGTCGTCGACACCCGCAACGTCATGGCGCGCCATGGTCTCACAGGCGCGACGATCGTGAAGGCGTAATGTTGGGAAAACCCCCGGCGTCACCGGCACATGACCCCGGCGGGAGCCCTCCGGACCCTGGCGAGCGGGGCCGCGCCGGGCTAAGACCAGCGGGCAACAACCGCATCCGCGGGGTCGAGGGCAACAGATGGGTCGGCTCGCAGGGTTTCCCTTCTTCAAGGATGCGGGCGTCGACCTGACCTCCTACGAATCGCGCTGCATCTGGCGCCGGTTCGACGCCAACGAGATCCTGGTCGACTTCGACGACGCCTCGACCGACGTCTACCTCCTGGCCTCCGGCGAGGTGCGGATCCTCAACCGGACGCAATCCGGCAAGGAGGTGATCCTGGGCGAGATGCGGGCCGGCGAGTTCTTCGGCGAGCTTGCCGCCATCGACGGGGTCAGCCGCTCGGCCAACGTCACGGCGCTCACCCGCGGCGAGCTCTGCGTGGTGCCGGCCGCGGTGTTCCGCGAGATCGTCTTCGCCGCGCCCCCGATCGCCGACCGGCTGCTGCGGCTCCTCGCCAAGCGGGTGCGGATGCTCAACGCCCGGCTGATGGAGCACGCCGTCCTCGACCTGCGCCACCGCCTCTACGCGGAGTTGCTGCGCCTCTCGACACCCCGGCCCGGCACCGACGGCGAGCGCGCGGTGAGCCCGCCGCCCTACCACCACGTGCTCGCCGCCCGCATCGGCTGCCGCCGCGAGCAGGTGACGCGGGAATTCACCGTGATGGCCCAGGAAGGCCTCGTCGACCGCACCCGCGGCGCGCTGATCCTGCGCCGGCCGGACATTCTGGAGGCGCGGGTGGCGGAGGCGTTGCGGGAAGACTCGTAAGCGGCGTCCTGCGGACGGCACGACGCGCCGGATCAGGCGCCGCTCACAGGCCCCGCACCACGTCGAGCAGCACCTCGGCCCCGGCGACGAGATCGGCATCCGCGGTGCGCTCGGCCGGGTTGTGGCTGATGCCTCCGACGCTCGGCACGAAGATCATCGCGGCGGGGCAGAGCCGGGCCATCATCTGGGCGTCGTGGCCGGCCCCCGAGGTCATGCGGCGGACCGAGAGACCGCGGACCCGCGCCGCCGCCTCGATCGCCCGGACGATGCCGGCATCGAAGCTCACCGGGTCGAACCGGGCGAGGCGGCGGACCGTGACCGTCACGTCCTCCTCCCGCGCGAGAGCCTCGAGCCGCGCCGCCAGGTCGGCCTCGAAACCGGCAAGGCGCACCGCATCCGGATCGCGCAGGTCGATGGTGAGGATCGCGCGGGCCGGGATCACGTTGATCGCGTCCGGCTCCAGGCGCAGGCGCCCGACGGTGGCGACGCTGCGGCCGTTGCCGGCGCGCGCCCGCGCCCTCAGCCAGGCCACCAGCAGGGCCGCCGCGACGCCGGCATCCCGGCGTAAGCACATCGGGGTGGTGCCGGCGTGGTTGGCCGCGCCCTCGATCGTGACCTCCTGCCAGGAGATGCCCTGCAGGTCCTCGACCGCGCCGATCGCCAGCCCCTCCCGCTCCAGCACCGGCCCCTGCTCGACGTGCAGCTCGACGTAAGCATGGGGATGCAGAAAGCCCGGCGCCTCGGGCCCGGCATAGCCGATGCGGGCCAGCTCCTCGCCGAGCACCGTGCCATCGGTGCCGACCGTGGCGAGCGCCGCCTCGACGGGCAAGCCGCCGGCATAGACCAGCGAGCCCATCATGTCGGGGGCGTAGCGCACGCCCTCCTCGTTGGTGAAGGCCGCGAGCGCGAGCGGCCGCTTCGGGATCCGCCCGGCCTCGCGCAGGGCCTCGATGACTGAGAGGCCGGCCAGCACCCCGGTGCAGCCGTCATAGGCTCCGGCATCGATCACCGTGTCGATATGCGAGCCCATCATCACCGGCCGCGCGCCGGTGCCGGCCGGATCCCACAGCCCGATCAGGTTGCCGATCCCGTCGACCCGCACCGCCAATCCGGCCTCGCGCATCCAGCCGGCGACCAGGTCGCGCCCGGCCCGGTCGGCCTCCGAGGCCGCGAGCCGGGTCAGCCGGCCCTGCCCGTCACGACCGACCTGCGCGAGGGCGGAGAGGCGGCCGAGGAAGCGGGCGGCGTCGATCGCGGGCATCCGGGACCTCATGACGAGACGGGCAGGCGGCGGCGGACCAGGGCGACGTGATACGCGACGCCGAAGGGCAGGGCGGCATCGTTGAAATCGAAGGTCGGGTTGTGGAGCGGCGCCGACTCCTCGCCGTTGCCGAGGAAGACGAAGCAGCCCGGCACATGCGCGAGGAAGCGGGCGAAATCCTCCGATCCGGTCATCGGCGCCCGCGCGACGGCGGCGTTGTGCGGCCCGAGCGCGTCCGCGGCGGCGGCGAGCGCCTGCTGCGTCAGGGCGGGATCGTTGAGGAGCGGGATGAATTCGCGGGCGTACCCGACCTCGGCCGTAACGCCGTAGGCCCGGGCCGTTCCCTCGGCGATCAGGCGCATCTGCCGCTCGATCTCGGCGCTGATCTCGGGGCGGACGCTGCGCGCATCGCCGAGGATCCGCGCCCGGCCGGGCAGGGCGTTGCGGGTGCCGTCGGTGATCAGCTCCGTCACCGAGACGACCCCGATCTCGGCCGGATCGAGGCGGCGCGACACGATCGTCTGCAACGACATGACCGTGGCGCAAGCCGCGACCAGGACCTCGCTGCCGGTCTGCGGCCGGGCGGCGTGGCCGCCGACGCCCGCGAGCACGATCTCGAAATTGTCCTCCGCCGCCATGATCGGCCCGGGGCGGGTCTCGAGGCGGCCGATGCCCAGACCGGGCATATTGTGGAGACCGTGGATCTCGTCGAAGGGGAACCGCTCCATCAGGCCGTCGCCGAGCATGGCCAGGGCGCCGCGGCCCCATTCCTCGGCGGGCTGGAACACGAACCGCACCGCCCCGTCGAAGCCGCCCTCGGTGGCGAGGAGCCGGGCGGCGCCGAGCAGCATCGCCGTGTGGCCGTCATGGCCGCAGGCATGCATGGTGCCGTCGACCCGCGAGCGGTGGGGATGCGTGCCCTGCTCCTGGATGCGCAGGGCGTCCATGTCGGCGCGCAGAGCGATGACCCGGGTGCCGCTGCCGCGCCGGAGCGTGCCGACCACGCCGGTGCCGCCGATCCCCTCGGCGACGTCGAGGCCGAACTCCCGCAGGCGCGCCGCCACGAAGGCGGCGGTGCGCCGCTCCTCGAACCCGAATTCGGGATGGGCGTGGAGGTCGCGGCGCCAGGCGACCATGTCTTGCGCGAGGGCGGGGTCGATCACCGTCATGCCTCCTCCACGGACTCTCGCACGGCCTCTCGCACGGCCTCTTGCACGACCTCTTGCAGAGCCGCTTCGGTGACGAGGACGAGCACGCGGCTCTCCCGGTCGAGGCGGAACTCCGCCGCCCGGGCCGGATCGGCCAGCGCGGCCACGAGGCCGGCGAGGCCCGCCGCGCCGGACGGCGTCGTCGCGGGGCCGCCCGCCTCGGCGAGGATCTTTGGGGCCTGCATCAGTTCGGCCTCGGTGACGGTCGCGGCCTTGGTGCCGTGGCGCCGCAGGAGCGTGAGCGCCGGTGCGCTCGCCTCGCCGCAGGACAGCATCTCGGCCGTCGTGTGGAGATCGCCCGGCACCCGGACCGGATGGCCGGCGGCGAGCGCCGGGGCGAGGCAGGCCGCCTGCTCGGGCTCCACCGCCACGACGAGGCCCGGGGGGCCGAGCCAGCCGGCCAGGCCCTCGGCCATCGCGGCGGCCAGCCCCCCGACGCCGGCCTGGACGAAGAGGTGGGTCGGGCGGTCGCCCCCGGCCTGGTCGCGGATCTCCGCCGCCATCACGCCGTAGCCGGCCATGACGTCCCGGACGGTCGGGTCGGAGGGATCGTCGGTGGTGTCGGCGACGAGGAGGCCGGCCCCCATGCGGGACGCCATGGCCGCCGCCTCGACCGCATCGTCGTAGGTTCCGGCGACCCGGACGATCTCGGCGCCCTCGTCGCGGATGCGCCGCGCCCGCCACGGCGGCACGCCCGCATGCAGGAAGACCCGGGCCGGGGCCCCGGCGAACCGCGCCGCCGCGGCGACCGCGAGGCCGTGATTGCCGTCGCTGGCGCAGATCAGCGCCGGCTGCCCGGCGGGCCGCGCGGCCAGGAGATCGGCCGGGCTCGTCCCGGCGGCGCGGGCGAGCGCCATGAGGCCGGCATAGGTGCCCCCCAGCGACTTGAAGCTGCCGAGCGTCCGGACGCTCTCGTCCTTGGCGAGGACCTGTGCCACGCCGAGTGTGCGGGCGAGCGCCGGCAGGGTGCGCAGCGGCGTCGGCGCGTAGGCCGGATCGAGCCCGCGCAGGAAGGCGGCGATGGCATCGGGCGAGGAGGCCGGGCGAGGGCGGGAGGAAGCGGTGTCGGTCATGTCCCGATCATGCCGCGGACCGGTGCCGTTTGGCGCCGAAACGGTGCTAGCCTGCGGCGGTTTTCGCCGTTATCGGGCGCGTCATGCCGGAAACCGTCACCCTCGACCGCTTCGACCGCGCCTTGCTCGCCGAGGTCCAGGCCGACACCCTGACCCCGGCGCGGATCCTGGCCGAGCGGGTCGGCCTGTCCGAGAGCGCGGTGCTGCGCCGCCTGCGGCGGCTGCGCCAGGCGGGCGTCATCGTCGCCGACGTGGCGGTGGTGCATCCCGCGGTGCTCGGCACGCCGCTCTGCCTGCACGTGCTGGTCTCGCTGGAGCGCGAGACCTCCGACCGGCTCGACGCCTTCGTGCGCATCTTGCGCGCGCGGCCCGAGGTGCGGGCGGCGTGGTACGTGACCGGCGAGGCCGATTTCGTGCTCGAGCTGCGCCTGCCCGGCATGGCCGAGTACGAGGCCTTCACCCGCGCGGTGTTCCACGACGACCCGAACGTGCGGGCGTTCCGCACGCTGGTGGCGATGCGGCAGGTGATCGGGGTTTGACGATCGGGGTCCGACGATCTCGATGACGGTGGCCCGCGACCGTTCCCGGCCGGAATGGAGGACCACGCGAGACGTCAGCGGGGCGAGGGTGTCCCGAGGCCGTCGAGGTAGCGCCCGACGGGCTCCTGCCACAGGTCGCGATACCAGCCGACCGCGTGGCCGACCCGGCCCGGCACGTCGAAGGTCAGGAACTCGCCGGTGCCGCCGGCGGCGCGAAACGCATCGAAGCTTCGGCGGCTGTGGGCGATGGAAAAATAGGCGTCGTGACGGCCGTAGAGCCAGAGGGTCGGGCCCGGGAAGGCGGCGCCGCTGCGCAGCAGGGTCGCGTTGACCTCGGCGGCGCTGGCGCAGGCCTCGCCGAGCCAGCCGCCGACGAAGTTCAGGACGCCGCGGACGAGGTCCGGGTGCCGTCCCGCGAAGGCGATTGCCAGGGCGCCGCCCCGCGACTGGCCACCGATCAGGATCGGCCCCGGGGCGACGTCGTCCCGACGCCGCAGGGCCGCCGCAGCGGCCTCGACATCGGCCAGCGCCCGCTCCGCGCCTGCAAGCGCGATCGGCGCATCGCAGGTATAGCCCTTGCTCCGGTCGGGATCGAACCCCTCGTCGTAGAGGCCACCCGACCGGCCGCGCCCGCGCCGCTGCGGAAATGCCACCATCCACCCCCGGCGGACCAGATCGTCGGCGAGGGGAAAGGCGACGTAGGTCCGGGTGAAGCTGGCGGGATCGCGCCCCAGGCCGGTCGAGCCGTGGTTGAAGACCAGGAGGGGAAACGGGCCCGGGCCGGGCGGCCGGAACACCGCAACCTCGAGTCGCGTGGGCGCGCCGTTCTCGACCGGGCCTTCGACGAAGGTCGTCTGCGGCTCCGACCAATCGAGGCCCTGCGCCGCGTCGGTCAGGTCGCTCAGGGCAACTCGGCGCATGCGGGCGTAATCCCGCACGGTATCGCGACGGTACGTCGCCTCCAGGGTATCCCCGTCGAGGATGTAGGTCGCCGGGGCGGAGCCTTCGAGCGTCAGCGTGTGGCCGGAGATCGTCGCCCGGCCGCGGCGCCACTGGCGCTCGATCCGAAACTCCGGGGCGGCGGCGAGGGCATAGACGACCTGGGCGCCCTGGCCGTCCGGATCGACGCGCTCGACGATCAGCACATGCGGGATGAGGCCGCTCCAAGTTCCAATCCAGGCGCCCAGAAAGGAGCTGGCCGGTCGCGGAACGGCATCCGGGACCGTGACGACCGATACGTCGTCCGGAAGCGGCACGCCGCGGATCTCGCCGGCCTGCGCGAAAGTTCCTCCCATGCACAGCCCCAGCAGGACGATGATGACCAATCGCCCGGACATGCGATCGCGGCTCCCGTGCCGAAATGCGAATGCGGCCTCTCGTATCTGGCGACATCTGGCGATCGGCGATTTCGGTCGTCGATTTTACATAAAGGCATGCATGCCGCAAGGTATGCGGGACTTCATCGTGCGGCGAGCCGCGCTTTGCTGCGGCGTATCCGAACGATCTCCGTCGCGTCGGCGGCGGATGGCACCGATCCAGCGACAAACCGGGAGCGGACCATGCGGTTGCTGGTGCTCGGCGGCACGCAATTCCTCGGGCGGACGATCGCGGCGCAGGCCGCCGCCCTCGGCCATGCCGTCACCTGTGCCGCGCGAGGCCTCTCGGGCACTGCTCCGCCGGGCACCCGCTTCGTCGCGATCGACCGCGACCGGCCGGACGGACTGGCGATCCTCGGGCGCGAGACCTTCGACGCGGCCGTGGACGTGGCGCGCGTGCCCAGCCAGGTCCGGCGGGCACTGGCAGCGCTTGGCGGCCGGATCGGGCACTGGACCTTCGTCTCCACGACGAGCGTCTATGCCGATACGCAGACGCGGGGGCAGCGCGCGGAGACGGCCCCGCTCCTCGCGCCGGCAGAAAACGGACCCTACGGCCCCGCCAAGGTCGCCTGCGAGCGGGCCTTCGACGAGACGGCCCTGATCTGCCGGGCGGGCCTGATCGTCGGGCCGGGCGACCCGACCGGACGCTTCGCCTACTGGATCGCCCGGCTCGCTCGGGGCGGGGAGGTGCTGGCGCCGTCAGCCCCCGAGGATCCGGTGCAGCTCATCGACGGGCGCGACCTCGCGGCCTGGATCGTCCGCGCGGCGGAACGCGGCCTCGCCGGACCATTCGACGCCGTCGCCCCATCCTGCACCCGCCGGACCGTCCTCGATCGATGCGCCGATGCCCTCGGCGCGACCTGCACCTATGCGTGGGTGGATCAGGCTTTCCTCGACCGCCACGGCGTCGGGCGCGAGTCGGGCCCGTTCTCCCTGCCGCTCCCGCTGCCGGACACGATCGGCGATGCCTCCCGCGACGTGTCAGCGACGCTCGCGGCAGGCTTGACGCCGCGCAGCCTGGAGGACACCGCCCGCGACACCCTACAGTGGCTGAAGGCCGGGAACGGCCCGGTCACGGGCCTGACGGCGGACGAGGAAGCCGCGCTCCTCGCCGCCTGGCACGCGGAGAAGCGCTACCGCCCCTCCGGCCCATACCCCGCCAGAAAAACCCGCACCGCCTCCGCCACCCAGTAGGTCGTCTCGGCCTCGGTCGGCGGGTCGCCGACGGAAAAGAGCAGGCGGCGCATCGTGGTGGCGGCGCAGAGGTCGAAGAAGTGGCGGGCGGCGAGGTCGGTGTCCATCGCGCGCAGGCGGCCGGCGGCGACCTGGGCGTCGAGATAGGCGCGCAGGCGGGTGCGGCCGAGCAGCGGTCCCGCCTCGTAGAACGCCCGGCCGAAGCGCGGGAATTTTTCCGCCGCGCCGATCACCATCCGCACCGAGGCGATGTGGTCGGGCCGCACCATCGCCTCCATCAGGCTGATGCCGAGGCGGCGCAAGACGGCGGCGATGTCGGGGTCGTCGTGGTCGAGGCGGCAGATGTTCTCCGCGAGCGTCCGCTTCTCCTCGACCGTCAGCGCCTCGAACAGGGCCTCCTTGCTCTCGAAATAGACGTAGAGCGTCCCCTTCGAGACGCCCGCCGCCTTGGCGATCGCCCCCATGCTGGCGCCGTCGAAGCCGCTGGCGAGAAAGACCTCGCGAGCCCCGTCCAGGATCTGGCGGCGCTTGTCGGTCTCGGCGGGGGGAGGGCTTAACGGAGCGTCGCTCATCGGAGTGCCATGGGGGCCTGCAGCCCAATGTGGGGGGTGAAGCGGCGGCGATCAATCGGGCTTGCGATCGGGCTTGTGCGGCGCACAGAGGATCGATTGACCGAACGGTTCGGTCAACGTAGTATCGCGACCGTTCGAGAGCCGTCAACCGATTCGGTCGATGGCGGAGGGGAGCTTCCCCGAGGACGGGTGACCGACGATGGCGTTCCGAGACGATTACGCGCAGGGCCGGCCCGCCGGCGAGGCGGCTGCCAAGGCCGCGCCGGCGAATGAGAAGGCCGCCCCCCAGGCGCCGGCCGCCGCGGCTCCGCCCGCGAAGCGCAAGCGCCCCTTGCGCCGCCTGGTCCTGCTCGCGCTGCTCCTCGGCGGCGGCACCTACGGGGCCATTGCGGGCCATGAGTGGTGGACCACCGGCCGCTTCTTCGTCACGACCGACGACGCCTACGTCCAGGCCGACATCTCGACGCTCGCCGCCAAGGTCTCGGGCTACCTCGAGGCGGTGCCGGTGGTGAACGGCCAGGCGGTCAAGGCCGGCGACGTCATCGCACGGATCGAGGACGGCGATTACCGCCTGGCGCTCAAGGCCGCCGAGGATAAGCTGGCGACGCAGGGCAGCGTCATCGCCCGCATCGGCCGCCAGGCCGAGGCCGCCCGCGCCCAGGTACTCCAGGGCCAGGCCCAGATCGACGCCGCCAAGGCCGACCAGGTCCGGGCCGCCGCCGATTACCAGCGCCAGCAGCAGCTCGCGCAATCCGAATTCGCCGCCAAGTCGCGCCTGGAGCAGTCGCGGGCCGACCGCGACCGGTCGGACGCCACCGTGAAGGGCGCCGAGGCCAACCTGATCGCGCTCAAGGCCAACGTCGCGGTGCTGGAGGCGCAGACCAAGGAGGCCGAGAACCTGGCCGCCGAGTTGCGCACCGCGGTCGACCGGGCCCGGCGCGACCTGTCCTTCACGGTTTTGCGCGCGCCCTTCGACGGGGTGATCGGCAACAAGGCGACGGAGGCCGGCGCCTATGTCGGGCCGGGCTCGCGCATCGCCGCGCTCGTGCCGCTCCAGAGCGCCCGAGTCGATGCCAACTTCAAGGAGACCCAGCTCGGCCGGGTCCGGGTCGGCCAGCCGGTCCATCTCCGGGTCGATGCCTGGCCCGACCGCGACATCCTCGGCACCGTCGAGAGCCTGTCGCCGGCCTCCGGCTCGGTGTTCAGCCTGCTGCCGCCCGACAACGCGACCGGCAACTTCACCAAGATCGTCCAGCGCCTGCCCGTCCGGGTGCGGGTGCCCGAGGAGGTCGCCCGCGAGGGCCTGCTGCGGCCGGGCCTCTCGGTGGTGGTGCGGGTCGATACCCGCGGTCTCGACGAGACGAAGCCGCCGGCCCCGATCGAGCCGCATCAGGCGGTGTCGGAGGGGAAGGGTTCGCCGGCAGTTCGTACGGCGGGGCGGTGAACCGGACATGGCGCGGGAGCCCCTCTCCCACACGGGAGAGGGGAGACGCGCTTTAGCATCATCTGAACGAGTCGAGCGGACTCGGCCATTTCTACAATCCAGCAGGCACCCACGACATGGCTGCGACCCCCGCGCCCGCCGACGCGCCGATCGACCGCCGCCGCATGGTGGCGTTCATCTGCATGGTGTTCGGGATGTTCATGGCGATCCTGGACATCCAGATCGTCTCGGCGTCCCTCGCCGAGATCCAGGCCGGCCTCTCGGCCTCGGCCGACGAGATCCCGTGGGTGCAGACGAGCTACCTCATCGCCGAGGTGATCTCGATCCCGCTGTCGGGCACCCTGTCGCGGGTGCTCTCGACCCGCTGGATGTTCGTGATCTCGGCCGGCGGCTTCACCCTGATGAGCCTGATGTGCGCCACCTCGTCGACGATCGGCGAGATGATCCTGTGGCGCGCCCTGCAGGGCTTCATCGGCGGCGGCATGATCCCGACGGTGTTCGCCTCCGCCTTCACGATCTTCCCGGCCTCGAAGCGCAGCATCGTCTCGCCGATGATCGGGCTCGTCGCGACGCTCGCCCCCACCATCGGCCCGACCGTCGGCGGCTACCTCACCGACCTGTTCGACTGGCACTGGCTGTTTCTCGTCAACATCGTGCCGGGCATCTTCGTCACCGTCTCGACCTACTTCCTGGTCGATTTCGACAAGCCGAACCTCGACCTGCTCAAGCGCTTCGACTGGGCCGGCCTCGGCCTGATGGCGGCGTTCCTCGGCTGCCTCGAATACGTGCTGGAGGAGGGACCGACCCACGACTGGTTCCAGGAGGAGGCGATCTTCGCCGCCGCCATCGTCTGCGCCATCGCCTGCATCGGCTTCTTCTGGCGGGCCTTCACCGCCGAGCAGCCGATCGTCGATCTTCGCGCCTTCTCCGACCGCAATTTCGCCGGCGGCTGCCTGTTCAGCTTCGTCATGGGCATCGGCCTCTACGGCCTGACCTACCTCTATCCGGTCTATCTCGGCCGGGTGCGCGGCTACTCGGCGCTCCAGATCGGCGAGACGATGTTCGTCTCAGGGCTGTGCATGTTCGCCACCGCGCCGATCGCCGGGCGCCTCTCGGCCAAGGTCGATCCGCGGATCATGATGGCGATCGGGTTCTCAGGGTTCGCCGCCGGCACCTGGATCGTCACCGGCATCACCAAGGACTGGGACTTTTACGAATTGCTGTGGCCGCAGATCCTGCGCGGCTGCTCGCTGATGCTGTGCATGATCCCGATCAACAACATCGCGCTCGGCACCCTGCCGCCGGCCCGGATGAAGAACGCGTCGGGCCTCTACAACCTCACCCGCAACCTCGGCGGCGCCGTCGGCCTCGCGCTGATCAACACCGCGCTCAACGACCGCTGGGACCTGCACCTCGCCCGCCTGCACGAGCGCTTCACCTGGACCAACCCGATGGTGCTGGAGCGCCTCGACAGCATGGCCAAGGGCTTTGCGGGGCTCGCCGGCAACCCGGACGCCATGGCGCTGAAGGCGATGATGAACACGGTCAGGATGCAGGGGCTCCTGATGAGCTTCTCCGACGTGTTCCTGATCCTGACCGCGCTGTTCGTGCTGATGGCCTGCGCCACGCCGATGATCCGCCGGCCGCGGCCCGGCGGGGCGGGGGCTGACGCGCATTAGAGCATGCTCCGACGAAGCGGATGCCGGTTCGTCGGAGAAAATGCGGCAAAATCAAGGATCTGGAGAGACTCGCGATTGCAACGCGATCGTGAGCTGCTCCAGGCGCGGGACCCGCACGAGAAAAGGCACCCCTGCCCGGATCGGGTAGGGGTGCCAAGTCCATGACACGTCTCGGGAGGAGATGCGGAGGCCACCCGGGTCGAAGGACGCAGCGGGCGGAATCAACGCGTGTCGATGACGAAATTACACCCGGGGTTCCGGTATCGACAAGTCGCCGTGGCCCTCGACCTTGGTCCGGGATGGGTGAGCCAGGGTTACATTTGCGTCACCTGCGCCGCTTCCGCCGGTCGCCCCCCGTCGCGCCACCGCCGGACGGACGCACCAACCCCTTGATGCGCCCGCCGTTTCGGCGGCGGACCAGGGCCCGCCCGGACAATCGCAGCCGGCGTCGACGATCCGGACGCGACCAACGGTCCTTCCCAGTCGGGCCCGACCCGCGATAAGTGTCGGTCTCCCGCCCGCCCGCGCCGCCCGGACGACGTGACGACGCCTCATCCCTCCACGACCTCGCCCGCTCCCGGCCGCCTCCGCTTCGAGGCGGTCTCGAAGCGCTTCGGCACCCATCTCGCCGTCGACGGCGTCGACCTCGACCTCGCCCCGGGCCGGGTCTTCTGCCTGCTCGGGCCGTCCGGCTGCGGCAAGTCCACGCTGCTGCGCCTGGTGGCCGGCTTCGAGGAGCCGAGTTCCGGCACGATCCGTCTCGACGGGCAGGATCTCGCCGGGGTGCCGCCGCACCGACGGCCGGTCAACATGATGTTCCAGTCCTACGCCCTGTTTCCGCACAAGGACGTGGCGGGGAACGTCGCCTACGGGCTGGAGCGGGAAGCCTTGGGCAAGGCGGAGGTCGCCGCCCGGGTCGCCGAGATGCTGCGCCTGGTCCAGCTCGATCCTTTGAGCGCCCGCCGGCCCGACCAGCTCTCCGGCGGCCAGCGCCAGCGGGTGGCACTCGCCCGGGCGCTGGCCAAGAGACCCCGTGTGCTGCTCCTCGACGAGCCCCTCGGCGCCCTCGACCGCGCCCTGCGGGAGGAGACGCAAGGGGAGCTGCGGGCCTTGCAGCGCCGGCTCGGCACCACCTTCGTGGTCGTCACCCACGACCCCGCCGAGGCGATGGTGCTCGCCGACCGCATCGGCGTGATGGCGGCGGGCCGGCTGGTCCAGGTGGGATCGGCGGCCGAGCTCTACGAGCGCCCGGCCACCCGCTACGTCGCGGGATTGCTCGGCGACGTGAACCTGATCGCGGGCCGGCTCGGGGAGGGCGGGGCGGGGGGCCTGCGCGATCTCGACACGCCCTATGGCCGCCTGATGGCGTTCGACCATCACGGCGCCGGGCCTGCCGGGGCGCCCGGCCTCCTGGCCCTGCGGCCCGAGCGCCTGACTCTCGCCGGGGAGGGCTTGGCCAACGAAGATCTGGCCGGCACGCTCCTCGACGCGACCTATCTCGGCGAAAAGATCCTCTACCGGGTCGGCCTCGCCGACGGGCGGGTCTTGCGCGCCTCGGGGCCGCCCGGGGCGGGTCCGGAGGTCGGCGCCCCGGTGCATCTCGCCTTCGTGCCCGAGGCCGCCTCGCTGCTGCCGGCGGAGGCGGCATGAGGGCGTCCTTGCGCGAGGCCCTGCGGCGCTTCGGCCTGCCGGCGGTTCCGCTCCTCTGGCTCACGGCCTTCTTCGGCCTGCCGTTCCTCGTCGTCGTCAAGATCAGCCTGTCGGACCCGGCAACCGCCCTGCCGCCCTATACCCCGGTGCTCGACTGGGATGCCGGGCTCGCCGGGTGGGCCGACCTGCTCGCCGCCCTCGACTTCGAGAATTACCGCACGCTGATCGCCGACCCGCTCTATCTCGCGGCGGGTCTGACCTCGCTGACGGTGGCACTCTGTGCCACGCTGCTCCTGATCCTCGTCGGGTACCCGATCGCCTACGCGATGGCGCGGGCGCCGAAGGCCTGGCAGCCGCTCCTCGTCGCCCTGATGGTGATCCCGTTCTGGACCAGCTTCCTGATCCGGGTCTATGCCTGGATCGCGATCCTGAAGGCCGACGGGCTGCTCAACCAGGCGCTGATGGCGCTCGGCCTGACGCACAGGCCGATCGAGATCCTCAATACCCCGGCGGCGGTGATGATCGGGGTGGTCTATGCCTACCTGCCGTTCATGGTGCTGCCGCTCTACGCGGTGCTCGAACGGCTCGACCGCGGCCTCGTCGAGGCCGCCCGCGACCTCGGGGCGAGCCGGCTTGCCGCCTTCCGCACCGTGACCCTGCCGCTGTCGTGGCCCGGCCTCGTCGCCGGCGCTCTCCTGTGCTTCATCCCGATCACCGGCGAGTTCATCATCCCGGACCTGCTCGGCGGGCCGGACACGCTGATGCTCGGGCGGGTCTTGTGGAGCGAGTTCTTCTCCAATCGCGACTGGCCGCTCGCCTCGGCGATCGCGGTGGTGCTGCTCGCGATCGTCGCCGGTCCGGTGGTGCTGTTCCGCGAGGCCGAGTCGCGCCGGCTGGAGCGGCCATAAGATGCACCGCGCCCATCCGCTCGCCTGGGCCGCCCTGGGTCTGGGCCTCGCCTTCCTGTACGGGCCGATCCTGCTGCTCGTCGTCTACTCGTTCAACGCCTCGCGCCTCGTCACGGTCTGGGCCGGGTTCTCGACGCGATGGTATGCCGGGCTCCTCGATAACGGCCCGCTGGTCGAATCCGCCCTCGTCACCCTCAAGGTCGCCCTCGCTTCGGCGAGCCTCGCGACCGTGCTCGGCACGCTGGCGGCCCTGGCGCTGGACGGGCGCCGGCGCTTCCCCGGCCGGCCGCTCCTCACCGGGCTCGTCTACGCCCCGATGGTCATGCCGGAGGTGATCACCGGCCTGTCCCTGCTGCTGCTCTTCGTGGGCTTGGGCGTTCCGCGCGGCGTCTGGACCATCGTGGTGGCGCATACGACCTTCACGCTCTGCTTCGTCGCCGTCGTGGTCCAGGCCCGCCTGCGCCATCTCGACCGCTCGCTGCTGGAGGCCGCGGCCGATCTCGGCGCCGCGCCCGTCACGGTATTCCGCACCGTGACCCTGCCGCTGATCGCCCCGGCGGTCGTCGCCGGCTTCCTCCTCGCCTTCACCCTGTCGATGGACGACCTCGTGATCGCGAGCTTCGTCTCGGGGCCGGGCGCCACCACCCTGCCGATGCGCCTCTACAGCCAGGTCCGCCTCGGCGTGACCCCGGAGATCAACGCGATCTCGACGCTGCTGATCGGGGCGGTGAGCCTGGCGGTGCTGGGGGCGTCGGTGCTGACGGCGCGGCGGGGGCGTTAGCCAGAGACGATCGATGCAGGTGGCGATACGATCCGCGGCGGCCTCGGTCGTCACCCGACCGGATCCGGATCGTGGCGGCAGGCCTGTTGAACGAGACTTTGGCGAGACATACCCTCTTACCCGAATCGAACTGGAATGATGTCATGAAGGTCTCCGTTGCGGAAGCGGAAGGGCAATTGGCCGACCTCGTGCGGCGTGCGGAAACCGGAGACGAGGTGATTCTCACCCGTCAGGGCCGCGCCGCCGTGCGGCTGGTGCCGGTGACGGCACCGCAATCCGTGGCGGAGCGGGAGCGGATCCTCATGGCAGCCCGAGAGGCCGGTCGTGCCAAGGTAACGCCCGGGCCTTGCGCTGCTCGAAGCCAAGATTTTCTGTACGACGATGACGGCCTGCCCGGATGATCGTCGTCGACACGTCGGCCCTTATGGCGATCGTTCAGGGAGAAATGCAGGCTGCAGCCTGCATGACCGTTCTTGCCACCGAGTTCGACGTTCTCATCTCGGCGGGGACTTTGGCCGAAGCCCTGATCGTCGCGGAGCGGCGGAATGTCGGTGACACCGTGAGAGCCTTGGTCGATGATCTCGCCTTCGACGTCGTCCCCGTCACGGCAGCCGTGGCGCATGATTGCGCGGCGGCTTACGCCCAATGGGGCAAGGGCGTGCATCCGGCCGGCCTGAACCTGGGCGATTGCTTCGCCTACGCGCTGGCCAAGGCGCGCCGATGCCCTCTGCTCTTCGTCGGCGACGATTTCGCCCGCACCGACATCGCGAATGCACTGAACCCGGCCTGAAAACGGCCCCGATCCTGCAAAGCCCCGCCCGGACGGCTCTTCCGCCGCCCACCGGAACCCGGAGCTTCGCACATGGATGTCGGCGTGTTCATCCCGATCGGCAACAACGGCTGGCTGATCTCGGAGGCGGCCCCGCAATACAAGCCGACATTCGCCCTCAACAAGGCGATCGTGCAGAAGGCGGAAGGCTACGGGCTCGATTTCGCCCTCTCGATGATCAAGCTGCACGGCTTCGGCGGCAAGACCGAGTTCTGGGACTACAACCTCGAATCCTTCACCCTGATGGCGGGCCTGGCGGCGGTGACCGAGCGGATCAGGCTCTTCGCCTCGACCGCGGTGCTGACCCTGCCGCCGGCGCTGGTCGCCCGGATGGCGACCACGATCGATTCGATCGCCCCCGGCCGCTTCGGGGTGAACATCGTCTCGGGCTGGCAGAAGGCGGAGTATGCCCAGATGGGCCTGTGGCCCGGCGACGACTATTTCGGCTACCGCTACGACTACTCCACCGAATACGTCCGGGTGATGAAGGAGCTGTGGGAGACCGGCCATTCCGACTTCCAGGGCGAGCATTTCCGGATGGAGGGCTGCATGATGAAACCCGTGCCGTCGGGCCCGATCCCGATCGTCGCCGCCGGTCAGAGCGGGCGGGGCATGGAATTCGCGGCGACTTACGCCGATTACAACTTCGTGCTGGGCACCGGTTTCAATACCCCGACCGCCTGCGCGCCGACCTGCGCCCGGCTCATCGAGGCAACGGCGAAAACCGGGCGCGACGTGGGCTCGACCGTCCTGATGATGGTGATCGCCGACGAGACCGACGCGGCGGCGGAGGCGCGCTGGATGGCCTACCGCCAGGGCGCCGACGTGGCGGCGCTCGCCTGGATGCTCGACCAGAGCACACAGGACAAGAATGCGAGCGCCGATTCGACCGCGACCTGGATGAACCTGCCGGAGGGGGCGGTGAACTTCAACATGGGCACGCTGGTCGGCTCCTATGCCCGTGTGGCGCGGATGCTCGACGAGGCGGCCACCGTGCCGGGGGTGAAGGGCATCATGCTGACCTTCGACGATTTCCTGGCCGGCCTCGACGCCTTCGGCACGCGGATCCAGCCGCTGATGGCCTGCCGCCAGGATCGTCGGGAGATGGCCGCGTGAGCGTCTCCGACGCGCTCATCGCCCGCACCATCCTGGCCGGCACGGTGGCGCAGACCGCGCCGGCCCGGGACCTGCCCTCGGCCTGGGAGCGGACCGCGCCCGAGCCGGCCTGGGCCGAGCGGCGCCTGCGGGAGGCGGCAGACACGACCGGGGAGGCGGTGCCCATCCCACCACCTATGCCGCCGGTCGAGGACGGCCCGCTCCACACCCTCGGGATCGGCGCCCTCCAGGCCGCCTTCGCGGCAGGGGTGACCGACCCGGTGGCTATCCTCGCCGCCTTGACGGACCGGATCGCCCGCCACCCCTCCGGCCGCGACGCGGTGCTCGCCCCGGTGCCGGGGGGGCGAGCCGCGGCGGAGGAGAGCGCCCGGCGGATCCGGATGGGTGAGGCCCGCCCCCTCGAAGGTGTGCCCTTCGGCATCAAGGACATCATCGACTGCGCCGGGGCGCCGGTGACCTGCGGCTCGCGCCTCACCGGCGACCGGGTGGCGGACACCGACGCGACGGTGGTGGCGCGTCTCAAGGCCGCCGGGGCGATCCCGCTCGCCATGCTGGCGACCACCGAATTCGCCTGCGGCTCGGCCCACAACCCGCGTTACGGCGCGGTCGCCAATCCGTGGAACCGGGCGCGCTGGACCGGCGGCTCCTCGACCGGCTCGGGGGCTGCGCTCGCCGCCCGGCTGCTGCCGCTGGCGCTCGGCACCGATACCGGCGGCTCGATCCGGGTACCCGCGGCCTGGTGCGGCATCACCGGGCTTAAAGCCACCCGCGGGCTGGTGCCGCGCACCGGCGTCGCGCCCCTGTCCTGGACCCTCGACCATGTCGGCCCGATGGCCCGCTCGGCCGAGGATCTCGCCCGGGTGATGCCCTGGATCGCCGGCCCCGACGGCGCCGACCCGCACGCCGCCGGCCGCTACGACGCCTCGCGGGCACGCGGGGTGTCGGGCCTGAGGATCGGCGTGCCGGACGGCTGGTTCACGCAGATGCAGGACGGTGCGGTGCTGGCCGCCTGGCAGGCGATGCTGCGCGTTCTGGAGCGGCAGGGCGCGCGCCTCGTGCCGGTCGATCTCGGTCCGGTCGCGACCGCGCACCAGGACGGCTACACGATCGTGATGGCGGAACTGGCCGCGCTCCAGGAGCCCGACCTCGACCGCGCCGCGGCGCTGGATCCCGGCACCCGCGCCCGGATGGATCAGGGCCGGCTGTTCTCCGCCACCGACTACCTGCGCGCCCTGCGCCGCCGGCCCCTGGTGCTGGCGCAGGTTCTCGACGCCTTGGAGGGCGTCGACGTGCTGGTCACCCCGGGCCTCGGGGGCGAGGCGGCGGCGCTCGACAGCCTCACGGTCGAGGTGAACGGCGAATCCCACCCGCTCCAGGCGGTGCTGCCGCGCAACACGATGCTGTTCGACTACACAGGTCTTCCGGCCCTGATGCTGCCGACCGGTCTCGGGCGGACCGGGCTGCCGGTCGCCGCGCAGGTGGTGGGGAAGCCGTATGACGATGCTGTGTGCTTAGGCGTGGGGGCGGCGTTTCAGCGGGAGACGGGGCATCATCTTGGGGTGCCGCCGGAGGCCGGGTGATCCGTCATCGTCCGAGGGTCGAGTGCGCGGCCGCCACGAGCCACGCCGCCATCGCGGGCGCAATCTCGGCGGCCCGGTCGCTCCACCGCGCCACCTGAACCTTCGAGGAAGGCCGCATCTCGGTCCGCGCACCAGGCGGGACAGACGGCGCCGGCGGAGCGCGTCGGCGACGAGGAGCGAGCGTGCGAGGACGATGCCGTTGCCGTCCTGCGCCGATCGCAGGGCCCCGCCGATGTCGCGGAAGCGCATCGCGGGCGGGCGCCGCCCGTCGTCGCCGAGCCAGGTGACCCAGGACCATTCGTTGCCGAGGCCGTCGGCGGCCTGCCCCTTCGCGAGCAGCGGCAGCCGGCGCCAATCGCCATCCTCACGGGAGCGACGGAGCAGAGGGGCGGCGACCGGAAAGACGGTCTCGGCCGGGAACGGTACCTCGCATCGGCTGCCGCCCTGCGCCTCACGGGGGATCCAGTGCAGCGCCAGATCGGTCTCGCCCGGTTCGGCTCCGAGCCTGCCATCCCACGTCGTCACCTCGATCGTGACAGCCGGAAACGCCGCCGCCAGGTCTGGAAGACGCGGTGAGAGCCACCAAGCCAGCACGGCCCCACCGACGCCGATCCGGAACGGCCGCGAGGCCCGCTCGCCCGCGACCCGCTCCCGCAATCCCGCCAGCGTCTCGAGCAGCGGGGCAACGTCCCGCGCGAGGCGCTCGCCCGCCGGCGTCGGCCGCAGGCCCGGATTCAGCCGCTCCAGCAGCGGGGCGCCGAAATGCTCCTCGAAGCCGCGCAAGCGGTGGCTGACGGCACTCTGGGTGAGGCCGAGCGCGGCGGCGGCCCGCGTCACGCTCCCGTGCCGCAGCACGGCATCGAACGCGACGAGACCGGGGAAGGGGGGCAAGCGGCGCATCGGACTCATCCTGAGCCCATGAAACGGGTTCATGCGCGCCGTTTCAACTCTCATTTGCTTCGATCGCGGTGGGCCATGCTGATCGCGGCCATGACCAGCCCACACAATTCCTCCGTCACCTCGCCCTCCGTCACCTCGCCCGCCGCCATCCGGGATCGGCACGCGCGTCTCACCGCCTGCGTGCTCGGCTTGGGCGCCTTCCTGACGCAGTTCGACGTGACCGCCCTGGTCGTCGTCATGCCGGAGATCGGCCGCGACCTCGGCCTCGGCATGCCGGGCCTCGCCTGGGTCGTCGATGCCTACAGCCTCGCCTTCACGGCTGCCCTGCTGGCGGCAGGGGCCCTGGCGGATCGCCACGGACGGCGCCGCGTCCTGCTGCTCGGCAACGCCCTGTTCGCCGCCGCGTCCGTCGCCTGCGCGCTGGCCGGGACCGCCCCCGCCCTGTGCATCGCCCGCGCCGCGCAGGGCATCGGCGCGGCCTTCCTGATCACCGGGGCCATCGCGTCGATCGCCGGCGCCTTCCCGGACCCCGCCCTGCGGGCCCGCGCCCTCGCCCTGACCGGGATCCTGTCGGGCGTCGCGATGGCGCTGGGCCCGACGCTGGGCGGCCTGCTCGCCGCCTGGCTCGGATGGCCGGCGATCTTCCTCGCCAACATCCTGCCCTGCGGGCTGATCGCGCTCGCCATTCCCCGCTTCGTCCAAGAGGCGCGGAGGGAGGTCAGGCATCCGGTCGACTGGCCGGGATTGCTGGTCCTGACCGCCGCGCTCGGCCTCGCGGTCGAGGGCGTCCTGCAAGCCCACGCCACTCCGATGGCGGGCCTGTCCGGCATGGCGGCCAGCCTCGCGCTCGCGGCCGCCTTCGCGCGCCGTCAGAGGCGACGGGAGCATCCGCTGATCGATCCGGCCCTCGCGTCGGATCGCAGCGTCTGCGCCGTGGTCGTCCTGCTGCTGACCGTCTCGGCCGGATACTGGGCCGTGCTGGTCTCCCTGCCGGCCTTCCTGATGGCGGCCTACGGGATGGGCGCGCAGGAGGCCGGGGTCGCGCTGCTCGCGGCGACCCTGCCGATGCTGGTGCTGCCCCCGGTGGGAAGCCGCATGGTCCGGCGATTCGGCTGGAGGCACACATTCGGGAGCGCGCTCGCGCTGATCGCCTTCGGGAATGCGGTCCTGGCGGGGGCGGCGGGCGCCTCCGCCAAGCCCGGCGCGCTCGTCGGCATGGCGGCGATCGGCGCCGGGGCGGCCCTCGCGCATTCCCAGCTCACCGGCGCCATCGTGACGCTCGCACCGCGCGGGGCGGCGGGCATGGCCTCGGCCGTCACGATGGTGGCGCGTCAGGGCGGGTTCGCGCTCGGCGTGGCGGCGCTCGGGGTACTCGCGCCGTCGACGCCGGGCGGCACCGGCTACGCGGTCGTGTTCGCAGCCGCCGCCATCGCCGGCCTGGTCGGGCTCGGCGCCTGCACCGCATTGCCGGATCGGCCGCGGTGAGGCTTCAGGCCAGGTGCGAGCGTGATCGCCTCAATACTCCCACTCCGCCCCCACCCCCACGGCTGTCCGCCCATCCGCCCCGGCCTCGCCCTGGACCTTGATCCGCCCGGTCACGTCGTAGGTGATGGTGGCCGCGCTGTCCTCCGGACGCGCCCCGGCGCGCACGCCGACATTCACCCGCTCGCCGATCGCCCGCGACAGGCCGACCGCCGCACCGCCCTTCGATCCGGCCTGGATGTCGAGGCTGTCGAGGCCCAGCCCCTTGCGGGCGCTCTCGAACACGTCGGGCCCGCCCGATCCGCCGGAGAGCTGGGCGACGGCCTGCGCCAGTTGCAGCGCCTGGAACGGGGAGAGCCCGCCCGAGGCCTTCTTGAACAGGAGCCGCGACAGGACCTCGTCCTGCGGCAGCGGCGGCTCGGAGGAGAGCGCGAAGTCGGGCTGGTTGGCCGGGCCGGTGACGGCGATCTTGGCGGTGACGTCGCCGGCCTGGGACTGGGCCTGGAAGTCGAGGTCGGGCGCGGTCAGGTCGCCCGCGAAGGTCAGGCGGCCGCGGGTGAAGTCGAGGCGCTGGCCGACGATCTGGATCCGGCCGCGGCGCATCGCGAAGGCGCCGTTCGCCACCGGCGCCGCCGAGGTGCCGGTGAGGCGCAGCGAGCCGCCGAGTTCGGCGTCGATGCCGCGCCCGCGCACGGTGATGCGGCCGGGCGCGTTCACCGCGAGGTCGAGGGTGGCGAGGAAGGGCGGGGCCTTGCGGCCGCGCCGGGCCGCCGCCTCGCGCCTGGCCCGCGCCGCGAGGCGGGCGCGCATCTGCGGCGGGGTGTTGACGTGGCGGATGCCGGGCAGCGGCTGCACCGTGGCGGGCAGGCGGTCGGGCACCGACACGTCGAGGGAGACGACGTCGACCTGGCCGGAGACCCGCGGGGTGCGGGCGAGCGGCCCGGTGAGCGACAGGTTGAGGCCGGTGATCAGCGTCATCAGCTGGCTCGAGACCAGCTCGGCCCGGTCGGCCCGGATGGTCAGGTTGCCGGGAAAACCCGCCGCCGGCTCGACGGCGACGCGGCCCTGGACCTGGAGCGTGCCGCCGTTGCGGGTGGCAGCGGTCAGGCGCTCGATCACGAGCGTGTCGCCGCGCCCGGCAACCAGGCCCTGGATGTCGGTGAGGCTGACGCCGTTCAGCGGATCGGTGAAGCTGCCGCCGGTGAGCACCGCCGAACCGTCGATCTTCGGGGCCTGGAGCGTGCCGCCGATCCCGGCATCGAGCGCGACCCGGCCGGTCAGGCGCTGGCCGCCCGCCGCCAGCAGGGTGTTGGCGAGCGCCGCATCGACGGTGCCGCGGGTGCGCAAGGCGAGCGTGCCGCCGGCCTCGACGGGGATCGAACCGGACAGGGCGATCTGCACCCCGCGCCCCGCATTCACCGTCCCGTCGAGGCCGGCGCGGCCGTCCTCGATCCGGCCGGAGGCCTTGGCGTCGATCGGCGGCAGGCCGGCGGAGCGGGTCTCGGGCGTCACAAGGCGCGAAACGCTCAAGGAATAGCGTCCCTCCGGGCTCGCGGCCGGACCGGTCAGCGCCGCCTCGCCGTCGAGAATGCCCGACAGATTCAGGCTCGGCGAGGCGATGCGGGCCATGGCGAGCGGCAGGCTCTTGAGACCGAGCCGCAGGTCGAGGGTCTTGCCGATCGTGCCGTCGAGATGGGCGCGGCCGGAGCCGGCGGCGATGGCGAGGCCCGCCACCGTCACGCCCTCGTCCTTGACGGTCACGGTCGCGGGACCCGCGAGCGTCAGCCGGTCGGCCACGCGCACGGCGCTGAAGCGCGACAGGTCGAGGCGGGGATGGGCGGCCGGGACCAGCCGGGCGGCGCCGTCGAGGGCAAAGCCCCGGGCCCGGGCCTGGAGCACGAGGTCGCTGCCGTCGGGCGCGGGCTTGGCGTCGAGGCGGATCGCCTCGATCGTCTCGGAGCCGGCCACGAGCCGGTCGGCGTTGAGCCGGCCGGAGACCCGGGGGCTGGTCCAGAGGTCGGTGCCGGCGAGATCCGCGTCGAGGCGCGAGAGCGCCACGCCTGCCGCCCGCACGCCCTCGCCGGTCGCCCGCACCGTCGCGTCCTGCCTGCCGCCGGTGCGGCTCAGCGCGATCGCGGCATCGAGGCGCCCCTGGAGCCGGGTGAGCGCCAGGGCCGAGAGGTCGTCGAGGTTGCCGGCCTTGAGCGACACCGCACCCTCGGCGAGGCGGGAGGCCGGATCGACGGTGGCGCGGCCGGTGAGCGCCACCGAGCCGAGGGTCAGGCCGAGCCGGTCGAGCACCCAGTCGGCGCCGCGCCTGGCGAGGTGGAGGTCGCCGGAGAGCGGCTTGCCGTCGACCCGGCCGGACAGGGCCACGGTGCCGTCGAGGGCGCCGGTGGCGTCGGTCACGTTCGCCTTGGCCGCGAGGTCGCGGATCGGCCGGCCCATCGCCCGGGCCTCGGGGGCCGAGACGGTCAGGGCGACGTCCGGGTGCTCCAGCGATCCGGTGAGACGCGCCTCTAACCCCGCCTTCCCGGCGAGTTCGGGATCGAGGGTGGCGAGGTCGGTGAGGTCGACCCGGCCGGTCATGTCGGCCTTGGCCTCGGTGGCGCGGCCGTCGACCGTGGCGGTCACCGCCGTGCCGGTCAGGCGCGCGGCCTGGACGGCGTAGCCGTCGGGCAGGCGGGTGAGGCGGCCGGCGAATCGCGGCTCGCGGCCGAGAGTCCGGTCGAGGGCGGGGGTGCCGAGGAACAGCTTTTCGGTGCTCGCCTCGACATCGGCGGTCACGCCGGCCCGGCCGGGATCGCCGGAGAGCAGCGCCTTCACGGCGACGCGGCCGCCGAGCGGCCGGCCGGCGGCGAGCGAGAAGGCCGCGAGGTCGGGCAATTCCGCCTGGAGCGTGCCCGCCACCACGTCGCGGCCGATACGGCCGGCATAGCGGGCCTTGGCGGTCGGCGCCTCGATGGTGACCGCGTCGAGATCGGCGACGCCGTTCGGGTCGATGCGGCCGGTGAGGTTAAAGGACGCCTTCGGGCCGATCGCCCGCCGCATGGCCGGATCGGCGAGGTGGAGGCCGTCCACCTCGGCCTTCGCGTCGAGGCGGAAGGACTGGCCGTCCGGTGTGCGCGGCAGCGGCTCGGCGACGAGGTCGGCGCTCGCCCGGCCGAGCCGGCTGCCCGCCGCCGAGAGGCCGGCGGCGCGCAGGGTCCCGCGCACGGCGGGGGCGGCGAGGGGGCCTTTCAGGCTCGCATCCAGCACCAGGGCTTCGAGGGTCGAGTCACCGGCCTTGGTGACGCCGCCCTCGGTCGGGAGCGCCCGGGCTTGCAAGGTCAGGTCGGCGTTGCGGGCCGCGTCGACCCCGCCGTTCAGCGCCAGCCGCGCGGTGCGGGAGGTCAGCTCGAACCGGTCGACCTGCACCGCGCCGGAATCGGCGAAGCGCAGCGACCCGTCGAGCCGGGTGGTGCCGGAGAACACGGCGGCGAGCGGCCCGGGCATCAGGCCTTCGACCCGCGAGGCGAGGTCGAGCACCATCCGGCGCTCAGCCCCGACCCGGTCGATGCGGGCCTTGCCGTCGGCGCCGATGCCCTCGCCGGCCTTGAAGGCGAGAGCCGCGTTCCAGGCGTCCAGCGTGCCGTTGCCGTCGAGATCGAGGCTCACGGGGGGCAAGCCCGGCAGGTTCATCAGCCGTGCCGCGAGGCCGCCTTCCGGCTCGTCCTGGGCGAGCTTCACCTCCAGGCGGCTCGTCTCCGGCACGTAGACGAGCTTGAGGGTCACGGTGCCGGGCTTGTCGAGCCGGCGCAGGCCGAATCCGAGATCGAGGCCCTCGCGCGGGTCGCCGAGGGTGGCCTGTCCAGCCCCGCCGATGCGGGCGGGCTCGCCGAGCACCGGCTCGCCCAGCACGAGGTCGGAGAGCGCGAAGGCCTTGACCACCACCTTGACTGGCAGGTCGGGCAGCAGCGCCTCCTTGTCCTGCGACGGCGGGGTGGCGGAGGGCAGGGGGCGGCGCAAGACCTCGAGCCGCCCGATCTCCAGCCGGTCGATCTCCAGGCGCCGCGACAGCAGCGCGGTGCGGCGCCAGATCAGCCGCGCCTTGTCGAGGCGCAGCCAGACGCCGTCGCGGTCGGCGATGGCGACGTCGCGGATCGTGGCGTCGGAGGAGAGCGCCCCGTCGACGGCGCCGATCGAGACCCGCGAGGCCGGGGTCGAGAGGGCGCGGGACAGGAGGTCGCCGAGGATCGTGGTCTCGCCCTCCGCCGCCTCGCCGGTGGCGGCGTGGCCGAGCCAGGCGAGCGCCAGGAGGCTGACGGCGATGGCGGCGGTGAGGAGGCGGGGCAAGCCAAAGCCTTTTCCCGAGCGAGTGGAGCCGCTGAAGAGCGCCGGGATCTTCATGACACCCTCCGGACCAGAACAGAGCGCGGGATCCCCTCTCCCCGCGGGCGGGGAGAGGACTTCATCGACCTTGTCGTCGATGAAGTGAGCGCAGGCGCGGCCGGAGCGAGGGTGAGGGGGTGCCTCAGGATGAGGCTCTTCCGGAAACACCCCCTCACCCTCGCGGCGAACCTGCGGTTCGCAGCTTGCTGCATCTCCTGAACGGAGACGCAGCCCTCTCCCCGCCCGCGGGGAGAGGAGAGAGCCCGCGCTTTTCCTGGCACCCGACTATCACCCAAGTCCCCCTGCGGAGACTGAGAGACGCCCAGCGCACATCCTCGCATCTGCATCATCAGAAGGCCTGACCGAGGCTGATGTAGAGGGCGACCGGCGGCTGCTTGAGCTGCTTGTCGGGGTTCAGCGGCACCGCGAGATCGACCCGGATCGGGCCGATGCCGGTGTAGTAGCGCAGGCCCAAGCCCGCCGCGACGCGGATGCGCTCGTCGAAATCCGGTAGGGTGCCGGCAAACGCCGTGCCGGCATCGACGAAGGGCACGATGCCGATCGTGTCGGTGATCTTGATCCGGCCCTCGATCGAGCCCTCGAGCAGCGAGCGCCCGCCGATCGGCAGCTGGTAGGGGCCGATCGGCCCGACGGTGCGGTAGGAATAGCCGCGGATCGAGCCGCCGCCGCCGGCAAAGAAGCGCAAGGACGCCGGCACGTCGGCAAGGCTCGCACCGCTGACCGAGCCGAAGCCGAGGCGGGCGGCCAGGATGTAGCGGCCCTCGTCGTCGAACGCATAATAGGTCGAGCCTTGCGCCTTGGCGATGAGGAGGTCCGGGCTGTTGCCGAGACCCGCATAGGGGGTGAGCGAGGCGGTGACGCGAAAGCCTCGGGTCGGGTCGAGCAGGCTGTCGGTGGAATCGTAGGTGACGCCGGCATTCAGGCCGAGGAGGGCGTAATCGACCTTGCCGAGCGCGTCGCGATCCGAGCCGAACCGGCCGTCGAGGCCGACCTGCGCCGAGAAGGCGTCGGCGAAGCGGCGGCGCACCGCCACCGTGAAGCCGGTGGCGTCGCTGAGATAGGATTGCTGCACCTCGCGGCCGATGAAGGCGCTGGCGAGGAGGTCGTTGCGGGTGCCGAACAGGGCGGGCTTGACGAAGGTCGCGGCGAGCCGGCCGCCGAGCCCGTTGGTCTCGATGCCGGCGAGCTTGCGGCGGCGGGCGTAGTAGTCGGTGCCGAGGCCGAGATAGGACAGGTCGGCGTCGATCCGCAGGGTCTCGCCGCCGCCGAACAGGTTGCGGTCGGCCCAGTAGGCGCGCACCCCCGGCCCGTCGACGGTGGAGTAGCGGGCCGACACCCCGACGATGTGCGGCGAGCGCTCGGTGACGTCGACGAAGACCGGCAGGGTGCCGTCGGGGTCGAGCGCCGTGCCCTCGCGCACCCGCACGCCGCCGAGCGCCTCGATCCGCGAGACCGAGCGGCGGATGTCGGACAAAGCCTGCGGCGAGTAGGGATCGCCCGGCTCGGCATAGATGAAGGAGCGCACCACCGCCGGATCGAGGTTTTGCGTACCCCGCACCGTGACGGTGCCGAGCCGCGCCTTCGGCCCGGGATCGACCACGAAGGTCACGTCCATGACGTGGGCGGTGTCGTCCACCACCGGCTGGCGCCGCAGCACCTTGGCGAAGGGGTAGCCGTCGCGGCGAAACGCATCGATCAGCGCCGCCTCGCGGGCGAGCACGGTCGCCGAGCGGGCCGGCACCTCGCCGTCGAGGCGGGTGAGGCGGGCCGGCACGACCTCCGGGGGGAAGGGCACGCCCGCCGGATCGAGCACCGTGAGGGTGCGCAGGTGATAGAGCGGGCCCTGGTCGACGGAGATCCGCACAGCCACGAGGCTGCGGTTGCGGGCGGCCTCGGCGGCGCGCACGGCGGCCAAAGCCGCGGCATCGCCGCCGAGCACCACGTCCTCGATGCGGAAGGTCACCCGGCCGGCATAGTAGCCGAATCCCGAGAGCGCATCGACGAGGCGGGGCGCGTCGGCCTCGGCCCGGCGCAGCAGGCCCTCGCCGTCCGGTGGCGCGTCGTTGCGCAGGCGGTAGAGGCTCGACGTGTCCTGGAGGGCGCGGAGCAGGTCCTCGTCCTCGACGCCCTGGAAGCGGACCGCGTAGGGCAGGGCGGCCGGGCTCGGCGCCGGCGGCGCCTCCTCGGACCCGAACAGGCCGAACAGGTCGAAGGCCCGCGCCGGCTCCGCCGCCCCGAGACCCAGGACGAGCCCGAGCCCGAGCGTCGTCGCCACTCCCGCACCCGACGGACGCGCCCTGTTCGCGCCGCGATGATCGACCCGCTCCCGCATGCCCCCCGGCCGTGCTTGCCGGCTCCGCCCCCCGAGGCGAGCCTTGAAAAAAATTCTTTCACGCCGACGGCGTGCCCGATGCCCGCCATCGTCGCGGACCGTGATCGATGGCGAGCCTTCCCGTCCCCCGCCGCATCGTGCCCGACACGATGGCGATCGAGACACATCTGCCCTAAGGGTCGGGGGAATTCGTGTTCAAACCGTGACCGTTGTCCCGCCCGATCCCGGACCAAGCTAGAGCATAAGCCGGCGGAAGGGGAGCCGCGGACGGGAAAATGGGCCGGCTGGACGGGTCCAGGGCCCTGCGCCAACCCTGTTGATCCCGCGGGACGATCGTCCGATGCCCGCGGCGCGCGGTCGCGCCTGCTGCGAGCCGGGCCGGTGCGTTGAGCGTATCCGTGTCATCCCCGCTGTCCACAGGGTCTCGTCCATGGTTCCGGTCGTGTTCCACCCGGCCTACGAGGCCGCGCTGCCGGAGGGCCACCGCTTCCCGATGGGCAAGTACGGGCAGCTCGCCGCCACGATCACGGCCCGCGGCCTGGTGCCCGACGGCTTCGTGATCCCTGAGCCCGCGAGCCCGGACCTGATCGGACTCGCCCATGACGCGGTCTATGTCGAGCAGGTCGTCACCGGGACGGTGCCCCGGGCGGTCGAGCGGGCGATCGGCCTGCCGGTCGATGCCGGGGTGGCGCGGCGCTCGCTCGCCTCGGCCGGCGGCACGCTGCTCGCCGCGCGGCTGGCGCTCCGGGGCGGCCTTGCCGGCAGTACCGCGGGCGGCAGCCACCACGGCAGGCGCGACGGGGGGCGGGGGTTCTGCGTCTTCAACGACGTCGCGGTGGCGGCCCTCGCCTTGAAGCGCGAGGGCACGATCCGCCGGGCGCTGGTCATCGACCTCGACGTGCACCAGGGCGACGGCACCGCCGATTGCCTGCGCGGCGAACCCGACCTGTTCACCTTCTCGATGCATGCCGAGAAGAACTACCCGACCGACAAGGTGCCGGGGGACCTCGATATCGGCCTGCCCGACGGGCTGACCGACGACGATTACCTGGCGGCGCTGAGCCAGCACGTGCCGCGCCTCCTCGACGGGCAGCGCCCGGATCTCGTCTTCTACAATGCCGGCGTCGATCCCCACCGCGACGACCGGCTCGGCCGCCTGGCGCTCTCCGACGACGGCCTGCGCCGGCGCGAGGCCTACGTGATCGGCGAGGCGCATCGGCGCGGCATCCCCCTCGCCGCGGTGATCGGCGGCGGCTATGCGACCGACATCGCGGCGCTGGCGGCCCGCCACGCCCTGGTCTTCGAGGCGATGGCGGAGCGGGCGTGACGGAGGCATCGGAACGGCTCAGGCTGTTCGGCCGTTCTATCCCGGAAGACCTCACGCCAGCGCACTCGGAGGATACGATGAGCCTCATCGGCCGGATCGTCACCAAGATCCTGGGGAACGACGACCCCCGCACCCGCCCCGACGGCCGCTACGACGACCGGGTCCCCTACACCGATTCCGGCAACCTCGTCGGCCGCCTCGTCACCAAGATCCTGCGTCGCTGACACCCCGATCCCGCATGACCGACACGACGCCCCCGCCGGCTCCCCGGCGGGGGCGTCGCCGTTTTCGAGGCGGGCGCGATCGTTTGGGAGAAAATCCACTCGCGGTGCGCTTTCGCACTTGCGAACACGCCTCAGGGGCTTATCTTCGGCACTGCACGGTCGCGATGGCGTCGCGGCCCTGCAGCCCTCTTTGGGCGTTTCCTCCCTAGACTTCGGGCCGCTCGCAAGAGCGGCCTTTTTTCTTGGGCGCTGGGAGTCGTTCTCCGCGCGAGCGGCGTTGATGCCGCCCCCATCCCATCTGCGACCTCATCCTGAGGTGTCATACGCTTTCCGATTGATCGCTTCGCGATGCGGAAAGCGGCTTCGCTCAGGCGCCGCGTGGGCTGGTGATACGGAATCCGGACGTGATCTTCCGGATTCCGTGTCAATCGATTGAAGATTGACTGACCTCGAAGGCGGGCTCCAGTGAGACGCAGAGGTTTCTGGGGCCCTCCTTCGAGGCTCCCTTCGGTCGAATGCGATCTTCGATCGCCGGCACCTCAGGATGAGGTCGTGGGTGGGACGGACGGAGAGACCGATTCATCCGCATCCTCGTCGATCGACCCGGCGGCGCGCGCCTGAGCCAGAGACCGCCGTTGCGCCCGCGCCACCCGCGCCACGCCCCGCGCCGCCCGCGTGTCCGGCACCGTGACCGCCTCCCCGGCGAGGATGCGGTCTTTCAGCGCCACGAGCGCCGGATCGCCCCAGCGCGCCAGCCAGTCCTGGAACACGGCATGCCGGCCGAGATCGTCGCCGCTCGTCGTCAGCGGGTGCGACGGATGCAGGTGGATCACCGGGGCGAGGCCGGCCGGGATCGGGGCCGTGGCGGCGTGCAGGCGGCCCTGGCGCAGGAGCTTGTCGAACCAGAGGGCGCGCGGCCCCGGATGGGCGTCGGGCAGCACGACCTCGATGCGGTCGCGGCCGTGGACCGCCACCAGCACCGCCCCGAGCCCGGGCAGGCGCTGCCAGAGGGCGGCGTCGGCAGGGCGTCCGCAGGCGGCGCGGAGCGCCCGGACGGCGTCGCCCCGCACCCGGGCGAGGAGCCGGGCCTGGCGCAGGGGCAGGCCGAGGCCGAACAGCACCCCGTCCCGGTCCCCGGTCCGCGCGGCGTGCGTGTCGGGGCCGCATTCGCTC
Source organism: Methylobacterium sp. SyP6R (assembly GCF_019216885.1). Taxonomy (NCBI): domain Bacteria; kingdom Pseudomonadati; phylum Pseudomonadota; class Alphaproteobacteria; order Hyphomicrobiales; family Methylobacteriaceae; genus Methylobacterium; species Methylobacterium synurae. The sequence goes on along the minus strand of NZ_JAAQRC020000001.1, from coordinate 1,664,060 downwards.
ACGACGGCGGCAGGGCAGGGCGGCAGGGCGTCGAGCGGCCGGCACAGGGCGAGAGCCTGGCTCCAGTCCTCGCCGCCGAGCGCCGACTCGTAGGCCACCGGCACCAGGGTGTCGGCCTCGCCCAGCACCAGGGCGCCGCGGGGGGTGACGAGGCCGGGGCGCCCGCCGCCGGGCCTCGCCGCCGGCTCGCCGGGATCGCGCCGGAAGGTGGCGCCCGCCCCGTAGCCGCCGAGGCTCCAGGTCACGTCGGGATCGGCCAGGGCGCGACGCAGGACCGCCCTCAATGCGACGCGGTCCGGTCTCGGTCGGACTGACAAAGGGTCTCTCAAAGGGCCTCGGGGTACTCCAAAGGGCCTCGCCCGCCTTGAGCGCAGCGCAGCAAACCGCTACCTCTTCGGGGGCAGGGGGCGCCTGCCGGGATCGAGTATCGCCAATCGTGTCGGAACCCTCGCCGCTGATCCCCGATCCGGACCCGCCGGTCACCCGCAAGCGGGTCAGCGTCCGCGGCCGGCTGCGCAACTACTTCTTCACCGGCGTGATCGTCGCCGGCCCGCTGGCGATCACGATCTACATCACCTGGTGGTGCATCAGCCTGATCGACGGCTGGGTCAAGCCGCTGGTGCCCTCGGCCTACCTGCCCGACCATTACCTGCCGTTCAGCGTGCCGGGCTTAGGCCTCGTCATCGCCTTCGTGGCGCTCACCACGCTGGGCGCGCTCACCGCCAACCTCGTCGGCCGCTCGGTGGTGGAGTTCGGCGAGGTGCTGCTCGCCCGCACGCCGGTGATCTCGGGGCTCTATCGTGGCCTGCGCCAGGTCTTCGAGACGCTGTTCTCCACCAGCGGCACCTCGTTCCGCACCGTCGGCCTGGTCGAGTTCCCGGTGAAGGGGACGTGGTCGATCGTGTTCCTGTCGGCCCCGGCGGGGCCCGACGTGCAGACCGCGCTCGGGAGCGGAAACGACCATGTCGGCGTGTTCCTGCCCTGCGCGCCGAACCCGACCACCGGCTTCTTCTTCTACCTGCCCCGCTCCGAGGTGATCGAATTGTCGATTAGCGTCGACGACGCGGCAAAGCTGGTGATGTCGGCCGGGGTGATCCAGCCCGAGGACCCGCAGAACCGCCTTCAGGCGATGGCGGCGGGCCTGCGCGCCGCCCAGGTCGGGCCGATCGACGTGCCGGAGCGGACCCGCCTGGACGCGTGATACGAATTCCGGAAGGAACCTTCCGGAATTCGTACCACAAGCCCGCGCGGTGAAGCCGTAGGCTTCACACGTTTGAGCGAAGCCGACTTCCGCCTTGCGAAGCAGTCAATCGGAAGTCGTATGAGGCCGCCGGCCTCCCGCGGGGACGATCGTGCCGCGGGCGCGCCTCCTTTCAGCCGGCGCGAAGAATGCTACTGGGACGCGCGCAGCCGGGAATCGCGCCGGCCGGCGCCGGCGGATCTCCATCCGCGGCCGCTCCACCCGAGCCCCCCCCCGCGACCGCCCGACAGACAGGATCGCCCTTCCCCCGTGACCGACGATACACAGAACCCCGCCGCGCTCGGCCGAGCCGGCGACGGGACCGTGCGGCCCGACCTCGCGGCGCTGGCGCGCGAGGTGGCGCGCCATTGCGCGGCCTACCGGGATCCCGTCCCGAGGCTCGCGCTCCGGCAGGTCGCCAACACCCTGCTGCCCTATCTCGCCCTCTGCGGATTCATGCTCTGGGCGGCGGCGCAGGGTTACGAACCCTGGGTGCTGCCGCTCGCCGTGCCGGCCGGCGGGCTGCTGGTGCGGCTGTTCATCATCCAGCACGATTGCGGGCACGGCTCGTTCCTGCCCTCCCGCGCCGCCAACGACCGGCTCGGCCGGGTCTTGAGCCTCCTGACAGTGACCCCCTACGACACCTGGAAGCGGGCGCACGCCCTGCACCACGCCTCCACCGGCGACCTCAGCCGCCGCGGCACGGGCGACATCCACACGCTGACCGTGCGCGAATACCTCGCCCTGTCGCAATGGCACCGGCTGCGCTACCGCCTCTACCGCAACCCGTTCATCCTCATCGTGCTCGGCTCGCCGCTCAACTTCCTGGTCCTGCAGCGGTTGCCGTTCGGCGGCGGCCTGCCGTGGCGCACGGCGTGGCGGGACGTGCTCGCCCTCGACCTCGCGCTGGTCGCAGGCACGGCGCTGCTCGCCGCGGCGGCCGGCGGCATCGGGCCGGTGCTGTGGGTGCTCCTGCCGGTCGTCAGCGTCGCCGCCTGGATCGGCGGCTGGCTGTTCTACGTCCAGCACCAGTACGAGGAGACCGTGTGGGAGGGGCCCGAGGCCTGGGACTTCCACCGGGCGGCGCTCGGCGGCAGCTCGTACTACGTCCTGCCGCGGGTGCTGCAATGGTTCACCGGCAATGTCGGCCTGCACCACATCCATCACCTCAACAGCCGCATCCCGAACTACCGCCTCCAGGAATGCCTGGACGGTCACGCGACGCTGGGCGAGGTCGGCCGCCTGACCCTGCGCGACAGCCTGCGCTGCCTCGGGCTCGCTTTGTGGGACGAGGAGGCCCGCAAGCTGATCGGGTTCTCGGGCTTGCGGGCTGCGGCCGGGCAGGCGGCGTGACCGGGGAGGGGCGGGGTGTTGCTCCACCCCGGCCGGCCTTGAGCATCCAAGCCTTGAGTACCCAAGCCTTGAGCACCTAAGCCTCTTGGGCTAGTTCTCCGCGCCGCAGCGGCCGGGGAGCCGCGTGAATCCAGGGAGGCTCCATGCCCTTGCATCTGATCGGTGGCGGACTCGTCGGTCTCACCCTCGTGGCGGCGAGCACGCTGGCGGCCGCCGACACCCTGCCGGCGCGCAAGGCCGGCCTGTGGGAGAGCAAGACCGTCTCGGCGGAGGGCAACACGACCGCCCGCCAATGCATCGACGAGAAGACCGACCAGATGGCGCAAGGCGCGCTCGGCGCCGGGCAGTGCTCGAAGCGCGATTTCGTCAAGACGAGCACCGGCTACAAGGGCGAGACCGAGTGCAAGATCGGCCCGATCTCGGCCAGTGGCACCAGCGTGATCACCGGCGACTTCGCCAGCAAGGTCCACATGGACGTGGACACGACGCTGACCGGCATCCCCAACACGAAGGAGCCGGTCCGGCGCAAGATGGTGATCGACGCCACCTATCTCGGGCCGTGCGAGGCGGGGCAGAGCCCCGGGGACATCATCCTGCCGGATGGGAAGATCGTGAAGATGCCGCAGGGGGTGGGGCGGTAGGGGTCGGGCGACGGGCGTTCGAGTCGCCGCGGGAGGGGCGGTGCTGGCGGGCTAGACCGGTTCAAAGTCAATCCGCACCATCCCATTCCGTGACCGTACATTTCCACCACCACACCAGCGGGCTGCACCTCGGCGCCTACGCTGGTGAGATGGCTTGGCGCAAGGATCATCGACGTAAGAGCATGTCCGAGATCGAACGCGATCGTCTCGAAGCTGCTCATTCAGGCTTGCGCGAACGACTTGTCGACGATCGAGAGAATTTCCGGCCTGCCATCGGTCGAGAGCCTGCGCCACAGCACCCGCTTGCTGCCGAGGCGGGAGACGAACCGACCATCGTCGGTCGGCCTGGTTGTCACCGGATTCTCGATCTCGCCGCTCGCGAACAGACGCCGCAGAGCCGATTTCTCGGCCGGTGCGAGCGAGGCGAGCTGGGCGGCGGCCGAGTAGCTGACGTCGAACTTGACCGCGCTCATCATGCCGTCCTCACAGCACGGATTGGGGTCCGTCGCGGACGCCAGTCTACGGAGTCGCCGCGCCCCGCGACAACCCCGACCGGATACGGGAGACGGCCTTCCGGCCGCCCCCTCACGCCGCCTTCTTGCGCGTGATCAGCTTCACCAGATCCCGCAAAATCCCCGTCGTCTCCTTCAGCCGCTCCGCCACCGTGGCGAGATCGCGGATGAAGACCACGCTCATGTCCGGCCGCACCTTGGCGAAGGAGCGCTGGTCGGCGATGTAGCCGGCGAGCTTGGCCGGGTTGGCGAAGGACCGGTCGCGGAAGTGCATGACGATGCCCTTCGGGCCGGCCTCGACCTTCTCGACGTTGGTCTCGCGGCACAGGATCTTGATCGTCACGATCTTGAGAAGCTCTTCCACCTCCGGCGGCATCGGGCCGAAGCGGTCGATCATCTCGGCGCCGAAGCTCTCGAGTTCGCGGTCGTTCTCCAGCGTCGCGAGGCGGCGATAGAGGCCGAGCCGCACCGAAAGATCCGAGACGTATTCCTCCGGCATGGTGACGGGGGCGCCGAGCGCGATGGTCGGCGACCATTGCTCGTCGGTCGGCAGCGCGTTGCCGGATTTGAGCGCCGCGACCGCGCTCTCCAGCATCTGCTGGTAGAGTTCGTAGCCCACTTCCTTGACGTGGCCGGACTGCTCGTCGCCGAGCAGGTTGCCGGCCCCGCGGATGTCGAGGTCGTGGCTGGCGAGCTGGAAGCCGGCCCCGAGCGTGTCGAGGGATTGCAGCACGCTCAAGCGCCGTTCCGCCTGCACCGTCAGGGCCTTGCCCTCCGGCGTGGTGAACAGCGCGTAGGCCCGGGCCTTGGAGCGGCCGACGCGGCCGCGCAGCTGGTAGAGCTGGGCAAGGCCGAACATGTCGGCGCGGTGGACGATCAGCGTGTTGGCGGTCGGGATGTCGAGGCCCGATTCGACGATCGTGGTGGCGAGCAGGATGTCGTACTGGCCCTCGTAGAAGGCCGTCATCACGTCCTCGAGCTGGCCCGCCGCCATCTGGCCGTGGGCCACCGCCACCTTGGCCTCCGGCACCTCGCGGTCGAGGAAGCGCTTGACCTCCTCCAGGTGCTCGATGCGCGGCACGACGTAGAAGGCCTGGCCACCGCGATAGCGCTCGCGCAGCAGCGCCTCGCGGATCGAGAGCGGATCGAACGGCATCACGAAGGTGCGCACCGCCAGGCGATCGACCGGCGGCGTCGCGATGATCGAGAGTTCGCGCACCCCGGTCATGGCGAGCTGGAGCGTGCGCGGGATCGGCGTCGCCGAGAGCGTCAGGACGTGGACCTCCGACTTCAGCGCCTTCAGCCGCTCCTTGTGGGCGACGCCGAAATGCTGCTCCTCGTCGATGATGATGAGGCCGAGATCCTTGAACACGATGTTCTTGGCGAGCAGCGCGTGGGTGCCGACGACGATGTCGACCGAGCCGTCGGCCAGCCCCTCCCGGACCTTCTTCAGGTCGGCATTGCCGACGAAGCGGGAGGCCTGCGCGACGTTCACCGGCAGGCCCTTGAACCGCGCCTCGAAGGTGCGGGCGTGCTGGCGCGCGAGAAGCGTGGTCGGCACCACCACCGCGACCTGCTTGCCGGAGAGCGCGGTGACGAAGGCGGCGCGGAGCGCCACCTCGGTCTTGCCGAAGCCGACATCGCCGCAGACCAGCCGGTCCATCGGCCGGCCGGAGGTGAGGTCGCCCAGCGTCGCGGCGATCGCCGCCTCCTGGTCCTCGGTCTCCTCGTAGGGGAAGCGGGCGGCGAACTCGCCGTAGGTGCCTTCCGGCGGCGCCATCTTCGGCGCCGACTTCACGAACCGCTCGGCCGCGACCTTGATGAGGGCGCCGGCCATCTCCATGATCCGGCGCTTGAGCTTGGCCTTGCGCGCCTGCCAGGCCCCGCCGCCGAGCTTGTCGAGGGCGACGTCGGCATCCTCGGAGCCGTAGCGGGTCAGAAGCTCGATATTCTCGACCGGCAGCAGAAGCAGGCCGCCGCTATACTGGATCTCCAGGCAATCGTGCGGCGCGCCGGCCGCCGTCACGGTCTTGAGGCCGATGAACCGCCCGATGCCGTGATCGGCATGGACCACGAGGTCGCCGGGCGCGAGCGCCTGCACCTCCAGGATCACGTCCTGCGGGCGCTTCGCCTTGCGCTTGGGCCGCACCAGCCGGTCGCCGAGGATGTCGCCCTCGGCCACCACGGCGAGCTGGCCCGCCGAGAACCCGCCCTCCAGGCCCCAGACCGCGACGCCGAGATCCTGGCCGCGCTTCATCGCCAGGATGTCGGAGAGGCGCGTGATGGTCTTGGGCTTCGGCAATCCGTGCTCGGTCAGCACGCCGCAGAGCCGATCGCGAGACCCCTCCGACCACGCCGCCAGGACGACGTGATGCCCCGAGGCCTGGAGATCGCGAACGTGGCCGACCGCCGCGTCGAAGACGTTGACGCCCTCCTGCGCCCGCTCCGGCGCGAAGCTGCGGCCGGGCAGGCCCTCACAGTCGATCAGCTTGCGGCCCGAGACCTCCGGCACGTCGAAGGGGGCAAGGCGGGCGACGGTGGCGCCGTCGATGCGCTTCGCCCACTCGTTCGGCGAGAGGTAGAGCGCGTCGGGTTTGAGCGGCTTGTAGGGCGCGGTGCCGCTCTGGCGCTCCTTCAAGGCCTCGCTGCGGGCGTCGTAGTATTCCTGCACCTGGCTCAGGCGCTCGGCCACCGCGTCGTCGGCCTGGTGGTCGAGGATGAGGGGCACGCCGGCGACGTAGTCGAACAGCGTGTCGAGGTGGTCGTAGAACAGCGGCATCCAGTGCTCGATGCCGGCATAGCGCCGGCCCTCGCTGATCGTCTCGTAGAGCCGGTCGTCCCGGGTCGCGGCGCCGAAGGTCGTGACGTAGCCCTGGCGGAAGCGCCGGATCGTCTCGGTGGTGAGCTGCACCTCGCTCATCGGCACGAGGTCGAGGGAGCGGAGCTGCCCGATGGTGCGCTGGGTCTCGGGATCGAAGGCGCGGATCGATTCGAGAGTGTCGCCGAAGAAGTCGAGGCGGACCGGGTTGGCCAACCCGGGCGGCGACAGGTCGATGATGCCGCCGCGCACCGCGTATTCGCCGGTATCGCGCACGGTGCCGGTGCGCAGGAAGCCGTTGGCCTCGAGCCAGGCGACGATCTGGTCGGTGTCGAGCGCGTTGCCCGGCGCGGCGGAGAAGGTCTCGACGGCGATGCGGGATTTGGGCGGCACCCTTTGCACCAGGGCGTTGACCGTGGTGGTGAGGATGCGCGGCTTCTCGGCCGAGGAGCGGGTGCGGGCAAGCCGCGACAGGGCCGTCATCCGCTGCGCGGCGATGGCGGGATTGGGCGAGATCCGGTCGTAGGGCTGGCAGTCCCAGGCCGGGACGCTCATCACCTCGATCTCGGGCGCCACGAAGGACAGCGCGCTGGCGAAGGCCGCCGAGCGGGTGCCGTCGCGGGCGACGTGGACCAGGACCGCCGGCCCCTCGGAGACCTGCGACAGGGCCCGGGCGAGATCGGCCACCACCAGGGCGTCGAACCCGTCCGGCACGCGGGCCAGCGTCGCGCTGTCGCCGGCCTTCAGCGCCTCCACCGCCTTGGTCAGCGCCGCGGATTTCGGCAGGGCGAAGCGGGCGGCCGCGGGCTTTTTCGCAGGCGCGGGCGGGGCAGGGGGCTTGGGAGCGGGCTTGGCCATCGGGTCTGAGCGGGTCTTTTCAGGCGGGCGGGCCGGTCAAGGAACGGCGAGGAATTTCAGCAAACATATCGCTTCAGGATGAAGCGCGGTTTCCCCTCTCCCCGCGGGCGGGGAGAGGGTCACGGCCCCCTCGTCGGGGCCGTGACGAGCGGAGGCGCAGCCGGAGCGAGGGTGAGGGGGTGTTGCCGGAGGAGCCTCGTCCGGAGACACCCCCTCACCCTCGCCCTGCGGGCTCGCCATGCTCCCTGAACGGGCGCATGGCCCTCTCCCCGCCCGCGGGGAGAGGTGAAATCCCGCGCTTCACCTCGAAACCTCGCGCTCGTCAGCACCGCCTCACAGATCCACCGGCGCCCCGTGCTGATGGAACGCCTTCATCCGGCGATAGACCGCGGTGTCGTAGTTCGACGGAACCTCGGCCTCGTCGGTGATCCAGCGGAACAGATCCCGGTCCGGCACCTCGATCAGCAGCTCGAAATCGTCGAGTTCCTCCTCCGTGAGGGTTCCGATCTCGGCATCCGCGAAGCGGCCCATGATCAGGTCCATCTCGCGGGTGCCCCGGTGCCAGGAGCGGTAGAGCGTGCGGCGGCGGCGCGGATCGAGGTCGGCGCTGGTGCGGGTGGTGCCGGTCATCGCGAGATCAAATCCTCGGGCTGGTCCGGAGCGGCTTTACCGCCCGGGGCGCGGGTGCGAAACCCTGCGACTGATATGGGGTTCGTCGCAGCCTGCGACACCCGCAAGGCCGCAATCGCGGCCGTGTGGTGTATAGAGCCCCCGATTTCCCTCCGCCTCCGCCCCGATGTCGCTGCGTCCCTCCCTGCTCGATCCCCTGTTTGCTCCCGCGACCGTGCTGCCGGGGGCCGGTCCCAAGGTCGCCGTGCTGATCGATAAGCTCGTCGGCACGCCGGAGCGCCCGGCCCGGGTGGTCGACCTCCTGTTCCACCTGCCGCAGCGCGGCATCGCCCGGCAGCTGCGCGGCTCGATCGCCGAGGCGCCGCCCGGCGAGCCGGTGACGCTGGGCGTCACGGTGGTGGCCCACCGTCCGCCGCAGACGGCCGGCCGCAAGCCCTTCCGGGTGCTGGTCGAGGACCAGACCGGCGACATCACCCTGGTGTTCTTCAACCTGCCGCGTGCCCGCATCGAGAAGATGCTGCCGCTCGGCAGCCACCGCTACGTGTCGGGCCGGATCGAGCTGTGGGACGGCTTCCGCCAGATGGTGCACCCGTCGCGCATTCTCGACGAGAAGGGCCTGGCCGACCTGCCGGCGGTGGAGCCGATCTACGGCGCCACCGAAGGCCTGACCTCGCGGGCGATCGGCAAGCTCGCGGTCTCGGCCCTCGACCGGCTCCCGGTCCTGCCCGAATGGCAGGACCGGTCCTTCCTCGACCGCCACGGCTGGCCGGCCTTCGCCGAGGCTTTGCGCACCGAGCACCGCCCGGCGGAGGCCGCCGAGACCGAGGAGGATCTGAAGACCCCGGCCCGGCGGCGGCTCGCCTACGACGAATTGCTCGCCTCGCAGCTGGCGCTGGCTCTCGTGCGCAGCCGGATGCACCGCCCGCCCGGCCGCACCAATGTCGGCGACGGCGTCCTGTCGCGGCGGATCGAGGCGGGCCTGCCGTTCGGACTCACCGGCGCGCAGACCCGGGCGCTCGCCGAGATCCGCGGCGACATGGGCTCCGAGCGGCGCATGCTGCGGCTGCTCCAGGGCGATGTCGGCTCGGGCAAGACCGCGGTGGCGCTCCTCGCCATGGCCTCCGCGATCGAGGCCGGCCGGCAGGCGGCGATGATGGCGCCGACCGAGATCCTGGCCCGTCAGCACGCCGAGCGCCTGCGGCCGATGGTGGAGGCGGTGGGGTTGAGGCTCGCGCTGCTCACCGGCCGCGACCGGGTGGCGGAGCGCCGGGCGACGCTCGCCGGCCTCGCCGACGGCTCGATCCACATCGTGGTCGGCACCCACGCGCTGTTCCAGGACGACGTGGCGTTCCACGATCTCGGCCTCGCGGTGGTGGACGAGCAGCACCGCTTCGGCGTGCACCAGCGCCTGGCGCTGGGGGGGAAGGGGGAGGCGGTCGACATCCTGGTGATGACCGCGACGCCGATCCCCCGCACGCTCGCGCTCACCTATTTCGGCGACATGGAGGTCTCGGTCCTCGACGAGAAGCCGGCCGGGCGCCAGCCGATCAAGACGGTGCTGGTCTCGACCGACCGGATCGAGGAGGTGACGCTGGGCCTGGAGCGGGCGCTCGCCAAGGGCGACCGGGTCTACTGGATCTGCCCGCTCGTCGCCGAATCCGAATATGTCGACCTCGCCGCCGCCGAGGAGCGGTTTTCCGCGTTGCGCGAGCGCTTCGGCGCGGATGTCGGCCTCGTCCACGGCAAGATGCCGGGCAAGGACAAGGACGAGGCGATGGAGCGCTTCGCCGCCGGCGACACCAAGATCCTGGTCTCGACCACCGTGGTGGAGGTCGGCGTGGACGTGCCGCAGGCCACCGTGATGGTGATCGAGCATGCCGAGCGCTTCGGCCTGGCGCAATTGCACCAGCTGCGCGGCCGGGTCGGGCGCGGCTCGGGCGCCTCGACCTGCCTGCTCCTGTTCAAGGGGCCGCTCGGCCAGGTCTCCCGGGCCCGGCTCGAGATGATGCGCGAGACCGAGGACGGGTTTCGCATCGCCGAGGAGGATCTTCGCCTGCGCGGCGAGGGCGAGGTCCTGGGCACACGGCAATCGGGGTTGGCCAATTTCCGCCTTGCCCGGCCAGAGGCCGACGGCGACCTGATCGTGGCGGCGCGGGACGATGCCCGGCTGATCGTCGAGCGCGATCCGGGCTTGAAGTCGGAGCGCGGCGACGCGTTGCGGGCGCTGCTCTACCTGTTCGAGCGCGACGCGGCGGTGAAGCTGCTCCAGGCGGGGTAGGCGACGATCCCTGCCGATGCAGGGGCTGCCCGGGGAAAAGAAAAGGCGCGGGTTCTCTCCTCTCCCCGCGGGCGGGGAGAGGGCCGAGCCCCCGTCCAGGGGGCTCGGCAAGCGGAGGCGAAAGCCGGAGCGAGGGTGAGGGGGTCTCGACGGATGAGGCTCCTCCGGAGACACCCCCTCACCCTCGCCCTGCGGGGCTCGCTTCATCCCCGACAAGGGGGATGAAGCCCTCTCCCCGCCCGCGGGGAGAGGGGAAACCCGCGCCATTCTTGTCCCGGACCGCTCTGCTGCCCGGTGGCAGGCCGGATGGTCAAAAATCATCCGCTCCCGCCCCCGGAATGTGCGCTGGAACACGCCGGCCTCGGGGGGCTGGGCCTAACCTCCGCCCACCTCGCGAGGTCCCGATGCCGCCGCAAGATCGTTCGGCGATCGGCCGCGGCTTTTCGTCCTGCCGCGACCCTCCCTAGCCGACCCGACCCTTTCGCGATGCGGCGCGTTTCGCTGCCCCTGCGAGGCCCCGGAGTCCCACCCTGCCCGAAGGGGGTGCTCGATGACCCATCCATGGCCCCATCACCACACCGACGGTTCGGTGCACTACACCCATTGCCGGCCCGAGACGGTGGAGGCGCTGCCGGCCACCGAGCAGGCCCGACCCGATTGGCGCCGGCGCCTGCGCGGCGCCGCCGGCATGATCGGCGCCTCCGGCCTCGCCGCCGGGGCGATCTGGTTCGCCATGCTGTGCGACCCCACCGTCTCCCGCGCCGCCCTGCCGCCCTCGGCCGATGTCTGCACCAATGCCGGCCACGCCGTGCGGGTCTGGTTCGACGCCGAGACCGCCCGGCGCGCCCGCGTCGCCGCCTCGCCCCACCAGCACGCCTTCAACAGCATGCTGCTGTGGTACCGCTCGGCCGAGGGCAAATGCGCCGCCGGCCGGACCCAGGAGGCGGTCAAAAGCTTCCAGGCCCTGGAGCGGATGATCGCCGGGTTCGAGGCGAACCGCGAGGACCGGGACGAGGCGGGGCTCTGACGGCCTTGCGCGCCGGGCCCGTTCGCGCTTGGCTGCCTCCGAGCATGCTCCGACGACGTGGATACCGGTTCGTCGTAGACAATGCGGCAAGATCAAACGCGGAGAGCAGTGCCCGATCGCACCGCGATCGGGCACTGCTCTCGCGATGACGGGAGGGGCGGGATGGCGGATGGTCTGACCTTCGTGCTGGTGCACGGCGCCTGGCACGGCGGCTGGTGCTGGGTGCGCGTCGCCGACATCCTGCGGCGCGAAGGCCACCGGGTCTTCACCCCGACCTGCACCGGGCTGGGCGAGCGGGCGCACCTCCTCTCGAAAGACATCACCCTCGACACCTTCGTGCGCGACGTCGCCGGGACGATCGCGGCCGAGGAGCTGACGCAGGTCGTGCTGGTCGGGCATTCCTTCGGGGGGCTGGCGATCAGCGGCGTGGCGGAGGCCATGCCGGAGCGGCTGCGCCACCTCGTCTATCTCGATGCGCTGATCGTGCAGCCGGGCCGGGCGCCCTTCGACGGCCTGCCGCCCGAGGTGGCGGCGGCCCGCCGCCGCGCCGCCGCGGAATCGAGCGGGGGCTTGAGCCTGCCGCCGCCGCCGGCCGCTTCCTTCGGGGTGCTCGATCCGGCGGATGCGGCCTGGGTCGAGCGGCGCCTGACCCCGCACCCGCTCGGCACCTACGAGAGCACGCTGCCGATCCGCGGCCCGGTCGGCAACGGGCTGCCGCGCACCTATGTCGATTGCACCACGCCGTCCTACGCCACCCTGGACGGGGTCAAGGACTGGGTGCGGCGCCAGCCCGGCTGGGGCTGGCGTGAGATGGCCACCGGCCACGACGCCATGGTGAGCGCCCCCGGCGCGCTCGCGCGGTTGCTGGTGGAACTCGGCGGTAGTTGACCGTCACCCCATCGTGACGACCGTGCGCCCGGGATCGATCTCGATCAGCCGCAGGCCGAAGCTGCGGCCCTCCTGCGCCTCCCAGTCGGCGAGCACGGCGTTGACCCGCTCGGGGCCGTCCTCGGCGAGGGTGCGGGTGCCCACCGGCTCCGCGATGGCGTGCATGACCTCGCCCATCAGCCGGGCGCGAGCCGGCTCCCCGGCGGGCTCGGCGGCGTCGCAATAGGTCGTGACGATCTGCTCCGACAGGGCCTCGATCACGGACTGGTTCACGGAGGTCATGCCCATGCTGCGCTCTCCTGGTCGGCGGGGCCATCCGCCCCTTCGGACCGGAACAACGCGGCCGGGCGCGAGCGGTGCCGGGCGCCGGCCCCGCCCCTCCCGATCACCCCGCCTGCTGCTGGCCGGCGGCGCGGTGGGCGGCGAGCGTCACCACCTCGGCGGTGGGGGCCTCCTTCTGACCCTGGCCCATCATGAAGATCACCGGGTTGCGCGGCATGTAGCCGGGGTTGCGGCGCAGGTTGAGCAATTGCTGCAACTCCACCGCGGTCAGGTCCTTCGGCGTGGCGTCGCGCCAGACATGGCCGGGCGAGGCGGCGCGGGCGAAGGGCCACCAGGAGCGGCGCTCCATCTCGACCTGCAGGACGAGCTTGCCGGTGAGGGTCTTGCGGAAATTGAAGCGACCCGTGATGGCCATGACGCGTCCTCCATTCCGGGACATCGAGAGCATTTTCCGACGAAGCGGATACCGGTTCGTCGCAGAAAATGCGGCAAAATCAAAGACCTGGAGCAGCGTCCGATTGCAAGGCGATCGGGCGCGGCTCTAGTCCAGATCATCTGGACCCGTGCAGCTTAGCACGGCACTAACATGGGGCGGCGACGCTTCTCGGAACACCCGCTGGCTTTGCGGAAAAACCGAGGGAGCCACTGCCGCGCTGCCGCACCCCCTCACTTAACGGTTGCGATGCAAAAACGCTCCCTCACGCTCGACGCCGCATCGATCGCCCGGGCCCATCCGCACAAGGTCGCCGCCGACGAGCGCGGGCCCGGCTGCGGCATGGCGCTGATGGACGAGACCGAGGCCGATGCGCGCCTGGAGGCGGCCCTGGCCGAGCGGCCGGGCGATCCCGGCACCCTGTGGCTCTTCGCCTACGGCGCCCTGATGTGGCGGCCGGAATTCCCGTTCTCGGAACGCCGCGAAGCGCGGGTGCGGGGCTGGCACCGCCGGTTCTGCCTGTGGCAGCGGGGTTTTCGCGGCACGCCGGAGCGCCCCGGCGTGATGCTCGCCCTCGACCGGGGCGGGCAGTGCCGCGGCCTCGCCTATCGGCTGGCCGGCGACGACCTGCGGGCGGCCGTGCGGCCGGTCTGGCGGCGGGAGATGCGCGGGCGCGGCTACCAGGCCCGCTGGCTTACCGCCGAGACCGCCGAAGGACCGGTACCGACGCTCGCCTTCGTGGCCGACCGGGCGGGCGGGCGCTATGCCGGGCGGCTCACCGATGCGGAGATCGCCGACCGGATCGCCGCGGCCTGCGGCCCCATCGGCCCGAGCGCCGAATACCTGCTCAACACGGTGGCGGCCTGCGAGGCGATGGGCATCCGCGACCGCCACCTCTTCGCCATGCAGGCAATGGTCGCGGAACGGCTCGCCGCCTGCGACGAGTCCGCGGCTCAGAACAGCCCGACGCCGATGCCGGGCTGGGGCCGCGGCGGGTAGCCGTAGGGGCCGGTCGAGACGCCGTAATAGGGCAGGACCGGCGCGTAGCCGAAGCCGAGGAGCGGCCGGGGCGGCGGCGCGACCACGACGACGTCGGCCTCGACCGCGACGGGAGGCGGGGGCAGCGGCGGGGGCGGCGCCCGCCAGCCGGCGGAGAACTCCGCCCCCCCGCGCGCGCCGTAGCCGGCGGGCATGTCGGCCGCCATCGCCGGCAGGGCCGTGAGGGCGGCCGCCAGGGGCAGCCAGGCCAGCGTCGTGCGGAGCGTCATGGTGAAACAACCTCGGGAAGGGGCGTGCGGACAAGCTTCGCTGGAACAAGCTTCGCCATGACAAGCTTCACCGGGGCATCCCGGTTCCCCGGACTCTGCCCTAGATTGGTGAACGAACCGGAGCCGATGCCGCGCGAGATCGAGCGCCGCCCGAGACCGAGGTGCCATGACCGAGCCGCCTGCGTTCTACGACGACCTCCCGGGCTGCCTCGCCGAGGCCTGGCGCCGGCTGGAAGAGGGGGCGGCACACCGGAGCGGCTTCCACGCGCCGGCGCTGGCCACGATCGGCCGCGACGGTGCCCCGCGCCTGCGCACGGTGGTGTTGCGCGGGGTCGACCGGGACAGCCGCACCTTGCGCATCCATTGCGACGCCCGCTCCGACAAGGCGGCCGAGATCGCCGCCGATCCCCGGGTGGCGCTCCACGCCTACGACCCGGCGGCGAAGATCCAGGTGCGGATCGAGGGAGAGGCCCGCCTGCACGGGCAGGACGCCGTGGCCCGCGCCGCCTGGGCGGCGTCGCGGCCGATGAGCCGGGTCTGCTACGGGACCGCACCGGGCCCCGGGACCCCGTTGCCGGCGGGCGGAGCCTACGCCCTGCCGGAAGACGAGGCGGCCGTGGACGCGGGCTTTTCGGAGTTCCGCGTCATCGTCCTGACGGCGGCCCGGCTCGACTTCCTGTACCTCGCCCGCCGGGGCCACCGGCGGGCGCTGTTTACCTGGGACGGGGAGGAACCGGCGGCGACGTGGCTGGCGCCGTGATTCGGTCTCTCAGCGCAAGGTCACCCGCATCGGCATCCCCTCCGCCGGGCGCAAGGTGATGCGCTGCTTGAGCACCGGCTCGTAGCCGGGCCGCAGCGAGAACCGGAGCGAGCGGACCAGCACCGCCAGGATCGCGACGGCTTCCGAGAGCGCGAAGCCCATGCCGATGCAGATCCGGGGACCTGCCGCGAAGGGCAGGTAGGCGTAGCGGTCGCGGGCCTTCACCGCCTCGGGGGAAAAGCGCGCGGGGTCGAAACGCTCGGGGTCGTCCCACAGGCCGGCGTGGCGGTGCACGGCGTAGATCGGGATGGTGATCGGCGTGCCGGACTTCACCGGGACCCCGTCGAGGTCGACGTCGCGGATCGCCGCCCGCACCACCACCGGCACCGGCGGATAGAGCCGCATCGCCTCGAGGATCACCTGGCGGGTATAGGGCAGGGCATCGACGTGCTCGGGACGCAGCGGACCGCCCCCGGTCGTCGCCTCGACCTCGGCGGCGATCAGCGCCTCGCTCTCCGGATGGTGGGAGAGGAGGTAGAACGCCCAGGTCAGGGCGAGCGCCGTGGTCTCGTGGCCCGCGGTCACGAAGGTGAGCAGGTTGTCGGCGACGTCGCGGTCGTCCATCGCCTGGCCGGTCTCCGGGTCGCGGGCGGCGAGCAGCAGGCTCATCAGGTCGTTGCGCCCCTCGGTGCCGGTGCGGCGGCCTTCCGCGGCGAGGCGCACCAGTTCGTCGCGCAGGTACATCTTGGCCCGCTCGGCGCGGGCCCGGCCCGGGAACGGCATCCAGGCCGGCGCCCGCAGGAGCGTGAGGGCGATGACCCAGCTGGTCGATTCGAGGTAGTCGGTGATGCCGCGCTCGACCCGGGCGGCGTCGATGCCGCCGGGCCCCGAGAGCATCGTCTCGACGATGATCTCGAAGGTGGTGCGCATCATCGTGCGGGCGATGTCGATCTCGGTCCCGGGCGCGGCGGCGAGCGCGTCGCGGGTGCGCTCGGCGGCGGCGATCATCGCCGGCACGAAGCTGCGGATGCGCTCGGCCCGGAAGATCGGCGCCGCCGCCCGGCGCTGCCAGCGCCAGCGCGCCCCGTCGGCGGTCAGGATCGCGTCGCCGAGGGCCGGCGAGAGGGCGCGGCGCAGGACCTCGGATTTCTCGAAGGCGTCGGCCTCGTCCACCATCACCCGGCGGATCAGGTTCGGGGCCATGACGAACAGGCTGGAATTGCCGAGGAACTCGGAGACGTAGTGCGGCTCGCGGTAGATCGTCTCGGGCCAGGCCTCGAGCGGGTTGCGCAGGACGGTGCGCAGGAAGCGCCACGGCCCGAGCGGCCGGGCCGGCGGCGTGATCCGGGCGAGGACCGGCCGCGGCCCCTCGGGCGCCGGACGGACATGGGACGGATGCGCGGTCATGGCTCGCCTGGGTTCGGGGGTCCCGACGGACACCGGGAGCCCGCCTCTTCTCCTACCCCATCTGGGCGCGACCGTGACGGGGAAACGCGAGGCGCCCGGTGCGCGTTGGCACCGACACCGACGGAGCCCCCGATGCAGGCCGCCTTCGACCGCACGACCCTCGACCGCCTGGTCGCCCTGGGCAGGAGCCGGGGCGGGCTGACTCCCGACGACCTGCGCCGGGCCCTGCCGGTGGACCGGATGAGCGCCGAGGACATCGCCCTGGTGCTGATCGAGCTGGAGGAGGCCGGGATTTCGGTCGATCCGGACGAGGCCCTGCTGCAACCCGGCCGTCCGCTGCCGCCCGCCGGCACGGTCCGGCTGCCGGAGCCGGGGGCGCCCGAGGCGGCCGCGCCCGCCGCCGAACCGACGAAAGCCGCGACGGCCGCAAGCGCGCCGGAGACCCGCGCCGCAACGCCCCCGAAGCCCCAGGGCGGCGCGCATCGGGCGGTGGTGTGGGCGGGCGTGGCGGCGCTCGTCCTCGTGCTCCTCATTCTGGCTGTGTGGGCGGGGCGGGGCTGAGTGACCGTCCCCTCAACCGTCCCACCCGCGACCTCATCCTGAGGTGTCAGTTCATCGCAGATGGACTGCCCCCGAAGGAGGGCTCCAGGGATCGCCCAGGATTCTGGAGCTCTCCTTCGAGGCTCCCTACGGTCGCATCTCAGGATGAGGTCGCGGGTTGGGAGAGCCGATCCCTCGGCGTCCCGAGTTCCTGTCGTCCGCCGTCATGCGAGCAACACCCGAATCGTGGCCGGCGACCGGCCGGCCCCTATATCCGTCGGCTCTCGGAGAACCCCCATCCATGACCGGCCCCGCCTACCGCTTCGGCATCGAGGAGGAGTTCTTCCTGGCGGATGCCGCGACCCGCGGGACGCCCCGCTCCGGCGTGCGCGGCTTCCACGCCGCCGCGAAGTCCCTGCTGCCGGCGGCCGAGCGCGAATTGCTCCAGAGCCAGATCGAGATCGCGACGCCGCCGGCGACGGCCCTGGAGGAGGCGAGGGCCGGCCTCGCCTCCTTGCGCCGGGGGCTCGCCGAGATCGGTCGGGCGCACGGGATCCTGGTCCTTGCCGCCGGCACCCATCCGGGCGCCGCCTGGGACGCGCAACGCCCGACCGACGGCGCGCGCTACCACGGCATCCTCGACGAGGTGCGGATGATCGGCCGGCGCACGCTGGTGAGCGGCATGCACGTCCATGTCGAGGTGGCCCGGCCCGACGACAGGGTCGACCTGATGAACCGGCTGCTGCCGGTCCTGCCGGTGCTGCTTGCCCTCTCGGTCTCCTCGCCGTTCTGGCAGGGGCGGGATACGGGTCTCGCCGGCTACCGCCTCAGCGTGTTCGGCGAGATGCCGCGCACCGGCCTGCCCGACCTGTTCTCCTCGAATGCCGAGTTCGAGCGCTACGTCGCCGTGATGGTGCAGGCGGGGGCGATCCAGGATGCGAGTTTCCTGTGGTGGCACCTGCGGCCCTCGATCCGTTACCCGACCCTGGAACTGCGCATCGCCGACAGCTGCACCCGGGTCGAGGACGCGGTGGCCATCGCCGGGCTCTACCGCTGCCTCGTGCGCGCCGCCGAGCGCCGGCCCGACCTGAATGCCCGCCTTGACGGGGTCGCCCGGGCGGTGATCCGCGAGAACCTGTGGCGGGCCCAGCGCGACGGCGTGCAGGCCGCCCTGATCGATCCGGAGGCCGGCCGCGCGGTGCCCTACGGCGAGGCCCTGGAGACGGTGCTGGCGCTGGTCGCCGAGGATGCCGAGGCCCTGGCCTGCGGGCCGGCCCTCGACGGGGCCCGCCGCATCGCCCGCGAGGGCACCAGCGCCGACCGCCAGCGCGCGGCCTACGAATCCGCGCGGGGCCAGGATGGCGAGGACGCGGCCGGCATCGCCGCGGTGGTGGATGCGCTCGCGCGGGAGACCGAGGGACGGGCGTGAGCCACCCTCACACCCGGCACAGCCGGGCGAGGCGCCGGCCGGACACCCGGCCGCGGGGCGTGCCGTCGCTCTGCAGCACCTCGCCGGCGAGCGCGACCCGGGTCGGGTTCTCGATCAGGGTGTAGCGGGTGCGCCAGGCCGGCAGGCCGAACTGCACCGCCCAGAGCCGCAGGGCGGCGCAGAAGCCCCGCAGGGTATCGGGCCCGAACCGCAGCGGATCGAGCACCGGCGCGACGTCGGCGGCGCCGTAGGGCAGGGCGCGAAAGCCGGCGAGCCGGTTCGGGCGGTCCTCCGCCAGGGTGAAGGCGGCGGTCGATTCGACGCCGAGCGCCCCGGCGCGGTCGGGCGGGACGGTGGTCGTCGCGATGGTGAGGGGCTGCTCGGCCACCAGCACCACGGCGCGGTCGGGCGCGCCGGCGAGGTCGAGCGCGAACGGCCGGTAGCCGGCGCCCGGCTCCCGCGGCGCGGTGAAGACGAGGCCGATCAGGTCGAGGGCGGCGGCGGAGCCCGAGACCCGGTCGGGATGGGCGGTCCAGCCGATCAGCCGCTCCCGCTGGGCGGTGCGCTCGGCCGCCACGTCGGGGATCTGGATGTCCGGATCCGGGAGCGTGCCCCGGATCGGCGCCACGGCCTCGACGCCGGCCGCCGTGCAGACCGGGCAGGCGGGGGCCGGCCGGGTCTCGGCGAAGTCCGGGGCGGGCGGGCGGGAGGGAGCCCGAGCCGCCTCCTGGGCGAGGGAGGGCTGGGGACGGGACGGCACCGTCTCCACGGCCGGGCGCGGGCGCAGCAGGCCGATGCGCGGATCGAGGGCCGCGATCACCGCGAACGGAATGGCGACGGCCCCGAGCGCCGCAAGACCCAGCCGCCAATGCCCGCTTCCGTTCCGCACGCTCCACCGCCCCGCTTGCGCGCAACCCGTGGCGCGATCGGTCGAGTATGTATCCGATTTCGAGGAAAATGCGTCCGCGACAAAGACTTAGATAAAAATCCTGGGGATGGCGCGGCCTGCCGCTTGCCTCCTGTCCTTGCGTGATGGGCAGGAGGCATCCGAAAAGCCGGGACGGGTGCCCGGCCGACCCGGATGCCCTATGCTGCCACCATGACGATGCCCTCATGACGATGCCCGCGCCCGACCCCACGGACGGCCTCGCCCGACGGCTGCGGCTGGAGCGCGAGGCGCGGGGCTGGTCGCTCGGCGACCTGGCGGCCCGCTCCGGCGTCTCGAAGGCGATGATCAGCAAGGTCGAGCGGGCCGAGGCGAGCCCGACCGCCGTTCTGCTCGGCCGGCTCTCGGGCGCCTTCGGGCTCACCCTCTCGACCCTGCTGGCCCGGGCGGAGGGGGAGACGGGCCAGGTCAGGCGCGAAGCGGCGCAGCCGGTCTGGATCGATCCGGCGACCGGCTACCGCCGCCGGCAAATCTCGCCGCAGGCCTCGGCCCTGGCGGCCGAGCATCCCCTCGACCTGACGGAGGTGGAGTTGCCGGCCGGCGCCGAGGTCTCGTATCCGGCGGCCTCCTACGCCTTCCTGCGCCAGATGATCTGGATGCTGGACGGCACCCTGACCTTCCGGGAGGGCGAGGCCACCCACGTGCTCGAGGCCGGCGATTGCCTGGCGCTCGGCGCCCCGGTCGATTGCACCTTCGCCAACCGGAGCGACCACCCCTGCCGCTACCTCGTCGCCGTGGTGCGGCAGCGCTGAAAGCTTCGGCAGCGCTGAAAGCTTCGGCAGCGCTGAAAGCTGGGGCAGCGCTGAAAGCTGGGGCAGCGCCGATTCAGGCCGCGCGTCGGGCGAGGATGGTGCGGGCTTCGGCGCCGCCGCGCAGGAAGCCGTAGACCAGCACCGGCCAGCAGAACAGCAGCACCGCCATCGGCACCGACATCTGCCAGCCGACGATCGCCCCGACGATGCCCGCCGCCGAGCCGACGAAGCGGAAGTAGAACACCGGCACCGCAACCACGAGGGCGATGGCGACCGGCACGCCCAGGACCGCGGTCAGTCCGGCCTGCACCGCCAGGAGGTTGGTCACGCCCATGGCCAGGAATACCAGGAAGGCGGCGATCTGCATCATCGGGTTTCGCTCTCGGGCGTCAGTGACAGGAGGCCATACAGACAGGCGAGCATGGCTTTTTGTGGGGCGCCGCCTTCGGTGGGCGCTCCGCGTCTCTCTCCTGCACGGAAGAGAACCGCCCCTGCCGCGTCCCGTCCCGCACGACAGGATGCAAGGATAGCCGGCAATAGAATATTTTTACGCTTTTTAGCAAAAAAGAAGGCAAAAATTACCGATTTCACCTGAAAACAGAGTCGGCAAACAGATATTAATCCCCAAATTTCGATCATATTCCGCCAGAATGTGCGCAACCGCACAGTGATGTCGCCGATCGCGACTTAGATGCCTCGCATCCGGCGCCGCGATATCGACGGCGCCCGCGACACATCAACGAGATCGACGATGACGAAGACGACCCTGCTTCTCGCCGGTGCGGCGCTTCTCGCCGCCACTGCGGCTCCCGTTCAGCCGGCCCAGGCCCAGTCGGTGCGGGAGAACTACACCTACAAGGCCCCCTCCGGCATGTTCAGCGAGGGCACCACGAAGTGGGACATGTACCGCTTCATGGCGATCGACCATGAGGAGCACGAGAAGCAGGAAGCGGCGGCCAGGGCCGTAGACCAAACCGCCGTAGATCAAACCGCCGCGGTGCCGACCGCCCATACCCGGCTGCATCGCGCCCACTAAATAGAAACTGGCTCTACGGGTTTGATTTCGCACGCAAATCCAAGGCGCTCGATCTGCCGCACGAGCGCCTTGGCGCGGATGGTCGGGGCCGCCTTGCGGCCGTGATCAGGCCCGGGATCGACGTAAGCCGTGCCGGCCTTGAGCATGTGATAGATCGCGGTCAACATCGAAGCGGCGACCGCGCAGATCGCCTTCTTGGGGCCGCGCCGGCCGCGCAAGCGCTGGAACTGCGCCCTGATGTAGCTCGCCTTCTTGCGCACTCCGGCCCAGGCGGCCTGCACCAAGGCCGTCTTGAGCCAGGGCGCGCCCTTGCGCAGCCGCGTCGAGCGCCGCTTGCCCGCGCTCTCGTCGTTCCTCGGGCACAGCCCGGCCCAGGAGATCAGATGGCCGGCGGTCGGGAAGCGGCTCATGTCGGGGCCGATCTCGGAGAGGATCACCTGCGCGGTGAGGTCACTGATGCCCGGGATCGTCACCAGCAGCTTCACCGCTTCCCGGAAAGGGCCGAGGTCGCGCTCCACCTGCGCGTCGATCTCCGCGATCGCTCGCCCCAACCCGTCGTACTGGCGTAGATGCACACCGAGCAGGAAACGGTGGTGATCCCCGATCCGGCCCGTGAGCGCGGCCCGGATCGCCTCGGGCGCCGCCTTCACCCGCGGGCTGACCAGCGCCTGCAGCCCAGCCGGATCGCGCTCGCCCTTGACCAGCGCGTCGAGCACGGCGCGACCGGACTGGCCCATGATGTCGGTGAGCACCGAGGCGAGCTTGAGGTTGGCCTCCTCGAGGGTCTTCTGGATGCGCTGGACGTGGCTGGCCTGCTCGCGGACCAGTTGCTTGCGGGTGCGCAGCAGGTCGCGCATCGCCTGGGTCTGAGCCTCGGGCACGAAGCTGGCGCGGATCAGGCCGTGGGCGAGCAGGTCGGAGAGCCAGACCGCGTCGGCGACGTCGGTCTTGCGGCCGGGCACGTTCTTGACATGGGCGGCATTGGCCAGGATCAGGGTGCGGCTGTCGGCGTCGAGGACCTGCCAGACCGGGCGCCAGTAGATGCCGGTCGCCTCCATGGCGACATGGGTGCAGGCGTGCTCGTCGAGCCAGGCGGAGAGGTCGAGCAGAGCGGGCGTGGTGGTGGCAAACGTACGCACCTCACGCTGAACCTCGCTGCTCTCGGCCAGACGGATGGCTGCGACGACGGTGTCCTTGTGAACATCGAGGGCGGCGCAGCGGGGGTAGAGGACCTTCATCACGATCTCCTTGCCGTCAGGCCGCCGGCGCAGGCTCCCGTGAGATCAAATCTAAATGACGCGCTCCGGGGCTGGCCCGAGGACCGGCCCGTGACGCAAGCGAGGGGACTGAAGAGGAGCCCGGATCCAACTGATACGCGGGGTCTGGCACACCAAAGACGAACCGATCTCTCCGCCGACGGCAAGTCCACTCTGCCATATGTTTCATCCGCAAGGGACCGCGAAGCCGGTGACGAACTGATACGGAATCCGGAAGATTCCTTCCGGATTCCGTATCATCAGCCCGCGCGGCGCCTGAGCGAAGCCGCTTTCCGCATCGCGAAGCGATCAATCGGAAAGCGTATGACGCTTGCACGTCCACCGACCGTGGCACGCCCGCCGATCCTTGAGGAAGCGGCGTGGATGCGCCCCCGCCACACCCGGCGGGGGCATCGTTTCATCTAACCGTCATGTCTCTCGCCAGACGTTTCGACTTCGCTACAGTTTTATCCAATGCGGTCGGCATCAGATCCGCGAATGCTGCAATGCGAGGGACATTGCGGAAAACATGGCGGGGGACGGGATGGACGTACGGGGGCGGCTCACCCAAGTTCAGTCCGACATCGGGGCGACGTGCGACCGGGCGACCCGGCAGATGTCATTGATCGAGGCACGTGAACGGAGCGGTTTGTCGACCGATCACGAGCGGAACATCCTGCGCGGCATGCGCGTCTCCTTGGGATTCACGTATCACCAGGAGAATCTTCTACTGGCGACCCTGTCCCGCCAGGCCGAGCACGACCATCGCCCGATCCCGGCCCGGCGCCGGTGCCACCGCGGCGCCGGGGAGGATTGCCCGCTGCCGATCCGCTGCTGCGCGACCCTGGCGGCGACGGTCCGGCTCTCGCCGGAAGCGACCTGGTCGCACGCAGCGATCGCGCCGCGCTGATTCGCCGGACGCACCCCGTCTTTTCGCCCCGCGCCGGTGCGGCAAGGCCGCCACAGCCACCCTCCATCACCCGCATCGACCGGTCCCGCTCCCCTCGGGCGGTCGCCCCGTCCCGGGGCGCTGTGGCGCCGGAGCACTGGCGGCCGGCCCGGGCCCGGCGGTCTTCTGGTACGGCGAGATCAGGGAGTCAGCCCTTTGCCCACCCCGTTGCCCGCCCTTTCGGATGCGCCGCTCTTCCTCCACATCGCCGGGTCGCTGGTCTTCGTGGCCGCTGCCGGCCGCGGCATCGGCTGGGCCCTCGATGCCTGGGTGCGCCGCGCGCCCGACGGCGCGAAGCCCGCCGAGGCGGAGACCCCGGCCGAACCCCCGCCTCAATCCGGCGCCCGCATCCGGTAGCCGATTCCGGTCTCGGTCAGGATGTAGCGCGGGCGCTCGGGCTCGGGCTCGAGCTTCTGGCGCAGCTGGCGCACGTAGACCCGCAAGTATTGCGGATCGGCGGCCGTACCCCAGACCTCGCGCAGCAGGTGGGCATGGGTGAGTACCTTGCCGGCATGGTGCACCAGGAGGCGCAGGACGTCGTATTCCTTCGGCGACAGCTTCACCTCGCGCTCGCCCACCCGGACGATCCGGCGCACGAGATCGACCGTGAGGTCGCCGGCCCGGAAGACCGGGCGCTCGCCGCCGACCGCGAGCTGGTGGCGGAGCGCGTTGCGCATCCGGGCCAGGAGCTCGTTCATGCCGAAGGGCTTGGTGACGTAGTCGTCAGCCCCGAGATCGAGCGCCTCGACCTTGCCGGCCTCGTCGTCGCGGCTCGACAGCACGATCACCGGCAGGTCGGGCCGCCTCGCGCGGATCTGCGCCAGGAGCGCGTGGCCGGCGATGTCCGGCAGGCCGAGATCGAGGATGGCGAGCGCGAAGGCCTCCCGCTCCAGGAGATCGAGGGCGGTACGGCCGCTCGGAGCCTCCGCCACCGCGTAGCCCTGGCTGCCGAGGCCCACCCGCAGGAGCTTGCGGATCGGCGGCTCGTCGTCGATCACCAGGATGCGCAGGGCATTCGTCACGCGCATGTCCTTCTGCCTGGCCCTCGACGCGTCCAGGGCCAGGCGTCCGGCGCATCGGCGCCTGGCGCCTGTCGGCGCAGACCCGTTCGGGCTTGCCTTGCGCTTCCGAACTTGTCCGTCCGGCATCGCTGCGGGATCAGGTCCTTCAAGCGGCGTCCTCCAGGGCGGCGCGGGGCACCGGCAGGGTCAGGGTGAAGGCCGCACCGGTCCGGTCCGGGCGGTTGCGGGCGGCGACCCGCCCGCCCATCGCCTCGACGAAGCCGCGGGAGATGGCAAGGCCCAGCCCCGTCCCGGCCCGGACCCGGTCGCGCTTGCGCACCCGGTAGAAGGTGTCGAAGATCCGCTCCTCGTCGCCCTCCGGGAGACCCTCGCCTTCGTCGAGGATCGTCAAGAACACCTTGTCCCCCTCGCGCCACCCCTCGATCCGCACCAGGCTGCCTTCGGGAGCGTATTTGGCGGCGTTGTCGAGGAGGTTGAACAGCACCTGCTCCATCAGCACCGCGTCGAGGCTCAAGGTGGGTAGGCCTGGCCTCAGCGCCAGGTCGACGCGGTGGCGGGAGAGGATCTTGGCCGCGCGCTCGAGCGCCGTCCCGACGATCTCGGCGAGGTCGTGGGGGGCGACGTTCGGGGCGAGCGCGCCGGATTCGAGCTTCGTCATGTCGAGGAGGTTGGCGATGAAGCGGTTCAGGCGCTCGGCCTCGTCGATCATCGTCGAGAGCAGTTCCCCTTGCGCCTCCGGGTCGAGGGCGTCCCTCAGGTCGCGGAGCGTCGTGGCCGCGCCGAGCACGGCGGCGAGCGGGGTCTTCAGGTCGTGCGAGAGCGACGACAGCAGCGCCTGGCGCAGGCGGTCGGTCTCGGCCGAGCGCCGGGCGCGGTCGAGGTCCTCGACGAGGTGGACCCGCTCGATGGCGAGCGCCCCCTGGTCGGCCAGCGCATCGAGGAGCCGGCGCTGGTCGGGGGTGAGGAGCGGGCCCGGCTTGTCGCCGTCGAGCCCCACCACCCCGACCATGCCGCGGCCGGTGCGCAGGGGCAGGAACAGGCGCTTGGCGCCCGGCAGGGTGTCGGCGCCCCGCCCTGCCGGGCGGCCGTGGTCGAAGGTCCACTTGGCCGCCGCGAGGTCGGCCTCGTCGAGGAAATCCTCCGGCGGATAGCCGGCCATCACGGTGACGGTGCCCTCGTGGGGCAGGAGCAGCACCACCCGCAGCCGCAGCATCAGGGCGATCTGGTAGGCGGTGGCCCACAGGACGTCGTCGAGGGTGCCGCAGCTCGCGAGCTTGCGCGAGAAGCCGTAGAGCGCCTCCGTCGCCCGCGAGCGCGCCCCCGACATCGTCGCCTCGGCCCGCACGCGGCCGGCGAGGTTCGAGACCACCACCGCCACCAGGGTGAAGAAGAACAACGCGACGACGTTGGTCGGATCGGCGATGGTGAAGGTGTAGAGCGGCGGCAGGAAGAAGAAGTTGTAGGCGAGCGACGACGCGAGCACCGCGGCGAGCGACGGGTACAGCCCGAAGCGCACCGCCACCGCCACCACGGCGGTGAGGAAGACGAGGTCGGTGCTCTCGTGGCCGAGATACGATTGCAGCACGAGGCCGATGCCCAGCGCCCCCCCGACCGTGGCGATTGCCGCGACGTAGGGCAGGGGGCCGGGCCGCGGCGGGGCTGCGGTGCGCACGCCCTTGTGGGCGGCCGGCGCGCCGGCCGCCTCCTCGCCCGCCCATTCCTGGCCCGCCACGACGTGGACGCTGATCGGGCCGGAGCGGCGCAGGAGGTCGTGCACCACCGAGCCGTTGACGAGTTCGAACCAGCGCGAGCGGGTCGACTTGCCGATCACCACATGGGTGACGTTGTGCTCGCGGGCGAAGGCCACCACGTCGTCGGCGATCCGCCCCTGGCTCGGCAGGGTCGCGGTCTCGGCCCCCAGGCGCTCGGCGAGCCGCAGGGTGTCGGCGATGCGGTCGCGCTCGGCCTCGCTCAGAGACGCGCTGCGCCGGCTCTCGATGGTGAGTGCCGTGAACGGCGCACGCAGCCGGTCGGCCAGGCGCTTGGCGTAGCGCACGAGGCCGCTCGATCGCGGATCCTCGCTGACGCAGACCAGCACCCGCTCCCCCGCCGCCCAGGGGCCGGGAATCGCGTGGGCCCGCATGTGGGTGACGAGCTGGTCGTCGACCTGCTGGGCGGTGCGGCGCAGCGCGAGTTCGCGGAGCGCCGTCAGGTTGCCGGGGGAAAAGTAGTGCTTGAGCGCCCGCTCGGCCTGGCGCGGCAGGTAGACCTTGCCCTCCCGGAGGCGCTGGATCAGGTCGCCGGGGGAGAGATCGATCACCTCGATGTCGTCGGCCCGGTCGAGGATCGAATCCGGCACGGTCTCGCGCACCCGGATCCGGGTGATCTGCGCCACCACGTCGTTCAGGCTCTCGACATGCTGGATGTTGAGGGTGGTGTGGACGTCGATGCCGGCCTGGAGCAGTTCCTCGACGTCGAGATAGCGCTTCGGGTGGCGCGAGCCCGGGGCGTTGGTATGGGCGAGCTCGTCGACCAGTGCCAGCTGCGGCTTGCGGGCCAAGAGCCCGTCGAGGTCCATCTCGTCGAACGTGCCGCCGCCATACGCGACCATGCGGCGCGCCAGCACCTCGAGCCCGGCGACCAGGGCTTCTGTCTCGGGCCGGCCGTGGGTCTCGACCACGCCCACCACCACGTCGACGCCCTCGCGCAAGCGCGCATGGGCGGTGGTCAGCATCTCGTAGGTCTTGCCGACCCCCGGCGCGGCTCCCAGGAAGATTTTCAGGCGCCCGCGCCCGGGCGCCTCCCGGCGCGCCTGCGCCAGGAGCGCGTCGGGCGAGGGCCGCAGGCCCTCGCGCAAGGGCCGTGACGTATCCCTCATCGTCCCGTTTGCGCCGGCACCGAACCGAGATCCAGGGCGCGGTTGAGGGCGAGCACGTTGACCCGCCGCTCGCCGAGGAATCCGAGGCTCGGCTCCTGGATCTGGCCGGCGACGAGGGCGCGCAAGGAATCCTCGGAGACGCCGCGGGCCTTCGCCACCCGGGGCACCTGGAACAGGGCGCCCTCGGGCGAGACGTCCGGATCGAGACCCGAGCCCGAGGTGGTGACGAGGTCCTGCGGCACCGGGTCTGCCGGGTTCTCGGCCTTGAGCGTCGCGAGGTCGGCCTTCACCCGGTCGATGAGCGCCGGATTGGTGGGCCCCAGATTGGCGCCGCCGGAATTGGCGGCGTTGTAGGGCGCGGCCACCGTCTTCGAGGCATCGGCCGGGTCGGGCGCCACGGTCGCCGAGGGGCGGCCGTGGAAGTAGCGCGGACTGGTGAAGGACTGGCCGATCAGCGCGGAGCCGACGAGCGTGCCGTCGGGCCCGCGGATCAGGCTGCCTTGCGCCTGGACCGGGAAGAGCCGCTCGGCGATCCCCGTCATGGCGAGCGGATAGGCGAGGCCGGTGACGAGGGTCAGGCCGGTGAGGAGCACGAGGGCGGGGCGGAGGTGCCGGAGCATGGCGGTGGTCTCGTTCAAGCCAGATGGAGGGCGCTCACGGCGAGATCGATCACCTTGATGCCGACGAACGGCACCAGGATCCCGCCGAGACCATAGATCAGGAGATTGCGCCGCAGCAACGCGGCGGCGCCGACGGCGCGGTAGCTGACGCCGCGGAGTGCCAGCGGGATCAGCGCCACGATGATCAGCGCGTTGAAGATGATCGCCGACAGGATCGCGCTCTGGGGCGAAGCGAGCCCCATCACGTTGAGGGCCTGGAGCTGCGGGTAGAGCCCGACGAACATCGCCGGGATGATGGCGAAGTACTTCGCCACGTCGTTGGCGATCGAGAAGGTGGTGAGGGCGCCGCGGGTCATCAGCAGCTGCTTGCCGATCTCGACGATCTCGATGAGCTTGGTCGGGTCGGAATCGAGGTCGACCATGTTGCCGGCCTCGCGGGCCGCCACCGTGCCGGTATTCATCGCCACGCCGACATCGGCCTGGGCCAAAGCCGGTGCGTCGTTGGTGCCGTCGCCGCACATCGCCACGAGCTTGCCTTGCGCCTGCTCCTTGCGGATCAGCGCCAGCTTGTCCTCCGGCGTGGCCTGGGCCAGGAAATCGTCGACGCCGGCTTCCGCGGCGATGGCGGCGGCGGTCATCGGGTTGTCGCCGGTGATCATCACCGTGCGGATGCCCATCCGGCGCAGCTCCGCGAAGCGCTCGGCGATGCCGCCCTTGACGATGTCCTTGAGGTGGACGACGCCGAGGAGCTTGCCGTCGCGGGCCACCGCCAGCGGCGTGCCGCCGGCCTTGGCGATCTCCTCGGCGATGGCCCGCACCTCCTGGGCCGCCGTCGCATCGAGGCGGGGTTGCAGCACCCGGGCGGCGGCGCCGGCTCCGACCAGGGCCGGGGCGGATTCGAGGCTCGCGATCACCGCCTCGACCGCCCCTTTGCGGATCGAGGAGCCGTCGAGGTCGATACCCGACATCCGCGACTGCGCGGTGAACGGCACGAAGGTGGCATTCAGGCTCGCCATATCGCGAGCACGGATGCCGTGCGCCTCCTTGGCGAGCACCACGATCGAGCGGCCCTCCGGGGTCTCGTCGGCGAGCGAGGCGAGCTGGGCCGCATCCGCCAAGGTGCCGGGGGTGACGCCGCGCACCGGGCGGAACTCCGTCGCCTGGCGGTTGCCGAGCGTGATCGTGCCGGTCTTGTCGAGGAGCAGGGTGTCGACGTCGCCCGCCGCCTCGACGGCGCGGCCCGACATGGCGAGCACGTTGAACCGCACCAGCCGGTCCATGCCGGCGATGCCGATCGCCGAGAGCAAAGCCCCGATCGTGGTCGGGATCAGGGTGACGAAGAGCGCCACCAGCACGGCGAGGGGAATCGCGCCGCCGGCATACGAGGCGAAGCTCGGGATCGAGCCGACCGCGAACACGAACACGATGGTGAGGCCGGAAAGCAGGATGTTGAGCGCGATCTCGTTGGGGGTCTTCTGCCGGGAGGCGCCCTCGACCAGCGCGATCATCCGGTCGATGAAGGTCGAGCCGGCGGCGGCCGTGATCCGCACCCGGATCCAGTCGGAGAGCACCTGCGTGCCGCCGGTCACCGCCGAGCGGTCGCCGCCGGATTCGCGGATCACGGGGGCGGATTCGCCGGTGATCGCCGCCTCGTTGACCGAGGCGATGCCCTCGATCACTTCGCCGTCCGACGGGATCACGTCGCCGGCCTCGACCAGCACCACGTCGCCGACCTTGAGCCCGGCGCCCGGCACGGTCTCGTACGTCGTCCGCGGGCCGCCGGGCGTGGCGGCGGCGCCGGCCAGGAGCTTCGCCGTGGTCTCGGTGCGGGTGCGGCGCAAGGAATCGGCCTGCGCCTTGCCGCGCCCTTCCGCCACCGCCTCGGCGAAGTTGGCAAACAGCACGGTGAACCACAGCCAGAGGATGATCTGGCCGGTGAAGGCGAGATTCTGCCCGCCGGTGACGAGGTCGCGGACGAACAGCAGGGTGGTGAAGGCCGCCACGACCTCGACCACGAACATCACGGGGTTCTTCACCATCTGGCGCGGGTCGAGCTTGGTGACCGCGCCGAGGCAGGCCGGGCCGATCAGGCCGGCATTCAAGAGGGAGGATTTTTGGGACTGGGCCATGATCCTGGGATCCGGATGAAGGCGGGAAGAGTGGGGCAGGCGGTTGCAGCCGCAGCACCCAGGAAGTGACGTGTCGGTTTTCGAGCGGAGAGGATCGTTTTTCCGAGATCAGACGGATCGCCAGTGGACCCGCCATCTCTCATCAGCGACCTCATCCTGAGGTGTTGGCGATCACAGATCGCACGCGATCGAAGATCGACTCACCTCGAAGGAGGGCTCCAGGAATCGCATGGACCTCTGGAGCCCTGCTTCGAGGCTCACTCCGTTCGCACCTCAGCATGAGGTCGTGAATGGGATGAGCCCTGTTCGCTCGGCCGGGCTTCACGGCGCGAGCGCCGCGGCCCCGAGCATGACCGCCGCCCAGATCGCGCCGGAGCCGAGCAGCGCGAGGCCGGTGAGCGCCAGGACGATGTCGCAGGGCCGCAAGGTGGAGCGGTCGGGAAGCGGGCCGGAGCGGGGCCGGTGCCGGGACAGGCCCCGGCGCAGGCGGTCGGCGTGGGTGGTCATGGCTCAGTTCCCCGCCGCCGCGAAGGTCTGGCCGGCGGCCCCCGCCAGGTGCTCGACGATGGGTCCGAGAGCCAGCGACGGGAAGAAGGTCAGGCCGCCGACGATCAGGATCACCCCGACCAGGAGACCGACGAACAGGCCGCCATGGGTCGGGAAGGTTCCGGCGGAAGCCGGGACCGTCTTCTTCGCCGCGAGCGAGCCGGCGATGGCGAGCGCCGGGATGATCACGAAGAACCGCCCGACCAGCATCCCGGCGCCCAGCGTCAGGTTGTAGAACGGGGTGTTGCCGGACAGTCCCGCGAAGGCCGAGCCGTTATTGGCCGCCGCCGAGGTGAATGCGTAGAGGACCTCCGAGAAGCCGTGGGGACCCGCATTGGCCGGCCCGGCAAGGCCCGCCGGCAGCACCGTGGCGAGCGCGGTGAGGCCGAGCATCATCAAGGGCAGGCAGAGGATGGCGAGCATCGCCATCTTGACCTCCCGGGCCTCGATCTTCTTGCCGAGATATTCGGGAGTACGCCCGACCATCAGCCCGGCGACGAAGATCGCCACCACCACGAAGACCAGCATGCCGTAGAGGCCGGCGCCGACGCCGCCGACGATGATCTCGCCGAGCTGCATGTTGACGAGCGGGATCATGCCGCCGAGCGCCGTGAAGGCGTCGTGCATGGCGTTGACCGCGCCGCAGGAAGCGGCGGTGGTCACCACCGCGAACAAGGCCGAGCCGGGGATGCCGAAGCGGACCTCCTTGCCCTCGAGGTTGCCGCCCTGGAGCCCCAGCGCATGAAGGAGCGGGTTGCCGGCGCCCTCGGCCCCGTAGGTGACGACGGTGCCGGCGAGGAACAGCACGCCCATCGCGGCGAGGATCGCCCAGCCCTGGCGCTCGTCCCCGACCATGCGGCCGAACACGTTGGTGAGGGCGGCCCCGAGCGCGAAGATCGACACCATCTGGATCAGGTTCGACAACGCGGTCGGGTTCTCGAACGGGTGGGCGGCGTTGGCATTGAAGAAGCCGCCGCCATTGGTGCCGAGCATCTTGATCGCCACCTGGCTCGCCACGGGCCCGAGGGCGATGGTCTGCTTTCCGCCTTCCAGGGTGGTGGCCTCGGCGTAGGGAGCCAGCGTCTGCGGGATGCCCTGCCAGACCAGGAACAGGGTGTAGACGATGCAGAGCGGCAGCAGCACGTAGAGCGTGCAGCGGGTGAGATCGACCCAGAACGAGCCCACCGTGCGGGCGGAGGCCCGGGCGAAGCCCCGGATCAGCGCCACGGCGAGCGCGATGCCGGTCGCCGCCGAGAGGAAGTTCTGGTGCGTCAGCCCCAGCATCTGGGAGAGGTAGGAGAGGGTGCTCTCGCCGCCGTAATTCTGCCAGTTGGTGTTGGTGACGAAGCTCGCCGACGTGTTGAAGGCGAGGTCCGGCGCCACCGCCGACTGGTCGGCGGGGTTGAGCGGGAGAACCGCTTGCAGCCGCAGGATGCCGTAGAGCAGCACGAAGCCGGCGGCGTGGAAGATCAGCATGGCGCCCGCGTAAGCGAGCCAGTGCTGCTCGTGGCGCTCGTCGATGCCGGCGAGGCGGTAGAGGCCGCGCTCGATCGGGCGCAGCACGGGGGAGAGGGGGGTGGAGGCGCCGGTGAAGACCCGGGTCATGTAGAGACCGAGCGGCTTCACCAGGGCGAGGACGATCACGCAGAACAGCGCGATCTGGATCCAGCCGGCGAGAGTCATGGGGCGCTCCTCAGAACCGCTCGGGCCGCACGAGGGCGTAGGCGAGATAGGCGAGCAGCCCGAGGGTCATCAGGCCGCCGAGCCCGTAATCGAGGGTCATCGCGGGCCTCCTCACAGGCGTTCGCACACGGCGACGTAGCCGAGCGACAGGGCGAAGAAGCCGAGGCCCACCGCCAGCATCAGGACATCGAACATGGGGCATCCCCGTCGGGCGGCGCCGGGATGAAGGGCGCCGCCGCATCGAACCGGACCGTGAGCCACGGTCCCGATCCCGGACATCCTCCCGATCGCGTAGGGATTCGAGAGGGGGGCGGGGGCCGCGATATCAAGGCGGCATAAAGATGGACGGCCGTGCCGGGTCTCGCCGTCAGGGGCGCCGCGCCGCCCGCACCGCCTCCCGCAGGCCGGCACAGGCGTGCTCCCCGCCGCAGGCGGCCGCGCGGCAAGAGGATTGCAGCGCCCGGCCGTCGACCTGGAGCACGCAGGCGCCGCCGTTCAGGAAGCCCCGGACCGTGAAGCCGCAGAGCCGGCAGGCGGCGCGCACGGGAGCCAGGGCCGGGCCGCGGCGGGCCCCTCCGGTGATGGCCGCGGGCGCGAGCGCGCCGTGATCCCCATCCCTCATCGCACCGATCCCGATCCTCACCGGGGGGTCTTGCGATCGGAGGCCGGGGGAAAACGATGCGGCCGGCCGGGCCGCTTTATCAGGATTCCATCAATGTCGGGGCGTTCAGGCCGCCAGCAGCTCGCCGCCCTTCTCGGCGATGACCTGCCGCACCGTGCCGGCGAACATCCCGAGCAGCAGCGGCAGCCGGACCTCGACGCGGGCGGCCTCGTCCTCGACCGCGATGGTGCCGCTGACCGTCTGGCCCATGGCGCCGACCACGAAGGCGAGGATGTCGCCGTCCCAGACCGGGTCCTGCATCGTGAGCCCGGCCTTCTGCACGAGGTCCCGGCCCTGTCCGAGGCGGGCGTCGATGCGCCGGCGCGCCTCCGTCCGGCCGATCTGGTGGGGAATCACGACGACCAGGGGCTTCGCCATCACCGTCTCCGCGGCCCGCCGCACCCCCTACGGGCCGACTTCCGGGCACCGTGACCCGGCCGCGCCGAATCATCTCTGGTTGAAATCCACCATGCGACCGGGGAATTCAATCCGCGCCGAGCGCGGAGGGAGCGCCGGCAAGATCGAACATCGGAATCGGCGAGACGACCGTTGCAAAGCTGCGTCACGCCCGGCGGGTGCCGGCCAGACCCCCGGCGGGCGTGTCCAAGCCCCCGGCGGGCATGTCCAAGCCCCCGGCGGGCATGTCCAAGCCACGCGGCTTGGCGCAGAGGGACCTTTGGCGTAGGGGACCGGTAGGCAGAGGGACGGGGCGCGTCGCGCCCGACGAGCGGAGGCGGGTCTTGAGCGCGATCGAGAAGGGCATCCTCGGCGCCGTCGCCGTGTGCATCGCGGCCACGGCCGCCCTGTGGTGGCTGGCGATGCCGGACGAGCCGGTACGGGCGCTGCAGGACGGCCTCGGCGCCGCGGCGCTCGCCACCATCATCGCGGGCGCGGCGGTCCGGCGCTCGGCCGAGTGAGGGGCCGGTGACGCCCACCGCCTCGCGCCTGGCGCGCCTTGCCGCCGCCGGTCTCGTCGCGGTCGCGGTGCTGTGGATCGCCTTCCACCTGCGCTGAGGCCGCCTTCAGGCCGGCAACGCCACCGGGTGCCGCCGGACCGCCCGATGCCGCCCCAGCACCGCGCAGGCGCCGCCGAGGACGAACCACATGTACCAGGTCGGCACCAAGTAATAGAGCATGTTGTCGGAATAGGCCATCGACAGGTATCCGGCCGTCATCGCCATGATCATCCAGGCCCAGCTTTGGCCGCGGGCGATCAGCCGACCCATCATGACGAGGACCCGCGCGTAGAGCCAGAGATAGGCGGCCAGGCCGATCACGCCGGTCTCGAACAGGAACTGCACGTAGACGCTGTGCGAATCGATCGTGTCGTTCTCGAGCGGCAGCGGGAAGAACTGCGCCACGTAGTGCCCGAAGCTCGACAGGCCCCACCCGAAGAGCGGGCGCTCCCAGAACCAGGTCATGGCACCCTGCCACAGCAGGATCCGGAAGGCGTAGGAGTTCAGCTTCTCGTAGGCATCCGCGGTGTTGCCCTGCTGGAGGTCGGCGAGGCGCTCGGCGAATTCCGGCACGGCCAGCAACGCCACCGGTAGCCCCAGGAAGTAGAGCAGGGTGCGCCGGTCGAAGAGGATCCCGTGGGTGACGAGGATCAGGCCGGCCCCGGCCCAGGCGCTGCGGGTCTTGGTGAGCAGGATCAGCGCGAGCAGGACCGGCACGTAGAGAGCCAGCACCCGGCGCAGCCGCGGGCCCATCCCGAAATTCTTGCCCGCGAGCAGCGTCAGGACGACCGCCAGGATCGTCATCAGGTAGAAGGCGTAGATATTGGGGTGCGGGAAGCTGCTGAAGACCCGGGTGCCGTCGTCCCCGAACTCCGCCCAACCCAGGGCGAGTTGCAGGCCCGCATAGAGGGTCGGCACGATCGAGCCGGCGACGATGAGAAGCAGGAAGCGGCGCAGGTCGGTGAGGTCGCGGACGACATGGAAGGCCAGGAGGCAGAAGGCGGCATGGGTCGCCAGCAGCATCATGAGCCGGATCGCGGCGCCGGGATCGGGCGCTACTTGCGACGAGACGAGGCAGACCAGGAGGAGCGGCCCCCACAGGACGAGGGTCGGGCCCGGGCTCACCCGCGGCCGGGTCGCCACGCAGGCGGCGGCCACCACCAGCACCGCGAGGTTCACCGCCGCGCCGACCCCCATATCCTCGAGGCCGCCGACCTTGGTCAGGTTGAACACCGGATCGAGGGCCGAGCGCGTCAGCAGCACCGCCTCGACGAAGCGCCGCGGCCCGGCGAACCAGGCGAAGAGGATCAACAGGGCGCTCGCGGCGATCAGCATCGGCCTTCCCCTCGGGCTGCCTTCCGGCCGTTCTGCTTAGCCGCCCCGGCGCTTCAGCGGAGCGCCGCAAATGGGAGAGGCCTCCTCCGCAAGGCGTAGGCCGGAGCGGGCGCGCGCCCGAGGCGGATGTCGCTGCGTCACAGGTCGCCCTCGAGCGGCGTTGCGGCTAGGCTGGCGCCCCCGGAATCCGGACACCCGATCGACGATGCGCCTCTCCCTCGCTTCCCTGCTCCTCCTCGGCGCGCTCGCCGCCCCGGCCCACGCCCAGACGACCGCGCCGGCCCCGAACCCGTTCGGCCCCGGCGCGGCGAAGCCGAACCCGGCGCCGCCGCCGAACCCGCCCGCGATTCCCGGCAAGCCCGCGGCCCCCGCAGCCCAAGCCCCCGCAGCCGGCACCGCGATCTACCCCACGGCGGTCGCGCCGAAATACGCCAAGGAACCGGCCGGCAGCGCCCGCCAGCACACCTGCCTCGACCAGTACAACGCCAACAAGGCGGCCGGCGGCGCGGGCAACGGCGGCATGAACTGGATCGCGAAGGGCGGCGGGTATTATTCGGAGTGCAACAAGCGGCTGAAGGGCTGACGCGCGCGGGGAGGCATCGACCTCCCCCTCACGCCCGCGCCGGCCCGGGCGACGGCCGCACCGTGAGGGCCAAGGCCACGCCCAAACCCGCCACGGCCAGCCCCGCCAGCACGCCCCAAGCCGGCCACGCCGCGCCCGCACCCTCGGACAGGGCCGCCTGGTAGGCCTCGATCGCCCAGGCATTGGGGGTGAGCCAGCCGAGGCTCTGGAGCCAGGGCGGCATCAGGAAGCGCGGCACCATGCTGCCGCCGACCGCCGAGAGCAGCAGCACCCCGAAGGTCGAGACGAGATGGGCCTGCTGGCGGGTGCGCGCCGCCGCGCAGGCGGCCAGGCCCAGGCCCGCCGCCATGGCGGCGACCAGAACCCCGGTGACGAGCCAGGGCACGGCGTGCGGCCCGACCGAGACGCCGTAGAACAGGGCGGCGGCGCCGAAGATCAGCGCGCCTTGCGCGGTGCCCTGGAGTACCAGGAACAGGAATTTTCCGAGCACCACCACCGGCAGGCCGCCGGGTGCGGCGGCGAGGCGGTCGGCGATGCCGGACTGGCGCTCCTCGACGAGGGAGAGGGCGCCCTGCATGGCGGCGAACAGCAGGAACACCGCGGCGATGGCGCCGGCATAATAGGCGACGCGGGCATTGCCCCCGGCCTGGCCGTCTCCGCCCTCCGCCGTCGAGGTCCGGGCGATCAGGGCGGCGAAGGAGAAGGCCTCGCGCTTCTCGCGGCTCTCCGCGAAGGCACGATCGAGGAAGGCGCGCTCGTCCGGCCCGATCTTGCCGGTGCGCTCGACATCGGCGACGACCCGCGACAGCACCACG
Organism: Methylobacterium sp. SyP6R; assembly: GCF_019216885.1. NCBI lineage: Bacteria > Pseudomonadati > Pseudomonadota > Alphaproteobacteria > Hyphomicrobiales > Methylobacteriaceae > Methylobacterium > Methylobacterium synurae. The sequence continues at coordinate 1,627,529 of NZ_JAAQRC020000001.1, read as the reverse complement.
TCGGGCAGGGCCTCGTTGAGCACCCGCTGCACCTGTCCGAGGGCGATCGGGGTGGCCAAGGCGCGAGCCGGGCTCTCGACGACGAGGATCGGCGCGTCCGTCACGCTGCTGCCGGCGGCAAGGTCGCCGCGCAGCACGAGCGCCACGTCGACCTCGCCCCGGCGCACCGCCGCCACCGGATCGCCGTCGAGGAGCGTGGTGCGCAGGGCCGGATCGGCCTGGAGCGCGGTCACGAGGCGCGCCGTGGTGGCGGTGCGGGCCTGGTCGAGGAGCCCGACCTGGATGCGGATCCGCTCGCCGACGGCGCCGGAAAAGATCGCCGCGAAGACGCAGAAGATCACGGTGGGCAGCACGAAGGCCATCACCAGGGCGGCGCGGTCGCGCCACAGGGTGAGCAGCATCACCCGGAACGCGGCGACGATCATGCCGGCACTCCGAAGGGCGCCCGGACGGGATCGGCCGGGGACGCCTGCGTCACGTCGCGGTAGAGCCCGTCGAGGCCCGGCTCGCGCACCCGGATCTCCCGCACCGGGACGCCCTGGCGGCGCAGGTGCGCCAGCAGGGCGGCGCCGTCGCGCCCGCCCGCGACGGTGCTCCCGGTTCGCCAGGTCAACGGCGAGGCCGGGTGGAAGCCGGCCTGGCGCAGGGCGGCGGCCGCCGCCGGATCGGCGGCCTCCGACAGGGCGACCTCGTGCTCAGGGGGACCGGCCCGCATGCCGGCGAGCAGGTCGGCGAGGCGCCCGTCGAGGCGAAGAGCACCGTCCTGGAGCACCAGGACCCGGTCGGCCAGGCGCTCGGCCTCGGCGAAGTCGTGGGTGGCGATCAGCACCGCCGCCCCGGCCCGGGGCAGGCGCTCGAGCACCGCGTGGATCGCCGCTCGCGCCGCCTGGTCGACGCCTTGCGTCGGCTCGTCGAGGAGGACGAGGGCGGGCTCGGCGAGCAAGGCCGCCGCGATGTTGGCCCGGCGCTGGTAGCCGCCGGAGAGCACGCCGACGAGGCGGCCCGCCACGTCCTCGAGCCCCGTGCGGGCCAGCGCCCGCACCACCGCCGGCGCCCGCGCCGCCCGGGGCAGGCCCATGAGGCGGGAAAACACCTCCAGGTTCTCCCGCACGGTGAGCCGCGGGTAGAGGGCGATCTCCTGCGGCACCCAGGCGATGGCGCGCCGTACCCCGGCCTCGCGCCCCGGATCGCGCCCCAGGACCCGCACGCAGCCGCGGCTCGGGACGAGGCGCCCGGCGAGCAGCCGCATCAGCGAGGTCTTGCCCGCCCCGTTGGGGCCGAGCAAAGCCACGGTCTCGCCCCGCGCGAGCGCGAGGTCGACGGAGACGAGAACCCGGTGGTTCCGGTACGAGAAGGCGAGGTCGCGGATCTCCGCCGCGGGATCGGGCATCATCCCGTCACTACAGCAGCGCTTTGCGGCATTCCGAGGGAGTGCCGCCACCGCGCTTCGAGTCACCGGGCCGGCAGGGCGCGGGTGAGCCGCACCCGCAAGGCGGTGCCCGCCTCGGGCAGCCGGAAGGCGGCGGCGGCAAAATCCGGGCGGCCGCGGCGGCCGGCGCCGTTCGAGAAGCCGTAGGGCTCGGTCGGCAGGCCTAAGCCCGTGCGGCCGAGGCGCCCGTCGCCGTCGAGGTCCTGGAACGCCGCCACCGCGTAGGTGCCCGGCGGCACCTCGGTGAAGCCGAAGCGCAGGCTTTGGGCCGCGGCCGGCCCGCTCTGGCCGATGCGGCAGGATTCCTCGGCGAGCGACCCGGTGCAGAGCGCGACGAAGATCCGGCCTGCGCCGGGCTCGACCCCGTCGACCTCGACCGAGAGGTCGGCCCCGGCGGCCGCGGCGGTCAGCCCGCCGGCCAAGACGGCGGCGGCCAGGGCGGCGGCAAGCGGCGCGCGCCTCACGAGGCCTCCCCGAGGCTCGGGGCGGCGAGCGGCATCCCGCGGGCGGGGGCCGGCTCCAGGGCCAGATCCTCGGCCATCAGCCGCGCGGTGATGCGCGCGCCCTCGTAGATCACCGGCAGGCCGGAGCCCGGATGGGTGCCGCCGCCGACGAGGTAGAGCCCGGGCCCGAAGCGGTTGTGGGGCCGGAAATACAGCATCTGCCCGAGATCGTGCGACAGGTTGAAGGTCGCGCCCTCGTGCACCGCGAACTCGTCGCGCCACTGGGTCGGGTCGACGACGCGCTCGTAGCGGATGCGCGATTCGATGTCGGTGAGCCCGAGCTTCTCCAGCCGCTTGAGCACCAGCGCCCGGTAGGACGGGCCGACCGCCGCCCAGTCGATCCCGGCGCGCAGGTTCGGCACCGGCACCAGCACGTAGAGGCTGGTCTGGCCGGGAGGGGCCATGCCGCCGTCGGTGTAGCCGGCATGCTGGACGTAGATCGAGGGCTGCATCGGCAGCACCCCGTCGGAGACCTCGCGGATGTTGCGGGCGTAATCCTCGGACAGCAGGATGGTGTGGTGGCCGAGGCTCTCCGGCATCGGGCCGTCGATGCCGAGATAGAGCATGTAGGTCGAGCAGGAGAGGCGGGCCTTCGCCACCTTGGCGTCGCGCCAGCGCGGCCGGCGAACTTCCGGCACCAGTTCGGGCACGACCTTGGCGAAGTCGCCGTTGATGACGACCGCATCGGCAGCGATGCGCTCCCCCCCGGCCTCGACGCCAACGGCGCGCTTGCCCTCGAACAGCACCCGGTCGACGGAGGTGCCGAGCTTGATCTCGACGCCGAGGCGGCGGGCAAGCCCCGCCATCGCTTCCGAGACCGCGCCGCAGCCGCCCACCGGGTGATAGACCCCGTGCTCGTATTCGAGGAAGCTCAGGATGGTGAACAGGCTCGGGCACCGGAACGGCGACATCCCGAGATATTTGGTCTGGAACGAGAAGGCGAGGCGGACCCGCGGGTCCTTGAAGTAGCGCGTCAGGTCGCGGTCGACGGTGGCGTGCGGGCGCAGGAGCGGCAGGGCCGCCAGCATCGCCGGCGAGGCGAAGCTGCGGATCGAGTCGCAGGCCTGCTGCAGGACCGGGATGAAGGCCGCGAGCTTGCGGCGGTTGTCGTTCAGGAAGCGGCGCACGTTCTTCGCGTCGTCGGGCGCGATGCGGGCGATCTCGGCCTCGAGCCGCTCGACGTCCGGCGTCGCCTTGATCTCGCCGCCGCCCTCGAAGACGAGGTGGTACTGGGGATCGAGCCGCTCGAGGGTGAGGTGGTCCTCCAGCCGCTCGCCGCAGGATTCGAAGATGTCGGCCAGGATGCGGGGATAGAGGAAGAAGGTCGGCCCGATGTCGAACTTGTAGCCGCCCGGCGCCGTGACCGTGCGGGTGCGCCCGCCGACGCTCTCCTCCTTCTCGATCACCGTCACCTGCACGCCGTCGCGAGCGAGCATCAGCGCCACCGCGAGGCCCCCCGGCCCCGCCCCGACCACCACCGCCCGCCGCCCCGACAGGGTGCGGTACCCATCCCGCGGCTGCAACAACGCTCCACCTCCTGCCAGACCGAAACGGTCGCCCGTGCTTATGGCCTAGTTGTGGCGCGCGGCGGTAAGCCGGCAATGGCTGCGCATTGTCGCGGTGGGGACGGGAGTGAATTTTTTCTCCGGTGTCGTGCGCGAGTGCGGCCGGAGGCGCAGCGGTCGGGGTCGGCGCCGACGATGGGTCGGGGCCCGTTCGAAGCGGCCCCGTATCGCGTCTCAGCCGTCCTCGTCGTCGGGCAGGACCAGGATTGCCTCCGGCACCAGCATCACCCCGACAGCGTCGCCCGGTCCGTAGAGGCCGGGCCCAGGCAGGCGGGCGCGCAGCGGGATCGGGAGGCCCGGCACCCCGAGATGCAGCACGCTCGCCGCCCCCAGGAAGGTGCGGCGCACGACCTGCGCGGGTATGCCTTCGCCGGGCCTCGCGACCCGCAGGGCCTCGGGCCGCAGGCAGACCCGGACCATGGCCCCTTCCGGCAGGTGCGAGGCCGGCACGACGCCCAAGGGTGTCCCGGCCCGGCCGGCCTCGACCCGAGCCGGGATCTCGGCCGCATCGGCGAGGAAGCGGGCGGCGAACAGGCTCTCGGGGCGGCGATACAGCGCCTCCCCGGTGGCGACCTGGACGATGCGGCCGCGGCGCATGAGCGCGATGCGGGTCGCCACCGCGAGCGCCTCCTCGGGGTCGTGCGTGACCATGAGCGCCGTGGTGCCGGTGCGGCGCAGGAGCGCCACGGTGTCCTCCCGCACCCGGTCGCGCATGCGCCGGTCGAGGTTGGAGAACGGCTCGTCGAGGAGCAGCAGCCGCGGCCCCGGCGCGAGCGCCCGCACGAGGGCCACGCGCTGCTGCTCGCCCCCCGACAGGGTCTGGGGATAGGAGCCGGCATGGCCCGCGAGGCCGACCTGCTCCAGCAGCTCGTCGGCGGCCTCGCGGGCGGCGGGGGGCTGGCCCTTCAGGCCGAAGCGGATGTTCTCGCGCACCGTCAGATGGGGGAACAGGGCGTAGTCCTGGAACATCAGGCCGACGCCGCGCTCCTCCGGCGGCACGCGCGCGCCGTCGCCGGCGACGAGGCGCCCGTCGAGCCGCACCGTGCCGGAATCCGGCACCTCGAGCCCGGCCACCACCCGCAGCAGGGTGCTCTTGCCGCAGCCCGAATCGCCGAGCAGCGCCATCACCTCGCCCGGTCGCACGGTGAGCGAGACCCCCGCGAGGGCCTGCACCCGGCCGAAGCGGCAGGCCAGGTCCTCCACCGCCAGGGCGGGCGCCAAGGCAGGCGCCGGGCGGGAGGGGGCCGGTTCGGTCATGCGGCGTTTCCTTCGGGGTCTTCCACGCGGGCGTCGCGCTCATACACGCGCCGGCAGGAAGGGGCGAGGGCGCCGAGCCGGGCACGTCGGCCTGCACCGATCCGGCACGGGACGCAGCCTGTCAGGGTCAATCGGGCGTTAAGCCGATTCATCGAATCCTGCACATCGCCGCGGCCCCTTTGGAGGCGGCGGATGTGTCGCGAAGGGTATCGGGCGTATGCGTAACCTGTCGGGTGAGAGGAGCCATGCCGAGGGCGGCACCGTGGTGGCGTTCCGGCGCAAGGAGCGGGCGGCGCCAGCGAGCCACGACTTGAGCCACGGCCTCGACCACGATTTCGCCCCCAGCCCCCGGATCGCCGCCGCGCGGCGCGACCAGCGCAGCCTGATGGACACGGTCTACGAGGCCGGCACCCTGCCGGTGGCGGCGGGCGACCGCGACACCAAGCTGCTGGCCTCGCGCCTGCTCGTCTACGGCTTCCTCACCATCGACGAGGTCGGCGAGGACGGCGCCACCCGCCGCTTACGCCCCTCCGAGGCGATCCGCGCCGGCCGCGAGCGCCCCTGGCGCCTGTCGCGAGCCTCGCGCGGGGTGAGCCTGTCGGTGCCGATTCCCGCCCGGGACGGGTTCCTGTTCGAGATGGCGTGAGGGCGCGCGGCCGCCCGCGCCGACGCCGGCACGCCGCTCCTCCGAGCAAAAATTGACTTTCCGGACCGGATCACCGACACGGGCGCCCGCCGCGACCGGCGCCGTTCGCGTCGGTTTCTCCCGGGTCGGAGCTGTGCATTGACGAGCCTTGCCGCCGGGCGCCGCCCCGGCCGCGCCGCCTCCGTGGGTCGTCTCGCGGAGCGCCTCCTCGATCTCGGGGCGCTCAGCCACGGGCGGGCTTGCGCGCTGCTCGTCGTCCTGTCGCTGGTCTGCTTCCTGCCGGGATTCGCCTCGCTCCAGCCGATGGACCGGGACGAGCCGCGCTTCGCCCAGGCCTCGAAGCAGATGCTCGAATCGGGCGAGTTCGTCGATATCCGCTTCCAGGGCGAGGCCCGGCACAAGAAGCCGGTCGGCATCTACTGGGCCCAGAGCGCGGTCGTCGCCGCCGGCGAGGCGCTCGGCGTGCCGGGCGCCCGCACGGCGATCTGGCTCTACCGCATCCCCTCGCTGATCGGTGCGCTCGCCACGGTGCTGCTCAGCTACTGGGCCGCGCTCGCCTTCCTGCCGCGGCGCCAGGCCGTCCTCGCCGCCGCCCTGGTGGGCGCCAGCGTGATGCTGTCGGCCGAGGCCCGGCTCGCCAAGACCGATGCGCTGCTCACCGCCTGCGCGGTCGCCGCCATGGGGGCGCTTGCCCGGGCCTGGCTGACCCGCGGCGCCGCGCATATCCGGCCGCCGCAAGCCCCGCTCCCCATGCCGACGGTGCTGACCTTCTGGTTCGCGGTGGCGCTCGGCATCCTCGTCAAGGGACCGATGGTGCCGATGTTCGCCGGCCTCGCGGCGCTCTGCCTCTCGGTCTCCGTGCGCTCCGGCGCCTGGCTCAAGCGGCTGCGGCCGGGCCTCGGCCTGATCCTCGTGCTGGTCCTGGTGGCGCCGTGGTTCGTCGCCATCACGCTGAAGAGCGGCACCGCCTTCTACGGCGAGGCGGTCGGGCACGACATGCTGGGCAAGGTCGGCACCGCCCAGACCCAGCACTGGGCGCCGCCCGGCACCTACCTGCTGGTCATCTTCGCCACCTTCTGGCCCGCCGCCGCCTTCGCGGCGATGGCGCTGCCCTTCGCCTGGACCAACCGTCGGGAGGATGGGGTCGCCTTCCTGATCGCCTGGGTGCTGCCGTCCTGGCTGGTCTTCGAGGCGGTGCCGACCAAGCTGCCGCATTACGTGCTGCCGCTCTGCTCGGCGCTGGCGATCCTCGCCGTCACGGCGGTCGCCCGGGGCGCGGTCCACCGCGACCGGCCGGGGGCGCACTGGGTGGCGCTCCTGGTGCCGTTCATCCCGGCCGGCCTCACGGTGGGCCTGTGCCTCGCCGCCTGGCGCCTCGACGGGGTGATCCCGTGGGCGGGGCTGCCGCTGCTCCTCGCCGCGAGCGCGGTGGCGTTCCTGGCCTGGCGCGCCTTCGTCGACGGGTTCCCGGAGCGTGCGCTGGCGATCGCGGTGCTGGCCGGCGCGCTGCTGGGGCCCGCGGTGTTCGGGCTCACCCAGCCGGCGCTCGCCGCCCTCAAGGTCTCGCCGCGGCTCGCCGCGATCCGCGACGCGCTGCCTTGCCCGACCCGTAAGGTCGCGACCCTCGGCTACCGCGAGCCGAGCCTGGTCTTCCTCATCGGCACCGACCTCGCGATGCTCGATTCCGGCGAGGAGGCCGCCGCCTTCCTCAAGGGTGGCGGCTGCCGCCTCGTCTATGTCGAGGACCGCTTCGCCAACGCCTTCGCGGACGCGGAAGGCGCGACCCCGCCCCGGCCGGTCGGCCGCGTGACGGGCTTCAACATCAATGGCGGCAAGCCGGTCGGCCTGTCGGCCTATGCGGTGACGCCGTGATCCAGACCCTGCCAGAAAGCACCCACGCCATGTCCGATCGGGAGGCGATCCGCCTCAGCGTCGTGGTGCCGGTGAAGAACGAGGCCGGCAACATCGCCCCCCTCGTCGCCGAGATCGCGGCGGCCTGCACCCCCTTGCGCCCGTTCGAGATCATCTACGTCGATGACGGCTCGACCGACGCTACCCCGGCGGCGCTGTCGGAATCGCAGTCTCGCCATCCAGAATTGCGGGTGCTGCGCCACCGCGAGAGCTGCGGCCAGAGCGCGGCGGTGCGCACCGGGGTGCTGGCGGCGCGCGGCGAACTGGTGGCGACCCTCGACGGCGACGGCCAGAACGATCCGGCCTTCATCCCGAAGCTGGCGGCGACGCTGAATGCGGCGGGGCCGCGGGCCGGGCTCGCGCAAGGGCAGCGGGTCGGCCGCAAGGACGGGCGGCGGAAGATGATCCAGTCGCGCATCGCCAACGGGGTGCGCGGGCGCATCCTCAAGGACGCGACCCGGGACACCGGCTGCGGCCTCAAGGTCTTCCGCCGGGCGGTCTACCTGCGCCTGCCGTATTTCGACGCGCTGCACCGCTTCATGCCGGCCCTCGTCGCCCGGGAGGGGTTTTCCGTCGTCCATGGCGACGTGGTCGACCGGCCGCGCTTCACCGGGCGCTCGAATTACGGCCTGTTCGACCGGCTCTGGGTCGGCATCCTCGATCTCGCCGGGGTGTGGTGGCTGATCCGCCGCCGGCGCCGGGTGCCGCAGGTCGAGCAGGGCGGGCAAGTCGTGCAGGGCAAGCAAGTCGTGCAGGGCAAGGCGGAGTAGCCCGATGGTCGCCGACATCATGCACGGGCTCAGCGCCTATTTCTGGTCGCTGTTCACCGGCCCGGTCGATCTCGTGCTGCTGATCGGCCTGGTGGGGCAGGGGCTGTTCACCGCCCGCTTCCTGGTCCAGTGGATCGCCAGCGAGCGGGCCGGGCGCAGCGTGATCCCGCTCTCGTTCTGGTTCCTGTCGCTCGGCGGCTCGGCGGTGCTGCTCGGCTACGCGCTGTACCGGCGCGACCCGGTCTTCATCCTCGGCCAGAGCCTCGGCACGGTGATCTACCTGCGCAACCTCGCCCTGGTGTTCCGCGAGCGGCGCGGCACGGGCGCATGAGGGGCGCCCCGGGCAGGCCCGGGGCGCGGGCGCGTCAGCCCTTCTTCTTGTAGTCGAAGGCCGGAGCCTTGTTCAGGTCGTCCTTGGTGGCGTTCACGCTCGCCTTCCAGGTGTCGCCGTCCCGGGTCAGGGTCACGCTGTCGGGGCTGACCGCGACGTAGCGCTCGCCGATGCCGAGGAAGCCGCCGACGCCGAGGATCACAGCCTGTACGGTCTTACCGTCGACGATCACGAGATCGGCGATGTCGCCGATCGACTCGTTCTGGGCGTTGGTGACCTTGGTGCCGAGGATGCGCGAGGTCACCGCGGCCGTCGGCTGGAGGGTGACGAACTGCACCGTGGCGGTCTTGACCTGCTGGGTCGTCATGCCGCCGGTGGTCGCCTCCGGCTGCGTCGCGGTCTGGGCCTGGGCCTGGCCGACGGCGAGCAGGAGGGCGGCCGTCGCGAGGGCGGTCTTCAGCGTCATGGGAACGAACTCTCTTCAGCGGGGCCCGCGCCCGTGGGGTGGCGCGGGTCCTGCGCAGAACGACCGTGCGCCGGCAGGGTTCCCCATCGTCATGTTTTACGGTGATCGCGGCGGGCGGCCCGGTGCAACACGGCCACGCCGCCCCCATCTAGAGGCCTTCGGCCGCGTGAGGCGGCGAGACAGGGGAACAGCATGGACGGTCACGTGTACGGAGCGCTCGGGCAGCCGGGCGTCGGCCTCCTGATGGCCATCGTCATCGGGGCGCTGGCCGGCTGGCTGGCCGAGCGCTTCATGAATTCCAGCATGGGCCTTCTCGGCAACATCGTGCTCGGCATCATCGGCGGCGTGGTCGGCAACTTCCTGGCGGCGCAGTTCCACATCCCGATCTTCGGGTTCTGGCGCAACCTGTTCTCCGCCACCATCGGGGCGGTCATCATCATCGCGGTGGTGCGGGCGGTCCGGGGCGAGCGGCGTTACTGACCGGGATCGACCGAAGCGCCTTGGCGCGACGGCCCAGCCCGACCGGGCGCCGGCACGCCTCGTGCCGGACGCCTTCGCGGACCTTGCGAAGGCCACCATCGATGCCGCGCCGCGCGGCGGCGCGTCACGCCCCATTTGCTCCGGCGGCCCGGACATCCTAAGTCAGGTTCGCGCCGCGAGGGGTTCGCGGGCGCAGTCGTCCCCAAACCCCTTGCCGCCCCGGATCCCATGGCCGTCGTCCTCGACCTCCTGCGCAACGACCAGCGCCCCCGCCACCCGGAGAAGGCGCACCGGCCCGACCAGCCGATCCTGCGCAAGCCGGACTGGATCCGCGTCAAGGCGCCGGGCTCGCCGAAATGGGCCGAGACCCAGGCCATCGTGCGCGAGAACAAGCTCGTGACGGTGTGCGAGGAGGCGGGCTGCCCGAACATCGGCGAGTGCTGGGAGAAGAAGCACGCCACCTTCATGATCATGGGGGATACCTGCACCCGGGCCTGCGCGTTCTGCAACGTGCGCACGGGCATGCCGGACGCCCTCGATGCGGCCGAGCCCGAGCGGGTGGCGGAGGCCGTGGCCAAACTCGGCCTGCACCACGTCGTCATCACCTCGGTCGACCGCGACGACCTGCGTGACGGCGGTGCCGCCCATTTCGCGGCCGTCATCGCGGCGATCCGGCGCCTGAGCCCCGCGACCACCGTCGAGATCCTGACCCCCGACTTCCTGCGCAAGGACGGCGCCCTGGAGATCGTGGTGGCGGCACGTCCCGACGTGTTCAACCACAACCTCGAGACCGTGCCGTCGAAGTACCTGACAGTGCGTCCCGGCGCCCGCTACTTCCACTCGATCCGCCTGTTGCAGCGGGTGAAGGAGCTCGACGCCACCATCTTCACCAAGTCGGGGATCATGGTGGGCCTGGGCGAGGAGCGCAACGAGGTGCTCCAGCTGATGGACGACCTGCGCTCGGCCGAGGTCGACTTCCTGACCATCGGGCAATACCTGCAGCCGACGAAGAAGCACCATCCGGTCCTGTCCTTCGTGACGCCGGACGCGTTCAAGGCCTACGAGACCACGGCCTACGCCAAGGGCTTCCTGCTCGTCTCGGCGACGCCGCTCACCCGCTCCTCCCACCACGCCGGCGAGGATTTCGCCCGGCTCAAGCAGGCCCGGCTCGACCGGCTGGGAACCGTCTGACCCGATGCCGAGCTTCCGCACCACCCGCACCGTCCGCCACAGCCCGACGGAGATGTTCGACCTCGTCGCCGACGTCGAGCGCTATCCCGAATTCCTGCCGCTCTGCGACTCGCTCCGGGTGCTGCGCAAGCAGGAGGGCGAGGACGGCACCGAGACCCTGGTGGCCGACATGGGCGTCGGCTACAAGGCGATCTCCGAGCACTTCACCACCCGGGTCCGCCTCGACCGCCCGAACCTGAAGATCCTGGCCGAATACATCGACGGCCCGTTCCGGCATCTCGAGAACCGCTGGACCTTCCGCGAGGCGCCGAACGGCGGCTGCACGGTCGAGTTCTTCATCACCTACGAGTTCAAGAGCCTGGCGCTGGGGCTCCTGATGGGCAAGATGTTCGACCGGGCGTTCCGGAAATTCACGGATGCGTTCGAGAGCCGGGCGGATCGGTTGTATGCAAGGGCGTGAGGGATGACGTGGGGTGGGGCCGGGTATCGGCCCCGAACCAGAATATCATTAGACTGGAATGTGAGATTTCGTCTCGAGATGGAACCCGGTGAGGTATGGCACTCACCTGATGGTGTTCGACCCGACAGGAAATGCACAGCAGAGCGGCACGATAGATGGTCCTGCGGTAGCCTACACAACGATCCCCGGGCCTATAAACGACGAAGGCGGCCCGAAGGCCGCCTGTCGTAAATCTCTATCTCACCAGAGTTTATAATGGTCGGAGCGAGAGGATTCGAACCTCCGACCCCTAGTCCCCCAGTCTTCGAGGAAGAGCTTTCAGGAGCGTCCGGAAGCCACCAAATGGCGCCATTTACCCTCTGAACCTCTAGTTTTTAGAGCGCAGAAGCGGTATCCTGATTCCGCAGGCATTCGGGTCTGTGGCTTCCGATTGGCTTCCGGAAAATGACTGCGCAGCGCCTCACCCGCCAGACTGTCGCCGCTCTGACTGTCCCGCCCGGCAAACTGGAAGCGTTCCTGTGGGATGCAGAGGTCAAGGGCTTCGGCGTCCGCGCCAGCGCAGGGGGAAGCCGCCGCTACGTCGTCCAGTACCGGGTGCCTGGGCAGCGAGCCACGAAGAAGCTCAGCATCGGTGCAGTGGACACCCTTAGCGTCGATGAAGCCCGGCGACAGGCCCGGACGCTTCTCGCCAAGGCCCTGACCGGCAACGACCCGCACGCCGAGAAGGCCGCCGCGAAGAAGGCTGCCGCTGTCACGCTCGGCAGCGTCGCGGATGCCTACCTGAAGCACTGCGAGGCCCGGCAGAAGCCCGGGACCTTCTACCAGACTAAGCTTCACCTGACGAAGCATTGGGCGCCCCTGCGGGGTCTCCCGCTGCACAAGGTTCGGCGCGCCGACGTGGCCGCCAGGCTCACCGAGCTGCGCGACAGCAGCGGTGGAGTGTCCGCGAACCGGAGCCGGTCGGCGCTATCGGCGCTCTTCGCGTGGGCGATCGGGGAGGGACTGACGGAAGCCAACCCGGTAGTCGGGACCCACAAGCCTGCCGAGGAGAAGACGCGCGAGCGCGTCCTGAGCGACGCCGAGCTGAAGGCCCTTTGGGGGGCATGCCGCAACGATGCCTATGGGCGCATCGTCCGAACGCTGATCCTCACGGCCCAGCGCCGGGAGGAGGTGGGCGGCATGGCGGATACGGAGCTGGATCTGGACGCCGCCCTATGGACCCTTCCAGCCGCCCGGGCGAAAAACCACCGGGAGCACCTTGTTCCGCTCTCGGCGCCTGCTGTTGCGATCCTGCGGGAGGCGCCCCGCCTTGAGGGCCGCTCGCTTGTCTTTGGTGAGGGGGCTGGTGGCTTCTCCGGCTGGTCACGAGCGAAGAATGCGCTGGACAGCCGGCTCACGGAGGCGGGGACGCCTCTGGCGCCCTGGACCCTGCACGATCTCCGCCGGACCGCTGCGACGACGATGGCGGATCAGCTCGGGGTTGCGCCACACATCATTGAGGCGATCCTGAACCATGTCTCGGGACACAAGGCGGGGGTGGCCGGCGTCTACAACAGAGCGTCCTACGCGAGGGAGAAGCGGGAGGCGCTGGACCTGTGGGCGGCGCACGTCATGGCCCTGTCCGACGCGCCGTGATCGCTCTTCCACTTGTCTGGCGCCCGGTGAGCGCCTATAACCACCGAAGTTCAAATTCCAGTCACAGTTCGAATTCTGGCCCGCACGCTGGGTGCGGGTTGCGATGAGGCCTTGCCATGCGAGGCTCATACCCAGCGTGACTGTGAATTGGAGATGGTCATGCGCAGCATGACGACGGGCGATGAATCCGTCACCCCTTCCGAACGAGCTGTCATCCGCTTCCAGGCTGCCTGCCAAGAGGCTGGAGTGTCCGTGAGCACGATGCGCCGCCTTCTCAAGGCGGGCCGCGGGCCGCGCGTCATCAGGCTGAGCGAACGGTGCCTCGGTGTTCGCCGTGCGGACCTCGACGCTTGGCTCATCGCGCGAGAAGCCAACTTCTCCTAGTCGCGCTACCACCGGCTTCCGCGTGCCTCGATGGGGAAGCGAGGTGGTTCCAGTGCTGGATCCACCTCGGTTTCCTATGAGCGTCCCCGGAAATGGCGTGGAATTTCCAGGGCATTTCCCCGGAACGACTACGGCAGAGCCGGCAGGGCGCTCGAAGCCGGTGCGGGTGCTCTTGAGCCCGACCAGGATCTTCAATCAATAATTTGAAGAAGATAGATGCTCTTCGACCACTCCTAACAGCTAGGAGCAGCCATTTGCATAAGAAGATATGCAGGCACATCTCTTAGCAGGCAGGAGATATGGATTATGTTGAAGCGCGACGACTACATGAGCCGCCGGCAGATCCGTGAGCGGACCGGCTGGTCCCTCACGTTCATCGACAGGCGACTTCCCCGCATTAAGATTGGTGGAAAGGTCTTGATCCCCGTCGCCGCGTTCGAGCGGCTCCTCAACGGGGAGGCTGCACGATGAGCGGCGAGGCGCGAGACTGGCCCTCGATGGCTTTAAGGTTCCGTCAGTATAAACTGGCTGATCTTGTGTTCAGCTATCTGTTCGATGGTCGAGATAATATTACCGATCAACTACGGTGTGAAATAACGGATTTAATATCGAATATTCTATTCGAGTACAGCTTGGACATGCCGGAAGAGAGCGCCCACGAGAGCAACGAGATGGACGGTAAAGGCAGGTTCCGGCTGACGTCGGATTTCACGGCCTACCTGGTGAGGTACCGCCCTGAGCGCGGGGGGCCGGCCGGCACTGTCCTGCGCGAGCGGCTGGAGACCCTGGCCCGCGAACCGTGGGGCGGCCTGGTGCCGGTCGGGGTTCGCCACGGGCCGGGTGGACGCTCGATGCCGAAGCGGTTCCGCCGGGCGCCGCGGCGGTAGGCCGGTGGAGGCACCCCGGCCGGGTAGGCCGATGGTGTTGGTCCCATCGGCCTGGGTCCCGGCGAAACGCAAGAGGGTCGACCACGTCAAGCTGTTCAGTCTCTCCCCCTTCTCTTTCTATCTTCTTCATTCTTTTCCTCCGAAGGGAAAACGTAGTGGGGGGTAAAGAGAGATTGGCTAAGGGGGAGAGAGAGGAACATCAATAGGATGTAACATCAATAGGATGTTCCTTTCTCTATAAAGAGGGTAAGAGGGCCATGCTCCCCACTACGTTTCAGCCGGGGCAGACGCGCCCCATCGGCGAGTTTGCGGACCTGCCGGCCAACATCCGGAAGAAGATCGTCATCCAGGATGACGGCTGCTGGCACTGGACCGGCACGGTCACAGCGGCGCGCACGCGGCCCAAGATGTACCGGGTTCCGAAGGACTACGAAGGCACCCGCAACTTCAGTGGGTCCTACCAACGCGAGCGCGGCGCTCCGCAGGTTCGACACCCAGGAAAAGGGTGGTCGGTCTCGGCTTGGCGGTACATCTACGGCCTGCTCACCGGGCTCGATTACGGGGACGTGCCGACGCTGTCGCGATGTGGCTGCGACACTTGCGTGAGCCCTCATCACGTCGTCGAGATGGACGTCCCGCCTCAGCAAAAGTTGGCGCAGGCTCGAGCAAGGGATGCCGAAGGCTTCTACTCTTCTGAGAAAGCTCAACCTGAAACTGCACAAGCCGAGAGGCAAGCCGGCCTTCAGGAAGATGTACTGGATAAGCTTAAAGAGTGCAGGCCCACTAACTGGGGAGGCGTTGATATAGCTGAGGAAGAATACGGCTTTGAGCGCGGCTCTATATCTATAGAAACCTGGGATGCTTACGTTTCTTGGACTGTAGAAAATCCAGAGGAAGATTGAGATGATCGGGCTCGCCAGCACTATTATTAAGAAGCTGCCGACCACCTTGGCGACGCTGCCGGCGCCTTCGGAAGTGGACTTCGGGGGGCTGCCGCCTTGGGCCGTTCTCCCCACCAGCTCCGTCGTCAGCAGCCTCGACATTGACCGGGGCAACTGGGGGAGCTGGCGGGGACGGGGCATCGGTCCGGTTGAGCTGCCCGCCGGCTGGTTCCGGCGCACAACCGGTGGCCCCTGCTACTACCGTGCCGATACCGTGCTGGAGTGGCTCGCCAGCCGGCGCGGCGAGCCGTTCGACCGGGCGGGGTGCCTGGCAGGCCTCGCTGGCCGCTGTGGGGCTGCCTGCGGACCCCGTGTGGGCTCGGCGCCTCGCTGAGCGTGCGGGGCCTGGCGGTGTGCCTTTCACCTCCCCCGGCTGGCGGCAGTACCTGCTCAGCCTCAGCCCCGCGGCGTAGCCCGAGAAGACGGCCAATCAGGCGCGGTTTCGTATCGTTAGCCTGTACGGGGAAGCTGGGTCAGTCCTCCGTGACGGCGCGTCCGGGTTCTAGTGTTCGTATCCTTAGCCCGTTTAACCCGTACAGGCTGGTGATACGTTGAGGGTGGAGTACCAAGCCATGGCCAGGGGCCAGTTCGTTACCTACCTGCAAGGCACCTCCGGCCCCGGGCTGGACGCGCAGCGCAGGGCCGTGGCTGACTTCTTGAACGACGATCAGCGGTACTTAGTGACTGAGGTAGAGGTGGTGGAGGTCAAGACCGGCAGGCGGGCTACCCGGACGAAGTTGGCTGAGGCCATTCAGCTCTGTCGCCGTGACGATGCTACGCTGGTCATCGCCGAGCTGGCCCGGCGGTCGGATGATGTCTATTTCCTCCAGGAGCTTCAGCGGGCGGGGGTGCATTTCATTGCAGTCGATATGCCCGGAGCCAACAGGATGACGATCCACACCATGATTGAGGTGGCGCAGGCGAAAAGTGCGGCGGTCTCGGCCCGCACCAAGGCCGCGCTCGCTGCCGCGAAAGAGCAGGGCGTGAAGCTCGGCGGCCCGACCCACCACCACCTCCCGGCTCAGGCCAGGCGAGCCGCCGCCGTCAGCGCCTCGGTGCGGTCGGCCAAAGCCCGTCACTGGGCCGAGACCCTGGCGCGTGACATCGCCGAGTTGCGAGCCGAAGGCGCCACGTCCCTGCGCAAGCTGGCGACCGGCCTCAACCGGCGAGGGCTTACTACGCGTCGAGGTGCGGCCTGGACCCCAACGGCCGTGCAGCGGGTGCTCGAGCGGATTGAGGGCTGAGCACTCCGACCGGCACGAGTTCCGGGGAAATTCCAGGGTATTTCCCGGGCATTCCCCCGCCACTGGTTGGACGGCGATACTTCGACGTATTGCTACCATAAGGGGAAAAGTAAAATTTTCCGGAAATGTAAACTGCACTTAGTGTTATTGTGGTGAAACAGGTATACAGAAAAAAGACCCACCCCTTCTAAGTTGGATGTCAAGAATTTTATCTGAGTTGCTCATGTCTTTGTTTGGTTGACCAACAAGGTCGGCTTCTGCCATCCCTGTCACGAACCAATCGACGTTCGATGATTGGTTCGTGACAGGGGTTCGGCCGTGGCTCAGGGCAAGTTCGTCACCTACCTGCGCGTCTCCACCAAGCGTCAGGGCGACAGCGGCCTTGGCCTGGAGGCGCAGCAGCGGGCGGTGACGGACTACCTGAACGGTGGGGCCTGGACGGTGGCCGGCGAGTTCGTGGAGGTGGAGAGCGGCAAGTCCGACACGAACCGGCCTCAGCTACAGCGCGCCATCGCGGCGTGCCGGGTCTATGGGGCCAAGCTCCTCATCGCGAAGCTGGACAGGCTCAGCCGCGATGCCGGCTTCCTTCTCGGGCTGGAGAAGGCCGGCATCGAGTTCGTGGCCGCCGACATGCCGAACGCCAACCGGCTCACGGTCGGGGTGATGGCTATGGTCGCGGAGGAGGAGCGCCGCGCTATCTCGGCCCGCACCAAGGCCGCGCTCGCGGCAGCGAAGGCGCACGGGGTGAAGCTCGGGGGTGACCGGGGTGCCACCCTCTCCACCGAAGCCAAGGTGAAGGGGGTTGCCGCTGTCCAGGCCCGGGCCGAAGCCCGAGCCACCGACCTCGCCCCGATCATCGGCGAGCTGCGCGCGTCCGGGGCCACAAGCCTCCGCGCCCTGGCGGCTGGCCTGAACCGGGCCGGCATCGCCCCGCCTCGGGGCACCACCTGGTCACCGATGGCGGTGAGCCGGACCCTGGCCCGGATCGGAGCCTGAAGCTCGCGAGCTGGCGACCAGCCTTGACTGGCGGGCTTACCGCCTCGCTACCTCGACTTCCCTGGAAACTCCGGTGAAATGCCCCCTAGATTCCGCGGCGTTCCATAGGCAAGGCAGCGACCAGCCTTGCCTTCGTCGCCACGATCTGAGCGGCTGGGATCACCGGCGCCCGGGGCATCGCCGCTGACCTGCACCGCCGCGCGCCGTGTCGAGATGGCACGCACCGGGCCGGCCGGTCAGCGCCCGCCGACGTAGTGGCTACCCTTGCCGTGGCTGTTGCTGCCGCCGACCCGGTGGCTGCCGGAGCGCCCGCGTGCCTCGGCAGCGACAGTTCCGAGAACCGATGCGATGGTCAGAGCCAAGGCGCAGACCGTGAACACCTTCTTCATGCTTTCCCCCATGAACCACCCCGAGTTGAGTTGAGGTGGTACGGTCAAGCTATCGGTGGAAACGGGGCGGGCACAACGGAGAAATGCAACTCCGAGTGCATATTGCGCAATTTTTACAACTCAGAAACATAAGCTGTCACTGGCGTGGGTAGAGGCCGCGCTTCCACGGAACTTCCCCGGAATTTCCGTGGCATTTCCGGGGTAGAGAGCCGGCCACTCCAGCGCACCAGTTACCACTGCCTTGCTCGCCGCCAAGCCGGCGCCCACCTCTGTACTATGCCACGCTACCAGCACCTCCCCGCCCTCGCGCACCGGGCCAGCCGCGCCTCTGCCGTTGCCCGATCCGAGCGGGCGCGCCAGCGCGCGGCGGCCCTCGCGCCCATCATTGCCGAGCTGCGCGCGGCCGGCGCCACCAGCCTCCCGGCCTTGGCGGCTGGGCTCACCCGCGCCGGCATCCCGGCGCCTCGCGGCGTGGTCTGGTCTCACGTCGCTGTTCTGCGGATGCTGAAGTTGATCCCCTCGCAGGCGATCGATACGTAAGTTGATCCCGTATTGAACGGGGCTGTACAATACCCATTTCTCCGACAGCCATCCCGGAGAATGTAAGATGACGGCAACTTCCCCCGCCCCGACCATCAACATCAAGATCGGCGGCGAGCCGCACGAAGTGACGATGTACTTCGGCCGTCTCAACGAGCTGGCTGAGGTGGTCGGCAGCTTCGAGCGGCTGCCTGATGTGGACTTCCACGCCCCCACTCGTGAGGCCGTCCTGGACATCTGCCTGGCTCCCCGCGACGAGCGCGGCCGGCGGATCGACGGCGAGACCGCCGCCGGCATCCTCCACCGGCTCACCATCGAGGACGGGGCGGCGGTGCTCGACTTCGCGAAAGAGCACCTGTCGGATTTTTTTCTCGGGCGGCTGGAGAAGCACCTGCTCAGCCTCCAGGCGAACGGGGATCGACTGACGGGTGTCGGGTCGTCGCTGAGTGGCTTGGTGGGCTCAGCTTCCGAGACACGGTAATCTTCACGCTCGGCGTCAAGCCGAGCGCCCTACCGGCCGTGTATTGGTCGCACACACTCGAAGATTTAATCACGCTCACCGATTTGAAGGCTCAGTCCGAGATGGTGAGGGCCATGTCCTTCACCGAGAGCCTTCTCTACACGGCGGGCCAGCTCTTCGGGGCGAAGCAGTCCGGGCCTGAGAAAAACCTATCCAGCGTGGACGACATGCTGGCCTTCGCGAAGATGGTCAATGGCTAACAGCAGCGACAACGGCCAGGTGGGTGTGGACATCGTCCTGGACGATGCCGCCCTGAACTCCGGCCTCCAGCGCACGGCGCAGGGTATCCGCGAGACGGTCCAGGGCGCTCGCGCGCTCCAGGAGCAGTTCGCGGGGACGGTGCGATCCGTCGAACCGCTGCTGACCATGGTCACGAAGCTCAAGGCGGAGCTGGCCGCGAGCCCGGTCCAGGCCGGGCTCCGGGACCAGCTCCGCCAGGCCGAGACCGACCTTCGTGCCGCGACCGCGGCCCTGACGGCGGCCCGGCAGGCCGCTTCGGCCCCGTCGCCGTCGCCTGCACCGGCTTCCGGGGGCGGCTCGGGCTCGGGTTCGGGCGGTGCCGCCGGCGGCTCGGGCTTCCCGCCCCTCCCACCTAGTGGTTCACCCGGCGGTGCCGGTGCCGGCGGCTCGGGCGGCAACCTGTTCGGGCTTCAGGCTCAGATCGCAGCCAACTACGCTGCCATCGGCGCGGGCATCGCGGTGCTGCGCACCGGCCTCCGGGACATTGCCGAGTTCGATGACCGGCTTCGCCAGTTCCAGGCCATCACCGAGACCACCAACACCGAGTTGGGCGGCTTCCGGGACCAGCTCCTGAGCGTTGCGTCGACCTCGCGCTTCAGCGTCATCGAGCTGGCCAACGTCTCCATCCAGCTCGGCCAAATCGGGCTGTCCGCCAAGGGCGTGGGCCAGACGCTGAAGCCGGTGCTCGACCTGGCCGCCGCGTCCGGGTCCACCCTCCAGCAGTCTGTGGAGGCCATCACCTCGGTGCTCGGGGCCTACAACCTGGAGGCCAGCCGCTCGGGCGACGTGGCCGACGTGTTCGTGGGTGCCCTGAACCGCACCAAGCTCGGGATGGACCAGCTCCAGCTCGGTATCTCGTATGCGGCGAATGTCGCCCGTGACAGCGGCGTGTCGTTCACCGAGCTGACGGCGGCGCTCGGCGGCATGGCGCAGGCCGGCATCAAGTCGGGTTCGACGCTCGGCACCGGCCTGCGGCAGTTCTTCCAGGAGTTCACCGCCCCCACCGACAAGCTGAAGGATGGCCTGCGCCAAGTCGGGCTCAGCCTCGCCGATGTGGACCTGCGGGCCAACGGCCTCATCGGCGTCATCGAGAACCTGCGCCGGGCCGGCTTCGGCACGTCCGAGGCCCTGCGCTCGCTCGACCTGCGGGCGGCCTCCGCCTTCTCGGCCATGCTCGGCCAGCTCGACACCATCAAGAGGCTCGGGGGCGACCTCACGCTGTCGAGCGCGGCGACCGAGGGCGCGGCCAAGGCCAACGAGAGCCTGACGGCGAGCCTCACCCGCTTCAACAACGTGGCCTTCGGGGTGCTCGACAAGAGCCTTCGGCCGATGGTCACCGGCCTTACCAGCGCGGTGGACGGGGCCGCTGCGCTCACCGCCGCCGCCGACAAGCTCGGCGTGGTGCTCCCCATCGTCGGCACCGGGCTCGGCACCATTGCGGTGGCCGCCGCCGGCCTGCGCCTCGGGGCGCTCGCGGCCAGCCTCGCCCCGCTTCTCGCCGGCCTCGCCAACCCGGCGGTGCTCGCCATCGCGGCGACCGGCGCGGCGATCGGCGGCGGGGCCTACCTCGCCCGCATCCTGTCGGACACCGAACGCGCGAAGGCCGCCCTGGACCAGGTGCGCGCCGTCCGCAACGAGGTGCTGTCCGAACAGCAGTCCATCGAGACCGGCATCTCGGGCGTGGACCAGCAGCTCGGCCTCTTGCTGGAGCGCCGGGAGAAGCTGAATGCTGATCCGGTCCTGCGGCGCAACACCATCCTGGAGGCGCAGAAGGCGTTCGGCGACCTCGGGCTGTCCATCTCGGCCAACGCGGCCAGCATCGACGAGCTGATTGCGGCTTACCGCCGGCTCCGCACCGAGCTTCAGGGCCAGAACACCGAGCTGTTGCAGCGCCAGTTCGCGGTGACGGCGAAGGAGCTGGACGCCCTGGTCACGAAAGGCAACGTGGACCGGCGCTCGGCGGACCAGCGCATTGCGGATGCGCTCGGCGGAGGGGCTCCCGAGTATGCCGACCCCCGGTACCCGGTGCGGCCGGTCACCGGCCCCCGGACGGATGACGCGGCGCTCGCCCGCGCCGGCCTCACCGCCCTGAAGCCCCTGCTGGACGTGATCCGCAACCCGGCCTCGCTCGGCCAGGACGATCCGCTCGGGGTGTCCCGCTACCAGCAGCTCATCCTGGATGAGCGCCAGCGCCTGGAGCGCGAGGCCGCACCGCTGCGGCTCAGCGGCGCCAGCCCGGTGCGGCTCGCGGGGATCACCGACACCCTGGACCGGCTCGACAAGATCGCGGCCTTGTTCGCGGACGCGGTGAAGACCAACAGCAACGCGGTGGCGGCGCAGGGCAAGCTGGCCGAGCTGTCGGCCCGGGCCGACGTGTCGCGCCTCCAGCAGGCCCCCGAGTTCCAGGCCTTCGGCCAGCGGGCTGCCGACATGGCTTCTGGCTTGGCCGAGCGCAGCCGCGCGGTGGACGCGGACCGCGGTCTGTCCGGCACCGAGAAGAAGGACCGGATCGTCGCCGCGATCCGGGAGGCGCAGGGCGATGCCGCGCGCCTGGAGGCCGAGTTCGGCCAGTACCTGGACGGCCTGCGGGCAGCCGGCGCGGCCGACAAGACGGTCACCGAGGCTGGTGCCCGCATCGCGGACCAGCTCAAGAGCCTCCGGCACGGCGTCACGAAGGAGCTGGACGAGATCGCGTCCAGCATCCGGCCGGACCTGACGCGCGAGCTTCAGGCCGAGCGGAAGGCGACCGCGGCGCAGATCGACACGCTCATGAAGCGCGCCGGCACCACGCGCGACGTGGCCGAGCCGGGCGAGATCGAAGCGCAGGTGAAGGCGCTGGTGGAGCGCCAGCGCGCCATCGCCCGGCAGCTCATCGAGGCCGAGACCGCCAACCCGGATGAGGTGGTGAACCGGGCCGAGTTGCGCGACCGGCTGGCCGCCGCGAATGAGGAGCTGGACGCGCGCCTGGCCGGCTACACCGACCGCCTGGTGGAGGCTCGCAAGCGGGTCACGGAAGCGGTGCTCACCGCGCAGGAACGGGCGCTCGGCCGGCAGAAGGCCGTGATCGACGCGCAGGTGGCGCAGCTCGACAAGCAAATCCGCGACCCGGCCACCACCGTGGACAAGGCCGCCGAGCTGGCCGCCAAGGTGCGCGAGCTGTTGCAGCAGGCCATTGGCATCGTGGACCAGCAGGGGCAGCTGCGGGTTGCTCGGGAGGCGGTGACGGCCCCGATCGGGTTCAACCGGACCTCGGCCTTGTCCGAGAGCGCCAACGCGGTGGCGCGCCAGGTCGCGGACGCGGCGGAGGGCGCGGGCCGGAACGACCGGTTGCGGACCTTGCTGCGGTTCGGGTCGTTCGAGAGCGACTTCAACCCGCAGGCCGTCAGCTCCACCGGGGCGCGCGGCGTGTTCCAGTTCACTAGGGGCACCGCCTCCGATTTCGGCCTGTCCGATCCCACCAATGTGGCTCAGTCGGCACTGGCCGCGATCCGGTACTTCGACCAGATCGACAAGACCCTTCGCTCGAAGGGCTTGAACCTGTCCGACGACAACAGGTACGTGCTCTACAACCAGGGCGAGGGCGGCGGCTCGGCATTACTTCGTAATCCGAACCAGGGTGCAATCCAGGCTCTCATCGACGCGGGCGTGAAGGACGCCCGTGCTCGGGAAGCCATTCTTGCGAATGGGGGCCGGGCCGATGACACGTCGGCCGAGTTCGTCGCCCGGCTGCTGGCCGCTTTCAACGCCAAGGCCTCCCGGGCCGACCGCCTGGTGGCCCCCACCGGGGATGCGCTCGATGAGGGTGAGGCCGCTGGCCGGAAGGCGCGGGCGGAAGCCACGGCGACGGAGGAGGCCAACGCCCGGGCCATCCGCCAGAAGCGGTTGGCGCTGGAGCAACGGCAGCTCGCCCGTGACGAACAGGACCTGTCCGACCGGCTGTCGCTCGACAAGCGGGCGGTGGGCCGGACGGCCGACCTCGCGCCGGCCACCCGCACCATCACCGACCTGGCGGCCCTCCGGGATAAGGAGCTGGAGCGGGAGAAGGCCAGCGACCGCTTCACGTCCCTCGCGCCCGACGAGAAGACGGACCAGGTGGCGCGCATCCAGCGCAGCTATGCCGACCGCGCCGCCAGGCTGGTAGAGGAGAACGCCAAGGCCATCGGTGAGGCCACGCTGAAGACCTACCGGGAGGAGGCCGAGCGCACCAAGGCCCGGGCCGACTTCCTGAAGGGTGAGGAGACTTCAGGCAAGGTGTCGGCCGGCGAGGTGCAGGCCGCTGACACCGCGGCGCGCCAGGCGGCCGACCGGCTGAAGCTGGAGGGCCAGGCCGCCGCGGTGCGGGCAGAGGAACTGGCGCTCGAACAGCAGCTCGCTCAGCTCCGGGACAAGGGCTTGATGTCCGAGACCGGGCGCGCGGCGATCCAGGAGCGCATCACCGAGCTGAAGAAGAAGGAGGCCGAGTACGCGGCCAACGCGGGTCTCCAGCGCGGCGTGGAGGCGCGGAAGGACGACTTCGGGGCCGCGCTCAGTCGCGGGTCCCTCGACTTCTTCACGTCGGCCGGGATGATCGACCGCAAGACCGGCGAGTTCAAGACGGCGGCGCAGGAGATGGCTGGCTACTGGCAGCAGGCGATGGGCGGCATGTCGAACAGCATGACGAACCTGTTCACCGGGCTCGCGTCGGGCACCGTCAAGGGGAAGGACGCCTTCAAGACCTTCACCACGTCGATCCTCACCGACATGCTCCAGATCGCGAGCAAGGCCGCCTCGAACGAGATCATGAAGGCCCTGTTCGGGAGTTTGCTCACCGGGTCCACGAGTGCGGGCAGCAGCTCGGGCGGCCTCGCGGGTATTGTGACCAGTGTCATCGGTGCCTTCACCGGAGCGCCGGCCGCGCCCGGCATGGCGACCGGCGGCCTGGTCACGGGCGGGGTGCCGAACCGGGACAGCGTGCCCCGGACCCTGATGCCGGGTGAGTTCGTGCTGAAGCGGAGCGCGGTGGATGTGATCGGCCGGGAGAGCCTGGACCGCATGAACGCCATGGGCGCGGGTGTGATGGCGAAGGCCCCGCAGGTGGAGCCGACCCGGTTCGGGAACTCGGCCCGGGCCGAGACCAGCGTCTATGTGGTGGACCGGGACCAGGTGCCGCCGCCCGGCCCCAACGAGATCGTCCACATCATCGGCAGCGACATCCAGCGCGGCGGGGCGATCAAGCAGCTCATCAAGCGGGTGTCGGCAGGAGGTTAGGACCATGCTGCGGCGTATTCATCTTCACGGCTCTTTGAAGAGCATCCATCCTGAGCCGATCGAAATCCGTGCGTCGACTGTCGCCGAGGCGCTGAAGGCGATCAGCCGGCAGCTGCCTGGTTTCGGCGGCAACGCGATCACCGGCCCCCTGCGGGTCAAGGTGGTCGGGCACGAGACCCTGGAGAGCCTACTTGCTCCGACCGACGCCCAGGACATCCACATCTTCCCTCAGCTCAACGGTGGCAAGAACGGGGGCTTCTTCCAGATCGTCATCGGGGCCGTGTTGATCGCGGCGAGCCTCGTTCTTGGTCCGGTCATGCCGACCTTCGCGCCGATCTTGATGAAGCTTGGCATCATGCTGGTAATCGGTGGCATCCTCCAGATGTTCAACACGCCGAAGCGCGACAACAGGGACAAGGACGAGAAGAAGTCCCACTACCTGGGTCCACCGAAGAACACGGTGGAGATCGGTACCCGCATCCCGATCCTCTGTGGCGAGGACAAGATTGGCGGGCACTACCTCTCGTTCAACATTGACGCTGTCGATACCGGAGTGGTTTGAGCCCCGGCGCTCTTGTTGGGGTACCGATCCCCGAACGATCCCGAAACGATGTCCTCAATCGTTTCGGGATCGTAGAAGGCCGAGCCCTGGCCGCGGCCTGTACCTCAACCGGCGAGGCGCGCCTGAGCCTCCCGGGCCTCCGCCAGCAGGCGGCGCGCGTCATCGTCGGATAGGCCCCCGATCCGGGCCTTGCCCGAGAGGTGGTCCGAGTAGACGAAGGCCGCGGTCACCGCCGAGAGGACGGCGTGTTCACGGTCACGGTTCTGAGCTGAGGTGGTTGTCATCGCGTATGGCTCCGCTGATGCGCCTGAAGCGCGTCAGTCGTTCGGGTTGCCGCCGATGCGATGCGACGCGCTGTGACACGGGTGACCCCGGCCGTTGAGCGTGCGGTAGTCCGGTCATTGAGCGCGCGGCTGATCGATGCGCTCATCCACCAAGAGCGTAGCAGCCCTCGGATGAAGGCTTAGGCGCCCATCCACTCACTGTCCAGCGGCAGCCATCAGAGCATAATGCAATTCTCGGTCGGCAGCGCATTATAGGGCTGCCGCCGCTACTTCAAGCGTGGCCGCTGGCTCAGTAGACTGCTTTGCCGCCTAGGCCAGGCGCGAGGGGGAACAATGGCTGAGAACAACCACTTGAGCGTTGTGACGGAACACAACAAAAGAAGAATTCGCCTCCAGCTTGATGAGGAGATCGTTCGTAAATTAGAGCATCTATCGGAAACCACAGGTCGAAGCATAGATGAGATTGTCGAAGAATTCGTGGAAAAATACCTGCCTAATTTTGAGGTGTGAATTTTCGCGTCCTGCTTCCTACGGAGCAATTCGGGGGTCAATTATTTGTTGTTTTGAGCCTCGATTGGACCGGCTACCGCCGGCAGTCACCCGCTGTCGCGCATCCGCACGCCGGCACCGCTGCCCATGCTGGTGCCATTCTCCGGGATGAACTCGACGCCGCCCTTCTCCAGGGCCCGTTGCATCTTTTCGACGCTGCTCACGCGCGCGTCCTGTCCCGCCTCGAAGCGGTTAACGGTGTTTACACCAACCTCGGCCTCTCGCGCGAGATCCTGTGTGCTCCAGGCGAGTGCTGCCCGGGCCATGCGGGATTGAAATGGCTTCATATGGTGATTTTATCACCTTAAGAGGTTGACATCAAACCAGTGACGGCTACACCTCATATGGTGATTTTATCACCAATAGGTGAACGCCCATGGCCGCGTGCCGATCCCTCTCCTGGTCCATCGCGATGCACGAGCTTCAGGCCGAGCGCCGGCCGGCGGTGGCCCGCCGCGCCTACCTGGAGAGCGTGCAAGCCGCCAGGGTGGAGGCCCTGCGGGCCGCGAGCGGCACCAAGGCCGGGCTCTGGACGGCGGCGGATGGCTTCGATCGCCGGGCCATCATGGCCTTCGCCGTCCACCACGCTCGTGCCGTCCTGAATGGCTGCCTCGCCCGCGGCTGCTGGCGCACCGCGATGGCGCACGGGCTCAAGACCGCTTGGGCGGCGGCTCATGCCGCTCGCCGCGCCGCCACCCACTGAACCAACGGAGAACATAACATGCCCGTCAGCCCGACCATGCGCGCCAGCCTCGAGCTGGCCGCCGAGCGCATCATCAGCATCCTTGACCAGCTCGACCAAGACCCGGACCTCGAGGACGGTGCCGACGCCGAGCCGTCGCTTGGCGCTCCCGAGGGGTACGGCTCGCAGGTCGGGTGGATGCGTGGTGGGGACCGGGACCTTGAGCTTGAGGACCGTAGCCCCGTCGCGGCGCACCAGGTCATCGCCCGGATGATCGCCCTGCTCGCCGACCCGGCGCGGTGGTGCCGCGGCGCAGGTGCTCGGGATGCCGTTGGGCGGCCGTGCTCGCCCACCAGCCCCCGGGCCGTGGCTTGGAGCCTGGAAGGCGCCATCGATCGGGCGGCCGGCCAGGATCCGGCGATCGGCGACGTCGTTGAGGACCGGTTGTGCGCCCTGCTGCCTGATATGGCCGGGCCGGCCGTGTTCAACGACTGGCCGGAGACCGCGCATGAGGACGTGGTGGCGCTGCTACGTCAGGCGCTCGCTAGCGCCGCGTAGAGGCCTTGAACGGGCGGGCGCCGCGGTCGCGGACCTCGCCCCGCCATCGGTGGCCGACGTGCCGCCGCCCGGGACCTGAAGCCGCCAGGGTGGTGGGTGCTTAGACCTCGAGGCGACCCGGAGGAAGCCGGCATCGGTGAGGGTGAGGCCCGGCGGCGTGAGGCGCTGGTGACCGGCACGTTCGAGGCCTGCGGCGCCGACTTGGTGGCGCTCGAGGCTGCCGCCCGCCGGCTGGATGTGGTGGTCGCGGTGCTGCGCCCCGGTCGAGGGTGTCTGGCAGCGCGCGGCTTCTGGATTGGAGGGCGAGCGCCATCGCTCAGCCCTCGCCAGCGCCTCGGTGTAGTCCGCCGGCTGGCGAGGCACTGAGCTAAAGATTTGGCGCGCAAAACCGCGGAACTGAGGGCAGAGGGCGCCACGTCCCTACTCGAGCCCGCAGCTGGCAGCGATGCGAGGAATCACCACGTTGCAAGGTATGCGGCCGAATCAGGTCTAAGAGGCGCGAGCATGCACTCTCGCCAGCGTGCCGCACCGCTCGTTGTATTCAAAAATAGGGGATTTATTCAACATAAATGCGATTTTGTTTCATGGTTAATCTGATAACCAGCAGGAAGTCCCATGGTCAATACCAGCTATAACGTCGCCTTCGCCGCGCTTTCCATCGTCATCGCGGTGTTGGCGTCCTACGTTGCACTCGACCTTGGCGCTCGTATCTGCTGATAAACAGCTATCGTGCTATGTGGACGGCCGTCAGCGATGCGGACGTGCGCGCGGTAGCCAACATCGCTGCCTATTGGGTACTTGCACCTTCACAGCCCTGCTCAAGACCATCAACGCCTGATCGCGTCCCACGCCGCCTACCTCATCGCATATCTCTACACAGGTACTTTAAGTGTATTTTCTATGTAATAATAAATTAAAATATTGCGTGGACAGCAAATTTGTGATCGCCGGGCACTATTTTTAGCTCGTTTTTAGGTCCAATGTTTGCTAATTCGACGATGTTGTTTTGTTTTACCCAAAACAACAGACGCAGAGCCTCATGGCTTTTTGTAATGTGCATGCGTCTTCCGTCGGCGTCATCGGCGATGCGTTTTATGTTAAAATCTCGAACGAAGGTGCCCTTTGTTTGCGTTACGGCCTCTACGCATTTTTCCAAGACTGTAGCAGAAAACGGCGCGATACCGTACGCTTGGTTTCGGCGTAGAGACGACAAAAATTCAGTGCCAACAACAAAACTGTAAGGCGCAGACAGGGGGATTTTATCAATATTTATGTTGAGGGTTGAGGCTATTTTTAAATTTATAGAAAGGCTAATTTCCACACTTGTTTCTGCATAGCTCCACATGACATCTGGATCGAGACTTGTCAGAAATTCAGCTGGGTTATCTACGATTTTAATTTTTTCCGCAACCATAATCCAATCATCTATTTTATTAAAATTGTTCTCGCTATCAATATATGACTTGTAGCCAAATGATACGTCAATTTCAGATTTTTTTGCCGGATACCCTATTACGACCCGAGATATATCTTTTTTAGCAGAAGTAACAACGGAAGCTATAGTCTTATGAAGTGCTTCAACGAGTATGGTACTATGAGATGTGGAGGTATCGATTTCCGGCAACAGTGGTGTACAAATTTCTCCTATTTCGATATTTAATATCTCATGGACGTAATCGGAGCGGCTCAGAATGCTAAATATTCTACCATTCAATTCATGCGCGCTAAATACGTGAGATAATTCATATAAATCGAGTAGCGACTGGATATTATGAGTTGCCGGGAAGCAGTTCGACGATGTTAATGTTTCAATAATGTCACTTAAAACAGCAAAATCAACGCAGTTTTGCTTCTCTGTCCGTTCCGCCCAAGTATTGATCCTGCCTAGAATGAGTTCTATATCTGCGGGCTGTTCGGCAGCGTTAGGTATCGCGAACAGACTTGCATCAAAAATTACAACCGGCTTCATAGATCAACGCACCCCATCTAATTATTTCTTGCTATTTTGTCGGTCTATTTTTAGTTTTCGTTGAGCTGCTTTCAATATTTCAGCAGTCTCTTCTTGGCTTTGGTCAAAGAAATCTGGCGGCCAATTTTTTATTGCACCATATTTTGTGACTTGGATCGCTTCGCACACGGTATTTCCTTCTACTCGATGAGTAAAATATATTTTTATGCTTGATTGCAGAAGGTCTTCTTCAGCTTCAGCAATCCTACGCCGCAGTCGCTCAATCATATATTCGCTGTGAGTTTCTAAGATGCACTGCCTCCTGGAAAGACCCAAACTAATAAAAAAATCCGCTAATCTTGTTTGAACTCTTGGATGAAGGTGCAATTCTGGCTGCTCAAAAATTAATGTTGATGGGATCGGAGATAATAAAGCCATGACGATGATTGGCAGAAGCTGACTAACTCCAACGCCAACGTTTGTTAAGTCGTGCTCTTTGGCGATACCTCCAGTCTTTACCTGAAGTTGATGTCCCATTTTGCCCAGATCACTAGTGCGTACTCCCTCTGCCACACCCAGATAGGTGAGCCAG
Organism: Methylobacterium sp. SyP6R; assembly: GCF_019216885.1. Taxonomy (NCBI): domain Bacteria; kingdom Pseudomonadati; phylum Pseudomonadota; class Alphaproteobacteria; order Hyphomicrobiales; family Methylobacteriaceae; genus Methylobacterium; species Methylobacterium synurae. The sequence goes on along the minus strand of NZ_JAAQRC020000001.1, from coordinate 1,598,322 downwards.
TCCACTACTGCGCTATGTAAAGAAGTTGTGATTGGTCTCGCGCCAATAGGAAGTTGCGCATTGGAGCTTGAAATGTAGGTAACTTGACGATCCCGATTTAAGTCAAGAACTGCGGCAGTGTGCTCTCCTTTGTAGCCTACGTCTGTTGGATTGGCTACAGCTTCGAGCGGATAGATAGGCTTAGGCTCATCTCGTAGTGGACCTAAATATCTTATAGAATGTCGGAAAAAATTATTTGCTTGATCAGCAACATGCCACATAACTCTGGGCGAGCTTGCTTGAAATCCAATATCGGTACTGAGTTCGAGCGATCGCCCAATTTTTTCTTGAATATTTACCAAACAATCATTCAGAGTGGCCCTAACAGCTGCGCGGCTTCTTGCATCAAGCCATCTTAAGGTCGAATCTAGCAGCGCCGAAAAATCACCTGCCGTATAGCTACGGGCCACCACTGACTGCTTAGCTTCGATTAACCGTGCATGTGGGCTAGGACGAAATTGAGGAAAACTCTCTTGTGCAAACTTATCTTCAATAATTTCTAAAATATACAGTGCTACTTCCCTATCGATTATTACGGAGATAGCCTCTCTGTCAAATTGATACTGATGAGAGTGCGGAGTAGAAGTTATGACGACGGCTGCCTTATAGGATAAGTCTCGACGCTTATTATAAGACATGCCGATCTGATAAGGCAGAAAATGTTGAACGTTTGCACCCAATAGGCGAGGGTCTGGGCGCTGCTGACTGATTTCGCTCTTTGTGCTGCTATCTATATAGTCAATTTTATAGCTGAGGAGTTTTGCTGCCTCGTGAGATCCCGTCCTGCTCTCGTCGTGGCTCATAATATCGCTTGATTTTCTACTAAGTTTTAGCCTCGCACTGCTCAAAAACCGATTATCGTTATCTTTATTATGGTAATCTGCGTAGACGTAGACCTGCTCAAGGACCGGCTGGAGCTGCCTGAGCTCACCTGTTATTTTTAATCCTTCGCTTGATGACTGCTCCCTACTTAAATCGTCATCAACTGCAAAAGATATTCCGTACTTCACATTCTCAACGTCTATGTTTGTGTACATACCATAATACATAAAACCTAAATTTTCTTGTCCGCCCTGCGGCTTATAAGCACCTACTTCCGTAAGTTCCCACTCGAGAGATATCGAATTTGACTTACTAGTTGCGTTTTTTATGTCGTCAAATCGTCCAAGCTTTAATATAGGACCATTAAGACCTATCGCCCTACTCACCGGAACATATTGCACGGTTTGCTTTAAGAGGAGGATACTTTGTAAAATAGTACTTTTTCCACTACTATTTGCCCCCGCTATCACTGTTATTGGTGCAAGATCGATCTCAGTTCTATCTCCGAACGATTTAAAATTTGAAATGGCCCAACTTTTAAGCATCACTAGCTCCGTATTCTCGATTTTTGCTAAAAGTAATGTTTTTGCGACCGTTCTTAGCTTGGCAAATCTTGCTTCGACGAATTATTTTGGGTTCTATGGTGGGTTAGATTGTTCATGTCTTGTTACTTCGAGCGAGCGTTGATCGATTTGTGGGCATCATTAGCATGTGTATCGAATATCGAAAAGGCCTTCTCACGAGAGCTATGCTAATATCCTTAGCTCGAAATTAGCCGTTCATGTGCCGTAGTAGAGGGTATAGCTCCAGGACGAAGGCAGGCTTAAGCGAGCTTTTGTTAGAGCTGCCGGCTCCTTGCAAGAATGCTAAGGCGGCTCCATGGCCGTGAGGAATGGTCGCCCACAGATCCGACTATGGGGTAAGGGCAAGTAAAATCAGTCTAATACACCGCAAACCACTCGCTTTACCGAAGTGGCATCGGATAAGTGTGTGTGATTACAATAGATGCGGCGCGCCCGGATGCGCCGACCTCGCAATTTGCTCGATTATGTTGTCTACGGTGAGCGTTATCGCATTATATAGGGCGAGCGCGAAGATCAGAAGCGTGAGCAGGATGCGGCTGCCGGAGCACCACGCCGTCCGGTTGTAGATGCGGTGAAGGTTGACGAGATCCTGCTCTCGCGCACAGCTCATAATTTGGAGGCGCCCGTGGTGGCGCGCCGACGGGTTCTGGCGGGGATGCCACTAGCCTATCTGATAGGCTCGCTTCGGTACACCAAGCATGGCTACGTATTCCCAAATGGCCACAAGGTGCTATGACCGCGCATTGGTAATGGTTGGGCAGCATTGCTATCGAATAAGCAGCGGAAACTGTGATTAGCGGTGTATTTTTTAATCCTTATACAAGAGGTATTATGCTGCATGTTTGCAGCCGGCGCCGATTTTTTCGCGTGAGAGCCTGCCTTGCGATACCTTCTCAAGTTTATTTGAGTGGGCAGTGTTCGCGCCTCTACTGACCTTTCTACTCCAATAGTATCGTCTCTGGCGCTGGCCGCTGCCGCGGCACAGGGCTCCATTGTACATTTAGAGCGCCTAACAGAACGGCACGATCGGCGCGGTTGGGCGTTGTCTGGTATGGCTCGCCCGCTTCTTCCCGACGATCTCTGGGCTGCGATTGCCCCACTTCTGCCGCCGCACCCGCCTCGCCCCAAGGGCGGGCGTCCGCGGCTGGACGATCGGCTGCCCTGACGGGCATCCTGTTCGTGCTGCGCTCGGGCATCCCCTGGGAGATGCTGCCGGCCGAGATGAACTGCGGCTGCGGCATGAGCTGCTGGCGCCGGCTGCGCGATTGGCAAGCGGCCGACGTGTGGCGGCGCCTGCATCAGGTGCTGCTTGAACGCCTGCATGCGGCGGGCGAGATCGACTGGAGCCGAGCGAGCGTCGACAGCGCGAGCGTGCCGGCGAAAAAAGGGGGGCTGCCACCGGCCCGAACCCGACGGACCGGGGCAAGGCGGGGACCAAGCGCCACCTCGTCACCGACGCACGCGGCACGCCGCTCAGCCTCGTTCTGACCGGCGCCAATTGTCACGACAGCCCGCTGATGGCCCCGACGCTGGACGCGATCCCGCCTGTGCGCAGCGGGCGGCGTGGACGACCGCGCCGGCGCCCCGACAAGTTGCACGCCGACAAGGCCTACGATGCCCGCGTGCGGCGGCAGGAGTGCCGGGCACGCGGGATCAGGCCGCGGATCGCCCGACGCGGCATCGAGAGAAGTGACCGGCTCGGACGGCATCGCTGGGTAGTCGAGCGCAGCCACGCTTGGTTCAACCGCGCCCGCCGATTGCCCATCCGCTATGAGCGCCGCGCCGACATCTACGAGGCCTTCACAGTCCTGCAGGCCAGCCGCATCACCCTCCGCCAGATCGAGCGGTTCTGTTAGGCGCTCTTAATGCAAAGGCGGCTGTGTAAGGTGCAAACTGCCGCATAATGTCTACACAACGGAGATAGTGCGCCGCTGGGGGGCTTGCATCTGCTGATGGCATGGTTGTGTAAGCGGCCCGCCCATACTGTAATGACGGTGGACCGCTATCGAGCCGGGCGCGTCGCTAGCTCGATTGGCGCCGCACTCGGCATCCAGGCTGCCTGATCAGGTAGGATCGGCAAGTGCGTGTCGGCTGCGCTCGAAGCTGCTTGGCGTCGAATTTTATAGAGCAAGGCGCATCAGCCAAAAACGAGCGCCCACTGAGCTCACATGAACCGTTCAGTGGGCAAGCTTATCGTTGTAGAGGAAGTTCGGCTTGTGGCTTCCGATTGGCTTCCTAGTCCCGGATCTCCGGAAGCCACCAGCACATGCATCAACAGCTAAGTGCTTGATTTTAATGGTCGGAGCGAGAGGATTCGAACCTCCGACCCCTAGTCCCCCAGACTAGTGCGCTAACCGGGCTGCGCTACGCTCCGACGCCCCCGAGAGGGCGAGCGGGGTATTAGCGCCGCGCTCGCGTCCGCGCAAGCCCCTTCGTGCCGGCGGCGTCAGCCGGCGAGGACGTCGGGGGCGCGGTGGTCGGCGGGGACGCCGTCGATCAGGAAGGCGACGCCGTCGGAATGGGTCGTGCGCAGGGGCAGGATCGCCTGGTAGGCCGGGGACTCGTACCAGGCGCGGGCCCGGGCGCGGTCCGGGAAGGCGATGACGACGAGGTCGCCGGAGAAGTCGCCCTCGAGCGGCTCGGGGCGGGCGCCGTGGATGAGGAAGCGGCCACCGAACGGCGCCAGGGTGGCGTCGATGCGCGCGAGATAGGTGGCGATCGCCGGGCCGAGGGTGACGCGGCGCAGATGGGCGACGGCGTAGGCGGGGCGCGTCATGGGGGCGTCTCTCCTGGTTCTGTTCGAGCCTGCTTGCGCGGCGGGGCGAGGCGGTGGAGCAGGGCGGCGGTCTCGGGATCGGCGGGGAAGAAGGCCTCGACGGCGAGCTCCGCCAGCGTGATGTCGACGGGCGTGCCGAACACCGTGGTGGTCGACAGGAACGAGAGGCGGCCCGCCGGGACGGCGAGGACGAGGGGGACCGCCACCCCGGCGCCGTCGCCCGGACCATCCGGGGCTTCGGGCGCGGGGTAGGCGGAGAGCTCGTCCAGGAGCCGGGCGAGGCCGGGGTCGCCGCTCGCCGTGCCCTGCCGGTGCAGGCGGTCGAGGAGGTGGGCGCGCCATTCGCCCAGGTTGAGGATGCGCGGCGCCAGGCCGCCGGGATGCAGGCTGAGCCGCAGCACGTTCACCGGCGGGGCGAGGAGGGCGGGATCGACCCCGTCGAGGAGCGGGGCGAGGGCGGCGTTGGCGGCGAGCAGGGTCCAGTGGCGGTCGATGGCGAGGGCCGGGTAGGGGGCGTGGCCGTCGAGGATCCGCGCCACCGCCCGGCGGGCCGGGGCCAAAGCCGGATCGTCGAGGGCGCGCTCGGCGAAGACCGGGGCGTAGCCGGCGGCGAGCAGCAGGGCGTTGCGCTCGCGTAAGGGGATCCCCAAGCGCTCGGCGAGATGGAGCAGCATCGCCCGGCTCGCCCGGGCGCGGCCGCTCTCGAGGCAGCTCAGGTGGCGCTGGGAGATCTCCGCCTCCAGCGCCAGGGCGAGCTGGCTCAGGTGCCGGCGCCGGCGCCAGGCCCGCAGGATGTCGCCCGGCGGGCCGGCGGTGCCGAGGATCACGGGGGGCGCTCCCGCGCGTCAGGCCGGCACCCGGTCGAGGAAGCCGGTCACCTCGGCGAGGCGACCGCCCTCCAGGGTGGCGAAGTCGGTGCCCTCGACCACGCCCTCGCCGCCCTCGGGCGCCAGCGCCCAGGAGAACCGCAGGCGGTCGCCGTAGCCGTCGGGCCGGCCGGCGAGGCGAAAGCGCAGGCCGGGGAAGCGGGCCTGCACGGCGCCGATCAGGGCGTCGAGCCCGTCATGGCCCTCGCCGGCCATCAGCGGGTCGCGATAGCGCGCGCCCTCGGTGAAGGTCTCGGCGAGGAGGGCGCGGCGGCGGGCGGGGTCGGTCTCGTTCCAGGTGTCGAGGTAGCGGGCGGCGAGGGCGGCGGGGTCGGTCATCGGTTCGTCCTTCCTCCAGGGAGCGAGAGGAGAATGGACGGGGGAGCGGGCGCCCGTCGATGACCTCGCAGGTCATCGCGTGACGGCTCGCCTACTCGGTCACGATCACCCGGTTCGGCAACTCGTCGGTGTCGCCGGGCTGCGGCGGGGCGGCCTCGGCCAGGATCGCGCCGGCCGCCGCCACCGCCCGCACCAGGCCTTCCGCCAGGGCGTCGCGGCGCAAGGCCGCCACGAGGTCGTCCAGCACCGGCCGCCAGGAATCGGGGACGGCGCCGACCCCGATATCGGTCACCACGTCGGCGTAGCGCTCGGCGAGCGCGACGTAGATCAGCACGCCGGTGCGGCCGCGCGTGCGGGCAAGGCCCCGCGCGTGGAACTCGTGCTGGGCGGCGGCCCGGGCGCGGGCGCGGCGGAGGAAGCGGGGCAGGGCGCGGGGTAGGCGGGCGAGGGCGGGGGCCGCCGCGAGGCTCAGCAACAACGCCAGGGCGACGACGAGCTGGACCAGGAAGATCCGGGTGGCGGAGAGCCCGGTCAGCAGGATCAGCGGCCAGGGCACGATGAGGGCGCCGGCCAGCGCCAGGGCCGGCGGCAGGCTGCGATAGGCGCCGGAGCGGGCCGCCACCATCACGACGATCTCGCCCGCCGTGCCGCGCTCGGCCGCCGCGATCGCCGCGGCGATGCGGGTGCGCTCCGCCTCGCTCAGGGTCGTCATCGGGTTCCCCAATTCGGGCATCACCAGTCTCCCGAGGCGCCGCCGCCGCCGGACGAGCCGCCGCCGCCCGAGAAGCCGCCACCTCCGCCGAAGCTCCCGCCAAAGCCTCCGCCGAAACCGCCGCTCGGCGGGCCGGGCACGACGATCCAGTTGCCGCCGCTGCGGCGATGCGGCCGCCCCGGGCCGCCACCGCCTCCGGTGAGGAGCCGGACGAGCACGAAGCCGATCACCACGAGCAGGATCAGCACCAGGACCGGATCGAGGCCGCCGCCGGAATCCTCCCGCACCTCGGCGCGGCGCTGCCACTCGGCGGCGTCGCCGGAGAGGATGCCGAGGATCCCGTCGATGCCGGCCCGGATGCCGCCGGGAAAATCCCCGGCCTTGAACTTCGGCGCCACCGCGCTCGCGATGATCACCTTGGTCAGGGCGTCGGTGAGCGCCCCTTCGAGGCCGTAGCCGACCTCGATCCGCACCTTGCGCTCGGTGGGGGCGATGAGGAACAGGACGCCGTTGTTGCGCGCCTTGGTGCCGAGGCCCCAGGCGCGAAACAGGCGGTTGGCAAAATCCTCGACCGAGGTGCCCTGGAGCGACGGCACGGTGGCGACCACGACCTGGTCGGTGGTCTTGTCCTCGTGCGCCTTGAGCGTCTCGGCGAGCGCCGCCTTGTCCTCCGGGCGCAGCAGCCCGGCATTGTCGACCACCCGGCCGGTGAGCGGCGGCAGGTCGAGGGCGCACGCCGCCCCGGTCCAGAGGATCAGCAGGAGGGCGAGGACCGCGCCCGCAGGGCTGCGCATCGCCCTAGAACTTCACGTTCGGCGGGCGGCTGGCATCGGGGGTGGCGGTGAAGGCCTCCATCGGCTTGGCATCGGGATAGAGGGTGGAGGCGATCCAGCGGCCGGGAATGGTGCGGATCTCGGTGTTGTAGGCCTGCACCGCCTGGATGTAGTCGCGCCGCGCCACCGCGATGCGGTTCTCGGTGCCCTCGAGCTGCGATTGCAGGGCGAGGAAATTGGCGTTCGACTTCAGGTCGGGATAGCGCTCGACGGTGACGAGGAGCCGGCCGAGCGCCCCGGAGAGCTGGTTCTGGGCGTCCTGGAACTCGCGGAACTTCTGCGGATCGCTCACCGTCGAGGCGTCGACCTTGACCGAACTCGCCTTGGCGCGGGCCTCGGTGACCTGCACCAGCACGTCCTTCTCCTGCTGGGCGTAGCCCTTCACGGTCTCGACGAGGTTGGGGATCAGGTCGGCGCGGCGCTGGTACTGGTTCTGCACCTCGCCCCAGCGCGACTTCGCCGCCTCCTCCAGGGTCGGCACCCGGTTGACCGCGTCGCAGGCCGTGAGGGTGGTGGCGAGGCTGAGCGCCACGAGGGCGAGGCGCAGGCGGCCGAGGAGAGAGGCGGTCATGGTGGCGGCGAAGCTCCTGGGGCGATGCACGGTTGGGCGGCGCCTGCCGGCGCCGCGAGCGTTGCCGTGGTCACATAGGCGGCATTCCGCCGCGGACCAGCGTCGGGAGCCCCGGGATCGGCCCGTACGACGCGCGGGATTTTGTGCGGCGACGCTTCGGCGTTATGCCCTGGCCGTGGCCGGTGCGGCCGATTCGGGACCGGCATGGCGAAGCGAGCGGCCACAACGACCCAGGCCAAGGCGAAACCGGCCAAGGAGAAGCCGGCCAAGGCGAAACCAGCGAAGACGCCCAAGCCGACCCTCGCGGACCGGCTGCCGGCGCTGGCGGCGCCGGCGGACGGCCCGGCGGACCAGCCGCCCTCGGCGGCCTCGCTGTGGCGCGAGGCGCGCAACGCCGCCGCCCGGGCGCGGCTGGAAAAGTCCCTGCCGGCGGTGTTCCCGCTCCCGGTGCTGCGCCACGCCCTGTCGCGGCCCCTGGTGCCGCCGACGCCGCGGCTCGCCGTCGAGAGCTACTGGCGCCACCACATCCTGCGGGCCGACCGGCTGGCGCGGGCGCTCGCCGCCGCCTCCGGCCAGCCGGAGGGCTGGACCTGGCGCCTCGGCACCTGGAACCCGGAGGAACGGCGCCTCGACAAAAGGCGCCGCGGCAAGGCCGTGGAGGGCCTGTCCGAGACGGCGCTCGCCGAGAAGGGGCTGGCCTTCAGCTTCCGGATGCCGCCGGCGCCGTTCCGCGAGGCGCCCCATGCCCGGGGCAAGGGGCATTGCTGCATCTGCGGCCAGCCGGTCTACCGCTTCGGCTGGCACCGCGACCTGTGGGGGACGGGGACGCCCAACCGCAACGCCGCGTGGCACGCGGCCTGCGTCACCGCCTGGAAGTTCTGGATCGCGCCGGCCGACCATGTGAAGGAGCTGAAGCGCCGCCAGGGCCATCGCTGCGCCCAGTCCGGCAAGCGCCTCCTGAAGACGGCCGAGGTCGACCACCGGGTGCCGCTCTACCGGATCTGGCGCGAGGAGCGGGCGCGGCCCTGGCCCGAACTCCTGGGTTACTGGGGCCTGCCGAACCTCCAGGTGGTCAACCGGGCGATCCACGCCGACAAATGCGCGGCGGAGGCCGGCGAGCGGGCGAGCGTGCGGCGGAGGGCGAGCGAGCCGGAGGCGGGCGACCCCGCTGCCGGCGCGGACTAGGCGGTGTGGACTCTTGGGGTTCCCTTTGCGGGTGGGGAGTGATTCAAGGCTGCTTTTTGGGGGGCCGCCTTGGGAGTTCTGGATCGTCTCGTTCTCAGCGATGGTCAGTGGGAGCGCTTATCCCCCCTGATCATCGGCCGGCCGGATCAACGCGGCTCGACCGGACGCGACAACCGCATGTTCGTGGAGGGCGTGCTCTGGATCGTGCGCACCGGCGCACCGTGGCGCGACCTGCCCGAGGCGTTCGGCGACTGGAACAGCGTGTTCCGCCGCTTCAGTCGCTGGAGCCAGAAGGGCGTGTGGTGGCGCATTTTCGAGGCGATGGCTGACGATCCCGACTTTGAGTACCTGATCGTCGACTCCACGATCGTGCGCGCTCACCAACATGCGGCGGGCGCAAAAAAAGGGGGTCTGATGATCCGCCCGATCAGGCACTGGGCCGGTCCCGCGGCGGCCTGAGCACCAAGATCCACTTGGTCGTACGCGGCCTTGGCTGTCCGATCCGGTTTGCCCTCACGGCGGGGCAGAAAGGCGATGCGCCCCAGGCCGAGGCGCTCCTGGCGGATCTCCCTGCTGCGGTGGTCCTGGCCGATGCGGCCTACGACAGTAATCGGCTGCGCGAGGCGATTGCCGGCAAGGGCGCCACGGCTGTGATCCCGAACAATCCCTCACGCGCCAAGAAGTACGAGCTCGACACGGCGCTCTATACCGAGAGGCACCTGATTGAGTGCTGCTTCTCCAAGCTCAAGCAGTTCCGGCGTGTCGCCACACGCTACGAGAAAACAGCCCGCAACTATGCCGCAGTGGTCACCATCGCCGCCATCGTCCTATGGCTCAGGTAACTGTCCACACCGCCTAGGGCCCCGAGCAGGTTTCAGCGGTGGCCGGTTCTGCGACGAAAATCTGCGACGGTCACCGTCCGTCCTCCCCGCGGACCTCATCCTGAGATGCGCGCAAGGCGATCTTCGATCGACCGACACCTCAGGATGAGGTCGAAGGTGGCAAGGACCGGAGCCGCGCGGCAACGGTCCTGTTGTGTCGCGTGTGGCCGGCCACCGGGATTCCGTTCAACGCGGGACGATGTGCAGCCCGTCATCCGGCAGCAGGTTGCGGGCCGGGCCGCCGGTCTGCTGGCCGCCGCCCTGCTGGTAGGCGGGCAGTTCGGGGCGGCGGTCGTTGTCGCCGCCGGTATCGTAGACCCAGGGCGCGGACCAGGGCGCGCGGCCGCCGACGGTGCCGGTGGCGTCGATGTCGCGCGGGCCGTAGCGGTCATACGGGCTGGGCTGGGCGGAGGCCGCGAGCGTCGTCGCCAGCAGGGCGGCGGGGATCAGGAGAATCCGGAGGGGGCGCATCGGCATCCTTTCCGAGGGGCTTTTCGTCCGAGGGGTTTCGGGCCGGGGACGGCCCGATTGCCGGGTTAACGGCCAGGCTGGGTCCGCCGTTCCGGTGCGGCAGGGATGCGCCACCCTGCGGCCGGCCCGGTTAAGGCTTCGGTCGAGGCGTCCCGGCAGGCGGCGTCAGCCGCGCCGCAGCTTGGCGTAGCGCTTGAGCACCCGCTCGCGCTTGAGGCGCGACAGGCGCTCGATCCAGAACAGGCCGTCGAGCTGGTCGATCTCGTGCTGCAGGCAGGCGGCGGCGAAACCCTCTTCCTCGGCCTCGTGCGCCGTGCCGTCGAGGTCGTGGAAGCGGACCCGCACCCGGGCCGGGCGCTCGACCTCCTCGTCGACGCCCGGCATCGAGACGCTGCCCTCGCGGTGGCGGGCGGTCTCGGGTGAGGCCCAGACCAGTTCCGGGTTGACGTAGGTCCGCGGCGCGAAGTCGAGCGTCGCCCGGATGACGGTCACCCGCACCGGCGCGCCGACATGCGGGCCGGTGAGGCCGAGCGCCGAGACCGACCGCAGCGTGTCGAGCAGGTCGCCCGCGACGGCCCGCAAGGCCTCGTCGAAGACCGTAACCGGGGGCGGGGCCAGGCGCAGGCGCGGGTCCGGGTAGAGCACCAGGGGGAGGGCGGTCATCGGGGGTCCGTCTTTCAGCGGGTGTGGAACGAGTCGGGCCACAGGCCGGCCCGCTCGATGCCGACGACCAGCACCACCACGGCGAGCGCCACCGCGAGGGCGACCAGCAGGTTGCGGCCCGGCACGCCCCGGGCGATCAGCACGAGCACCAGCAGCAGGGAGATGACCGAGACGGCGATGTCCATGGGAATCCTTGGGGTGCGGGGGCTGATGGGGTGCGAGGGGCCGGGGCGCGGCCCCTTCGGCCCGGCCGGGCGTCCGGTGCCTGACCAAACCGTAATCTACGGGCCACGGCGCAGTCAGGCCCGCCGACCATAATGGCCCCATCGAACGGCAGCGAGCGCCGCCTTCGCCACACGGAGCCTCAAGAAACCGATGTCCCAGACCACCGAGACTTCCCGCGAGACCCGCCGCGAGCCCAGCCGCTTCCACCGCAAGGCCCTCGCCTCCGTGGCCGCCGTCACCCTCGTCGCCACCGGGGCGCTCGGCACCGCCATCCTGCCCTCCAGCACCCCGGCCTACGCCCAGGCCCTGCCGCAGACCCCGATCACCACGACCGAGCACCCGCCGGGCAGCTTCGCGCCGATCGTCAACCGGGTGAAGCCGGGCGTGGTCTCGGTGAAGGTGAAGCTGAAGGACGACGCCTCGGACGACGAGGAGGGCGGCGGCCAGCCGAACCTCCAGAACGTCCCGCCGCAGCTGCGCGACTTCTTCCGCCGCTTCGGCGAGGGCGGGCCCGGCGGCATGCAGCGCCCGCAGCGCCACGGCGGCGGCGCGGCGCAGGGCTCCGGCTTCTTCATCTCGGCCGACGGCTACGTGGTGACCAACAACCACGTGGTGAACAACGCCAAGTCGGTCGAAGTGACCCTCGACGACGGCCGCACCCTGCCGGCCAAGATCATCGGCACCGACCCGAAGACCGATCTGGCGCTGCTCAAGGTCACCGACGGCGCACCATTCCCCTACGTGAAGCTGTCGCACGGCGCGCCGCAGGTCGGCGACTGGGTGGTGGCGATCGGCAATCCCTTCGGCTTGGGGGGCACGGTCACCGCCGGCATCGTCTCGGCCCGCGGCCGCGACATCGGCGCCGGCCCCTACGACGACTTCCTGCAGATCGACGCGCCGATCAACAAGGGCAATTCCGGCGGGCCGACCTTCGACGTCAAGGGCGAGGTGGTGGGCGTGAACACCGCGATTGCCTCGCCGTCGGGTGGCAATGTGGGCCTCGCCTTCGCGATTCCCTCGGAGACGGTGCAGGCGGTGGTCGACCAGCTGCGCGCCGACGGCAAGGTCGCCCGCGGCTATCTCGGCCTCCAGATCCAGCCGGTGACGAAGGACATCGCCGACAGCCTCGGCCTCGACAAGGCCAAGGGCGCGCTGGTGAACAGCGCCCAGGACGGCACGCCCGCCGCCAAGGCCGGGCTCAAGGCCGGCGACGTGGTGCAGGCGGTGAACGGCGAGCCGGTGACCGATGCCCGCGAGCTGTCGCGCAAGATCGCCTCGCTGAAGCCCGGCACCAAGGTGGACCTCACCTATGTCCGGAGCGGAAAGACCGAGACCGCCCAGGTGACCCTCGGCACGCTGCCGAACGACACCAAGGTGGCGAGCGCCAACGACAATGGTGGCAGCCGCGGCGACAGCCAGCCGCGGCTGGGCCTCAGCCTCGCCCCGGCGGCCCAGGTCGGCGCCGGCCAGGAGGGCGTCGCGGTGGTCGGCGTCGATCCGGACGGCCCGGCGGCGGCCAAGGGCATCCAGGAGGGCGATGTCATCCTCGATGTCGGCGGCCAGCCGGTCTCGACCCTGTCCGACGTCGCCGGTCGCATCCGCGCCGCGGAGAGCGACGGCCGCAAGGCGGTGCTGATGCGGATCAAGAACGACAAGGGCACCCGCTTCGTGGCGATCGGCCTGCAGACCAAGAACGGCTGATCCCGGCTTTCGGTCACGAAAGCGAGCGCCGGCCCCGCGAGGGGCCGGCGTTCTCGTGTCTCGGGCCATTCGTTGCGCGCTGCGCCCGTGAAGGCGTCCCGACGACGCGCATCAGGTAGTGCGGTAAAACCGAAGCGCCGGGGGCGGGGGCCTGACGCAGGTACCGGAAGGGGTTATCGTGCACCTCAGGAGCAGCACCTCCCGCATGCGACACGGCAGGAGCCGTACGATGACGCCCCCCCGATCGCCTGGCACGCCCCAGTCACTGGACGACATCGTGGTCTCGAACCCGGCCATCCTCGCGGGCCGCCGGGTCTTTCGCGGCACGCGCGTGCCGGTCGAGGTCGTGTTCGAGAACCTGGCCGACGGCCTGTCTCTGGACGAGATCCTGGATACCTACGAGGCCTTGAACCGGGACGACGTCGTGGCCGTGCTCGAATTCGCCGCGCAGGCGGTCGCCGGCCCGAGGGCGGCGTGAAGACGGTCGTCGACGAGGGCGTTCCACGCCAGCTCGTCCAGGCCTTGCGCGATCACGGGATCGACGCCAACCGCTTTCCCCGACCATGGGCAGCGCTCGGCAACGGCGCATTGCTCAAGACGATCGAGGAGGCCGGCTTCTCGGTGCTCGTCACCAACGACAAGAACATGGCCTATCAGCAGAGCCTCCAGGGCCGCTCCATCGCGGTCGTGGCCCTGCCATACAACAAGCGACGCCTGATCCTGGAGCGAGTCGAGGCCATCGCGGACACGATCACGCACGCGAAGCCGGGCGAGCATGTCGTCATCGGCCTGGATGGGCGACGTATCATCCACTCCGTCATCAATGGCATGCCTGTCTCGCGCGAATTGCCGGCCGTCGCACCATTCAAAGCGCGCTGAAAGAAGATGCGCCTCGTCGAGCGGACGACTCTTCGTCCGGATATTCTTGGCGTCCGGATACCTTTTGGTCAGACCATCTCGCGCACATTGGCAGCCGGTAGGCTGTTCACGATGCGCCGCGCCGGGCGCGACGCCCGAAATCGACACTTAATCCCGGATTTTCGGCCTCTGCGTCACGATCAAGCACCGCGGAACCACGCTTTCTCCCTGGGCTTCCTCTGCACGAGGACGGGGTGCGCCCAACGAGCCGCGCTCCGGACTGCCCCAGCCCACGCATCGACGGAGCAGCCCTGTGACCATCTCGAGCCGCCAGGAAGCCCGCCTGCTGACCGCCGACGAGGCCGAGCTCGTCGGCCGGTCGCATCATCCCCGCATCCAGGATATCGCCGACCGCGACCTCGACGACCTGATCCACCGCCTGCGCGAGCGCCGGGACCGGGCGCGCGGGATCGCCCACCGTCAGCGCCGCGAGATCCGCGGACGGGCGGCGCCCTCGGGCGCGCGGCCGGCCTCGGACGACACCGGCTCGCGGCAGAAGGCGGGGCTGCTCGCCTCGGCCGTCAAGCGCGCCAACAAGGAGCGGGAGCGCCGCCGCACCGCCGAGGCCCGCGGCAGCCTGGTCTCCCATGCCCGGCGCGCCCTGGCGCTGCGGCGGGAGGCCGGCGATCCGGCCGCCGACCGGCCGGAATCGCGCACCGCGCACGAGGGCATGACCCCGATCCCGAACGAGAGCCTGGCCCCGTCCGGCGCGCTCCAGCAGGAGGGACAGGAGATCGCGATGCGCCGGGGCGGTGGACCGCGCTGAACCGTCCAGGCGACGCGGCTTTGGGGGCGACACGGTTTTCGGGGCGTTCCGTCCCGAAGGCCGAGTCGCGTCCATCGTCGCCGGGCGAGGGGCCGGTCCGCTCGCCCGATCCCCCCGCACGGAGCCATGATCCGCAATTCGCATAAGGAATCTTATGGAACCAGAATGCCGAGTGGGGCCTGACGGGAGTATTCTCCGGGCGTGTCCGAGGCCCGTCGGCCCGTGCTTCGGATATCCTTCTGTCCGACGCGAATCAGGTGCAGGATGCCGGTTATGACCGACCTTCTCGAAGAAGCCGTCGCGCGCGTCCGCTCGCAAGCGCAGGACGATGTCGCTCGTGCCATGCTGGCCGTCATCGACGACGAGCGGAGCCTCGTCGTTCTCAGCCCCGAGGAGAAGGCGTCGTTCGCCACGTCCCTCGCGCAGGCCGAGCGGGGCGAGTTCGCCAGCGACGAGGAGGTCGCAGCGATCTGGGCGAAACATGACCTCTGAACCGGTGTACCCACCGACCGCCAACCTCTTTTCCGGCCTGCCCGCCACGCCTCAGCCCGATGAACGGGTCGACCTCCTGGCCCAAACCCCGCACGCTCGCATCGAGCGGATCGTCTCGACCGGCCAGGCCAGCCCGCCGGGCTTCTGGTACGACCAGCCCTGGGACGAATGGGTCGTGCTGCTCTCAGGGAGCGCCGGCCTGCACCTGCACGGCGAGACGGCGCCCCGGCGGCTTAGCCCCGGCGACCACCTGCTGATCCCGGCGCGGCTGCGCCACCGGGTCGAGTGGACCAGCCCCGACGAACCGACGCTCTGGCTCGCGGTCCATCTCCGGCCGGCGGATCAGCCGTCGACCGTCACCGACAGCCCGTCATAGGCCGGCACCACCCCGGGCGGCAGGCGCCGGCGCAAGGTCTCGTAATCGAGGTCGGTGTGGAGGTTGGTCAGGATGGCGCGGCGCGGCGCCACCTCCTCGATCAGCGCCAGGGCGTCGGACACCGAGAAATGGGTCGGATGGGGCGAGTCGCGCAGCGCATCGACGATCAGGAGGTCGAGGTTGCGCAAACGGGCCTTGGCCGCGTCGGGCATGGTGCTGACGTCGGGCGCGTAGGCCGCATCGGCGAAGCGGAAGCCCAACGCCTTCTCCTCGGGCCCGTGCTCCATCGTGAAGGCGGTCGCCGTCACCGTCCCGCCCGGGCCCGCGACGGTCACCGGCGTGCCGGTCTCGAGCGCGTGCAGGTCGAGGATCGGCGGGTAGAGGCTGCCTTCCCGCGAGGTGAAGCAATAGGCGAAGCGGGCGCGCAGCAAGGCCGAGGTGTCCGCATCGGCATGGACCGGGATGCGCCGGCGCATGTGGATCACCAGCGGGCGCACGTCGTCGATGCCGTGGGTGTGGTCGGCGTGGGAATGGGTGAACAGGATGCCGTCGAGGCGCTGCACCCCGGCGTCGAGGAGCTGCTCGCGCAGGTCCGGCGAGGTGTCGACGAGAACGGTGGTCGCCTGGTCTTCCGCGTCCCGGCGCTCGACCAGGAGCGAGCAGCGTCGGCGCCGGTTGCGCGAATCGGCCGGGTCGCAGGCGCCCCAGCCATAGCCGACCCGCGGCACGCCGCCCGAGGAGCCGCAGCCCAGGATGCGAAGGGTCAGGGTCGGCATGCGGTCAGAGCCCTCGGCTGTGCGCGGCGGCCTTGTCGAACAGGCGATCGAAATTGGCGGTGGTGAGGCTTGCCAGCGCGTCGGGGGCAAGCCCCACGGTCTCGGCCAGCACCCGGGCGGTGTCGGCGACGAAGGCCGGCTCGTTCGGCCGGCCCCGATGCGGCACCGGCGCCAGATAGGGCGCGTCGGTCTCGACCAGAAGGCGCTCGTGCGGCACTCCCTTGGCGATCGACCGGATCTCGTCCGAGTTGCGGAAGGTGACGATGCCGGAGAACGAGATAGAGAGGCCGAGCTCGACCCCGATCTCGGCCAGCCGCCGCCCCGACGAGAAGCAGTGCAGCACCGCCTTGAACGGCCCGCGCGCCATCTCCTCGGTGAGGATGCGGCCGACGTCCTCGTCCGCCTCGCGGGCGTGGATGACGAGCGGCAGCCCGCTCTCGCGCGCGGCCGCGATGTGGGTGCGAAAGACCTTCTGCTGAACGTCCCGGGGCGCGGTGTCGTAATGGTAGTCGAGCCCCGCCTCGCCGATGCCGATGCAGCGCGGATGGCGCGACAGGGCGACGATCTCGCTCGCCGGCACGTCCGGCTCCTCGCCCGCCTGATGCGGGTGGGTGCCGATCGTGAAGAAAACCTCCGGGTGGGCCTCGCTCAGGGCCCGGTAGGTCTCGAACCGGGCGACACGGGTCGAGATCGTCACCATCCGGTCGATCCCGGCGGCCTTGGCGCGGGCCAGCACCTCGGGCAGCCGCTCGGCGAGGCCGGGCGAGTCGAGGTGGCAATGGCTGTCGACCAGGCTCACGCCTCGGGCTCCACGTAGCGCGGGAAGATCGGGCTCGGCGCCGGCAGGCTCGTGCCGGGCACGAGGCGATGCTCCGGCCCGACATCGGCGAGCTTGCGCGCGTCCGGCGCCACCGCCAGCAGGTCGAGGAGCCGCGCGGCGGCGTTCGGGATGAAGGGCTGGACCAGGATGCCGACCGCCCGCAGCACCTCGGCGGTGGTGTAGAGCACTGCTTCCATCCGGGCCGGGTCGGTCTTGCGCAGGGCCCACGGCTCCTGACCGGCGAAGTAGCGGTTGGCCTCCGCCACCACGGCCCAGATCTCGGCGAGCACCGCGTGCAGGGCGAGATCCTGCATCAGCCCCCTCGCCTTCTCCGGCAGCGCGTCGGCGAGCGCCAGCAGCGCCCGGTCGGCGGCGGCCGGCTCGCCGGCCTGAGGCACCTGCCCCCCGCAATTGCGGGCGATCATGGTCAGCGAGCGCTGGGCGAGGTTGCCGAGGTCGTTGGCGAGGTCGGCATTGAGCCGGTTGACGATCGCCTCGTGCGAGTAGCTGCCGTCCTGGCCGAACGGCACCTCGCGCAGCACGAAGTAGCGCAGGGGATCGACGCCGTAGATGTCGGCCAGCCCCACCGGGTCGACGACGTTGCCGACCGACTTCGACATCTTCTCTCCCTTGTTGAGGAGGAAGCCGTGACCGAAGACGCGCTTGGGCACCGGGAGACCGGCCGACATCAGGAAGGCCGGCCAGTAGACCGCGTGGAAACGGATGATGTCCTTGCCGATGACGTGGAGGTCGGCCGGCCAGTGGCGCCAGCGCGGGTCGCCCTCGTCGGGAAAGCCGCAGGAGGTGATGTAGTTGGTCAGCGCGTCGACCCAGACATACATCACGTGGGCCGGGTTGCCCGGCACCGGGACGCCCCAGTCGAAGGTGGTGCGGCTGACGGATAAATCCTGGAGGCCGGAGCGGACGAAGCTCGTCACCTCGTTGCGGCGCGAATCGGGGCCGATGAAGTCCGGGTTCGCCTCGTAGAGGGCGAGCAGGCGCTCGCCATAGGCCGAGAGCCGGAAGAAATAGCTCTCCTCCTCGACCCACTCGACCGGCGTGCCGGTCTTCTCGGCCCGGCGGCTGCCGTCGGCTGAGGTGACGAGCTCGGATTCGTCGTAATAGGCCTCGTCGCGGACCGAGTACCAGCCGGCATACTTGGCGAGGTAGATGTCGCCGTTCTCCTCCATCCGGCGCCACAGGGCTTGAGCGGAGGCGATGTGGTCGGCATCGGTGGTGCGGATGAAGCGGTCGAACGAGCAGTCGAGCCGCTCGGCCATGGCGCGGAAGCGCGGCGCCATATCGTCGACGAAGGCGCGCGGGCTGATCCCGGCCTTGGCGGCGGTCTGCTGGATCTTGAGGCCGTGCTCGTCGGTGCCGGTGGTGAAGAACACGTCGTAACCGTCGAGGCGCTTGAAGCGCGCGATGGCATCGGCGGCGATCACCTCGTAGGCATGCCCGATATGCGGCACCCCGTTGGGGTACGAGATGGCGGTGGTGATGAAGTACGGCTCGCCCGCCACGACTTGGGTTCCCGGATAGGAGGCTTCGGATCGGTCGGGGCGCCCGCGGGGCGCCCATCCGAGCCTTAGAGCAAATTCGGGCGGCGGTGCCCACCCCCCGGGACGGCTCTTCCTCCGCCGCCGCTCACTCCGGCGCTCAGGCGCCCACCGCCCACCGGCACGGCTCGTCCGTCATCGTCCCGCGGGCCTGCGCCTCGGCGTGCCGCGCCGCCCGGTCGAGGCGGACCGCGTGGTTGATGATCGCCATGTGGGTGAACCCTTGCGGGACGTTGCCGCGCTGCTCGCCCGTCCCGGCGTCGATCTCCTCGGCGAACAGCCCGAGGTCGTTGCCCCGCGCCAGCAGCCGCGCGAAGAGCGGCTCGGCCTCCTCCGTGCGCCCGGCGAGCGCCAGGCAGCCGACGCGCCAGAAGGCGCAGGCCGCGAAGGTCGCCTCCGGGTGCTCGAACCCGTCGGCGTTGCGGTAGCGGTAGATCAGGTCGCCGTCGCCGAGGCCTTCGCTCACCGCACGAAGCGTCGCCGCGACCCGGGGCGACCCGGCGTCGAACGCGCCGAACAGCACCGTGCGCAAAACCGCCGCGTCGAGGTCGTCGGAGCCATAAGACTGGGTGTAGGCCCCGACGTGGGCGTTCCAGCCCTTCTCGTGGTACTCGGCCCGGATCTCGGCGGCGGCCCTTCGCCATTCCTCGACCCGCTCGGGCGCCGCCACGTCGAGGACCCCGGCGATCTGCACCGCCCGGTCGAGGGCGACCCAGAGCATGCCCTTGGTGTGCAGGATCTGGCGCGTCTCGTCGCGCAGTTCCCAGATGCCGTGATCGGCGGCGTGGCGGCAGCGGATGACGTGATCGGTGAGGTGCCCGAGCACCTCGGGCAGATGGTCGTTGACCTTCACCGGCGGGTCGTAGTCGACGGCGTCGAGGAAGGCGTGGAGCGCCACCAGGAACTCGCCGTAGATGTCGTACTGGTGCTGGCCCGAGGCCGCGTTGCCGATCCGCACCGGCGCGCAGCCGCGCCAGCCGCGCAGGTGGTCGAGGATCTCCTCCTCGGGTACGCGCCCGTTGATGCCGTACATCAGTTCCAGGTCGCGGCCGCGGGTCCCGTCGGCGTCGCGCAGGAAGCGCAGGAACTCCGCCGCCTCGCGCAGGTAGCCGAGATTGACGAAGGCCGTGACGGTGAAGCTCGCATCCCGCATCCAGACGTAGCGGTAATCGAAGTTGCGGGTGCCCGGCACCGCCTCCGGCAGGCTGGTGGTGGCGGCCGCGATGATCCCGCCGGAGGGGGCGTGGGTCAGGAGCTTGAGCACGAGTGCGCTGCGCACGACGTCGTCGCGGTGCGGCCCGTCATAGGTGCAGCGGCCGGACCATTCCTGCCAGTAGCGTTCCGTCGCCGACAGGCTCGCGGCGGCCTGCCCGATATCGCCGTCGTCGTCCTCGCGGTGGGAGAGGACCAGCGTCGCCCCCTCCCCGGCCGCCAAGGAGAATGCCGCCTCGACCCGGTCGCCGGCGATCGTCAGCGGCACCGTGGCGGCGACGCGCACGCCCTCGGGCTTCGAGAGCCGCCGGCACAGGACCGTCCCGCCCGCTTCCGCGTCGAGGACGGCGCCGTCGCGGGCGTAGTCGAAGGTCGAGCGGACCCGGAAGCGGCCGGTCACCGTGCCGGCCTCGCAGGTGGCGAGGCGCAGGATCCGGCCGTGGGGCGCGCCGTCCGGGCCCTCGTCCGGGACCGCGTCGAGCGGGTGCAGCGGCATGAGATCGGTGAGCGTCAGGCGGCCGGTCGCGGTGACGAAGGTGGTCTCCAGGATGGTGGTGCCGGGCCGGTAGCGCCGATGCGTCTCGCGCAACCCCTCGAGCAGGATCTCGCAGGCCCCGCCCTTCTCCTCGTCGAGGAGGCGCAGGAAGACGGCCGGGCTGTCGTGGCAGGGCCAGCACAGCCAGTCGATCGACCCGTCCCGGGCGACGAGCGCCGTCGTGCAGGTATCGCCGATGATGGCGTAGTCCTCGATCGGCCGGTCCGTCACGTCGCCTCGCTGCCAACATGGGTTAAAGCGCGGGGGTAACGGTCCGCCGGGAGGGCGGTTTCGGGGCGCGACGGTATGTGCCGGGCCGCGAGGGACCATCGGCCGATCCGATGGGGCTCGATCCAGTCAGACTCAATCCAGCCAGGGTCAATCCAGCCAGGTGCAGGCGACGGCCAGGGACGCGATGGCGAGGACGGTGCGGCGCTCGTCGCGGATGGTCACGAACAGGTGGAGCCGGTCCTGGCGGCGGGCCTCGTCGCGGGCGATGTCGGCCAGGATCCGCATGGCATGGGCCTGGGCGGCCTCGCGGCTCGGCCAGTCGCTGCCCTCGTCGTCGCGATGCGACAGGTCGTGGTCGTTGATGTCGAAGAAGTAGTGCGGCACGGGTTGCCCCAATGTGTGAGGGGGCCTCCGGACCGAATCTCCGGAGCCCACCGGCCGGCCCTGCCGATCGGGGCCCGGTGACGATTGACTAGGCCGACCCGACAATCCCCGCCCTCGCAAATGTTTATCGAACGCGATTTTCCCTCTCGCTTCAAACAAGTATGAAAATTACCAGATTATGCCACCATCGACTGGCGCCCGCTTGCGTCAGCGCATGCCGGCGGCCGGTCCTCCGCTGCGGCCGTGGTCGCGAGGTTGCATCCGCTCGGCCACGATACAACCGTGCCCGTGGCTTTCTCGGCCGGCCCGACATACGATAGGCTGGCGCCCCGCGACGGCCGCGCTTCGGCCGGGAGCGACCGCGCGGTCCCGACGGCCCGGGGGCGGGCAGCGGGGCGGCATCCGCCAAGGACGGCCGCGAAGGCACGGACGGCCGCGAAGGAAGGACGGCACCCCTGCGGCTCTCGCTCTACACCGACCTGTCGCTGCGCCTGCTGCTCTACCTCGCGGCGGTGGAGGCCGGCGCCTGGACGACGACGCCGGCCGTCGCCCGCGCCTTCGGGGTGTCGCTGCACCATCTCCAGAAGGTGGCGCGGGGGCTCGCCGGCGCCGGCTACATCGAGGCGCGGCAGGGCCGCGCCGGCGGCGTGCGCCTGGCCCTGCCGCCGGAGGCGGTGCGGCTCGGCGCCGTGGTGGCGGAACTCGAAGGTCTCGGCTGCCTCGTCGAATGCGCCCGCGGCCCCTGCCCGCTCGCCGGCCGCTGCCTGCTCAAGCACGCCCTCGACGCGGCCGAGCGGAGCTTCGTGCGCGAACTCGACCGCTTCACCCTCGCCGACGTCCTCGCCGGGCCGACCGGGGCGGCCCTGCGGGAGATGATCGGGCGGGAGGCCGACGGGGCGGCGGAGCCGGGTTCGTAGGGCCGCTCCTTGGTTGGGCTGGCCGTATGAAGGACCGCTGGAGGTGGGAAGCGGGCCCTCGCCCAGCGGGATCAGTGATCCTGGGCGGTCGCTGGCGGCTGCATGAATTCGATCGTCGCGCCGTCAGGACCGACAGCGTAGATCACCCGCGTTCCAGCCCGCGCACCGCTCGCGATCGGCTGCGGCGTACCTTGCGCCTTCCAGCCGTGGGCGGCGATCCGCACCAGGAGCGCGTCGATGTCATCGACCACAAGGGCCAGATGCGCGAAGCCTGGGTCGAACGGCTTGGCTGGCACGCTTGGTCGGTCCGGACCCTGATACTCCAGGAGTTCGATGGTCTGATCCGCCAGCGAAACGATCGCTAGGCGCACCTTCGCCCCATGCGCTCCGGTGACCTGACCGAGGAACTCGCCCTCCATCTCGCCCGTCCGCACGAGGCGTGCGCCGAGCCCATCGATCCAGAACCGAAGTGCCTCGTCGAGGGAGCCGACCGCGAAGCCGACATGATCGGCGCGCCGCACATGGATGCTCGTGTGGTCCGTCATACGGGACGCTCTACCGGCAAAGGGGCTGCTCGTCTGCAACGGGTCGAGGCTGCGTGAAACCGCAGGGTTTGCAGAAGAATTTCCCCCCGCGCACGCTGGGCAACCCGGCAGGGGCATCCTGTCGGCACCTCGGCGGCCACCCAGGATGCTCGGATGGCTGCAGCGAGGAAGATTGTTCCGTAAGTTCAGGGCGTGTCCGAGTTTTCACACAGGCTCGGTCGCGAGCAGTCCTCTCGTCGTCGTGTGAATCGAGCCCCGATCCCCGCCCATCTCACCCCCCCTCGCGCGCCGCCCGGCGCTCGGCCGCGGCGGCCTGCCAGATCTCCCGGGCGGCCTCCGCGTTCATCACCGCGATGCCGAGGCCGACCACCAGGTCGGGCCAGGGCGCGAAGCCGGGCCATCGCGACAGGGTGGCGGCGGTGACGAGCCCGGCCGCCACGATGGCGACGTTGGCCACCGCATCGTTGCGGGCCGACAGGAAGGCCGCCCGGGTCAGGCTGCCGCGCCCCTCGCGGTGGCGGGCCAGCATCGCCGCGCAGGCGAGGTTGACCGCGAGCGCACCGAGACCCGTCAGGGTCAGCGGCAAAGGCGCCGGGGCCGTGAAGGCGCCGATCTTCTGCCAGGCGGTCCAGGCGGCCGCCAGCCCCGGGAGCAGCAGGATGCCGGCCATCGCCGCACCGAGCCGCGCCCGCGCGGCGGGCCGCCAGCCGAGGCCGGCGACGATCAGGAGGTTGAGCGCCGCATCCTCCAGGAAATCGACGCTGTCGGCCACCAGGGCGACGGAGCCGATCGCCAGAGCCACCGCCGCCTCGACCCCGAAATAGCCGA
This sequence comes from Methylobacterium sp. SyP6R, assembly GCF_019216885.1. Classification (NCBI taxonomy): domain Bacteria; kingdom Pseudomonadati; phylum Pseudomonadota; class Alphaproteobacteria; order Hyphomicrobiales; family Methylobacteriaceae; genus Methylobacterium; species Methylobacterium synurae. Next base: position 1,575,295 of record NZ_JAAQRC020000001.1, on the reverse strand, counting down.
GATTGAGCAGGGCGACGGAGGCCACGGTCTCGCGCAGGCCGGGATCGGTGTCGGAGGAGGTCACGGGGAGCGGGCTCGCACGGCAGCGGCAGGACGCGGCGTCTATGCCCCGATCGGGCGGCATGAGCCAGGGGGCTGGGCCAAAGTGGGCTGGACCAGAGGGGCTTGCGCCAGAGGGGGCCGCATCCGCGCCATGCCCCACCGGCGGTTGTGCCGACGGGCGGCGCCGGCTTGACTGGGGCTACCCGCCGACGACAGGCGGGAGGGAGGAACACGCCATGCCGCGTTCATCACGGTCAACCGCATCCGGGCCGGGGCGGGTGCCCCGCCGGCTCGTCCTCGCCGGCCTCGGCGCCCTCGCGGCGATCCCGCAGGCCGCGGCAGCCCCCGACTCCGCGCCGCAGGCCTCGCCGGACCGGCCGGCGCTCCACACGGAAGAGTTCCGCCTGCCTGGCCCGGAGGACGGCGTCTCGATCTACGTGCGCAACAAGCGCCCGGCCGGAACGGAGCGTTTCGCGGCCGACCGCATCCTGCTCTACGTCCACGGCGCGACCTACCCGGCCTCGACCGCCTTCGACCTGCCGCTCGCCGGCCTGTCGATGATGGAGTACCTGGCGGGCCTCGGCTTCGACGTCTACCTCGTCGACCTGCCGGGCTACGGGCTCTCGGGCCGTCCGGCGGCGATGAGCCGCCCGGCCGCCGACGGACAGCCCTTCATGCGGACGAAGGACGCCGCCGCGATCGTCGGCCAGGTCGTCGACTTCATCCGCCAGCGGCGCGGCGTCGACAAGATCGACCTGATGGGCTGGTCCTGGGGCACCTCGACGATGGGGCTCTACACCAGCACCCACAACGACAAGGTCAACCGCCTCGTCCTCTACGCGCCGCAATGGCTCTCGCGCACGCCCTCGCTCATCGGCGCCGGCGGCGGCGCGCTCGGGGCCTACCGGAGCGTGAGCCGGGACAGCGCGAAGGCGCGCTGGCTCAAGGGCGTGCCGGAGGACAAGCAGGCGGCGCTGATCCCGCCCGGCTGGTTCGAGCAATGGGCCGACGCCACCTTCGCGACCGACAAAGCCGGCGCCGCGCAAGCGCCGCCGGTGTTGCGCGCGCCGAACGGCGTCGTGGCGGATGCGCAGGATTACTGGCAGGCCGGCAAGCCGCTCTACGATCCCGGCGAGATCCGGGTGCCGACGCTGGTCATCCACGCCGAGTGGGACGCCGACCTGCCGAGCTACCAGGCGCAGGAATACTTCGCCCGGCTCACCCGCGCGCCCTACCGACGCTTCGTCGAACTCGGCGAGGGCACCCACACGGTCATGATGGAGAAGAACCGGATGCAGTTCTTCCGCGAGGTCGCCGCCTTCCTGACCGAGGCCGACCCGCAGGCGCTGAACTGACCGGGGCCGAAACGGCGAGCGCCGCCCCGGTGGTCCAGGGCGGCGCGACCGACGAATTGGTTCGAGAATCGGCTGGAACCGGGCGGCTCAGGCCGCCCGCACCGTGTCGAGGAAGCGCGCCACCTCGGCCGAGAGGTGCTCGGACTGGCGCGACAGCTCGCTCGCCGCCCCCAGCACCTGGCTCGCCGCCGCGCCGGTCTCGTCCGCGGCCCGGGCGACGCCGGCGATGGTCGTCGTCACCTCGCCGGTGCCGGACGCGGCCTCGGAGACGTTGCGCACGATCTCCTGCGTCGCCGCGCCCTGCTCCTCGACCGCCGCCGCGATCGAGGTGGCCACGGTCGAGATCTCCGAGATCCGGGCGGTGATCGCCCCGATCGCGCCGACCGCCTGGCCGGTCGAGGCCTGGATCGCCGCGATCTGGCCGGTGATCTCCTCGGTGGCCTTCGCGGTCTGGCCGGCGAGTTCCTTGACTTCCGCCGCCACCACCGCGAAGCCGCGGCCCGCCGCGCCGGCCCGGGCCGCCTCGATCGTGGCATTGAGCGCGAGCAGGTTGGTCTGGGCGGCGATCGACGAGATCAGCCCGACCACGTCGCCGATGCGGGCGGTCGCCTCGGTCAGCGCCCGGACCTGGGCCGCGCTCTCGCCGGCCTCCCGGACGGCGGCGCCGGCGAGCCGCGCCGAGCCGTCGACCTGGCGGCCGATCTCCTGAACCGAGGCCCCCAGTTCCTCGGCCGCCGCCGCGACGGTGCCGACATTCGCGGCGGCCTGCGCGGCGGCCGCGGCGACGCCGCTCGACTGGCCGGCGGTCTCCTGCGCGGTGGCGGTCATGGTCTGGGCGGTGGCCTGCAGTTCGGTCGCCGCGGCGGTGACGGCACCGACGATGCCGCCGACCGCCCGCTCGAAGGCGTCGGCCATCTCGCGCATCGCCTGCCGGCGCTGCGCCTCCGCCCCGGCCCGGGCGAGCGCGGTCTCCTCCTCCAGGCGGCGGGTGCGGATCAGGTTGTCGCGGAACACCGCCAGCGCCCCTGCCATCGCTCCGAGCTCGTCCCGGCGGGCGGCGCCGGGGATCGCGGTCCCGGCATCGCCCTCGGCGAGGCGGCGCATCGCCCCGGTCATGCGGCCGAGCGGCCGGACGACGCCGAGAAGGCAGAACAGCACCGCCGCCAGGGTGACGAGGACGGAGACGGAGAACATCGCCACGGTGGTGCGGGTGGCCTCCACCCGCTCGGCCCGGGCCGCCTCGCCCGCCGCCTTGCCGGCGGCGACGTTGAGGCCGACGAGCTTCGTCGTCGTGTCGATCATCGCCCGGTAGGTCTTGTTCATCGGCCCACGGAAGAAGGCGTCGATCTCGGCCTGGCTCGGGAGCGCCTTGAGGCGGGCCCAGTCGGCCCGGAACGCCGCGAGCTTGTCCGTGACGTCATCGAAGATCTCCCGCTCGGCGGCGGAGCTGATCAGCCTGCGGTACTGCGCCATGCCGGCGTCGAGCGCGGCGTCCATCTCGGCGAAGCTCTTGGCCGAGAGCGCCTTCTCGGCCTCGCCCTCCGCCGTGATGAAGCGGAACTGCCAGAGCCGGGCGCGCATCACCAGGGTGTTGAGGGCATGCGCCTCGGTGATCGACGGCATCGCGTCGTCGGCGAGGGTGGCGATGCGGCTCTCGATCGCGTCGAGCTTCCACAGGGAGACGGCGCCCTGCGACAGGGACAGCAACAGGAGGATCCCGAACAGGCCGCTCAGGCTGCTCTTCAGGGACATGCGCATGACGGGGACCGCTGGTGATCGCTTCGGAAGACCTCACATCCTTCCTCCAGATATCGCTAAAATTTAATTAAAACGCCCGCCTCCTCCAATCCTGGCGCCATAAAGATAAGTCCAAGTCATGACCGCAGAAGATCGCCAGACGGGACGGATCGACAGGCGACGACGTTGCGGAAGGAGAAAGTCCAGAAGACGGTCTCGGCGAGCCGACGGAACGCGCACGGCACCGGGCGCTCGACGGTCCGATCCATCGCGGCGCCCCGGGGCCGGCGCGTGAACCCGGTCCACGGCGCCTCGTCCCGCGGCGTCTCCTCCTTTGGGCTGTCCGACCTTTCGCCACTGGATTTCCGCCCCCCTCCCGTGCGACCCCCGGGAACCCGGGCCGGGATTGCGGCGCCGCGCGCGCGCGGCCGCCTCGGCCGCGGCACGAGAATCGACCGGGAGCGACGCCGATGATGCCCGAACTGCGCGTGCTGTACTTCGAGGACCTGAGCGTCGGCCTGTCCGAGACGCTGTCGAAGACCATCGCGGCCTCCGACGTGGTCGGCTTTGCCGAGATCACCGGCGACCGCAACCCGATCCACCTCTCGGAGCACTTCGCCGCCCGCACGCCGTTCGGCACCCGCATCGCCCACGGCCTCTACACCGCCGGGCTGATCTCGGCGGTGCTCGGCACCCGCCTGCCCGGGCCGGGCGCGATCTACATCAGCCAGAGCCTCAATTTCCGCGCGCCGGTGCGCATCGGCGACACGGTCGACGTCACGGTGTCGGTGGCCGAGCTGGTGCCCGACCGCCGCCGCGCCCGGCTGACCTGCATCTGCGCGGTCAACGGCGAGACGGTGCTCGACGGCGAGGCCCTGGTGAAGGTGCCGACCAGGGCCGAATCCGATCCGCTGGCCGCCCGCAAGGGGTGATGCTATCCGGGGCGCGATGACGCCCCTCCCGATCGACGATCCCGACGACCCGCGCCTTGCCGCCTATACGCGGATGCGCGAGCGCGACCTCGTCGGGCGCGAGCGCCGGTTCATCGCCGAGGGCGAGGTGGTGCTCCGCGTGCTGCTCTCTGGACACGCCCGGTTCCGGATCGAATCGGTGCTGCTCGCGCCCGAGCGCTGGCCGGGGCTGGCGCCGGCTTTGGCCGGCCTCGACGCCCCGGTCTACCTCGCCGCCAAGGGCGTGATGGGGGCGGTGGCGGGCTTTCCGATCCATCGCGGCGTGCTGGCGGTGGGCCTGCGCGGCGAGGAGCCGCCGCCCGACGCCCTGGTGCCGCCGGGCCCGGCCCTGCTCGTCGGCCTCGTGGGGCTGGCCAACCACGACAATGTCGGGGGGATCTTCCGCAACGCCGCCGCCTTCGGCGCCGACGCGGTGCTCCTCGACGCCGGGACCTGCGATCCGCTCTACCGCAAGGCGATCCGGGTCTCGGCCGGGACGAGCCTCACCGTTCCCTTCGGCCGGCTCCCCACCGGCGACGACCTGCTGGATCTCTGCGCGCGCCATGCGCTGACGCCCGTCGCCCTCTCGCCCCGGGGCGAGGACATCGCGACCCTGCCGCCCCTGCCCCGCTCACTCCTGCTGCTCGGCACCGAAGGCCCCGGCCTGCCCGAGGCGCTGATGGCCCGCGCCCAAAGGGTCGCGATCCCGATGGCGCCGGGGGTCGATTCGCTCAACGTCGCGGTGGCGGGAGCGGTGGCCCTGCACCGGCTCGGCGGGGGGCGACTGACGTCTGCCCGATGATCGTCGAGCTTGAAGCCCGTTCGACGGACCTGACACCCTCGATGTCATCCCGGGTTCCGCTTTCGCGGCCTCGGGATGAGAGGGGACGATGTCGGCCCGTGCGCAGATCGACCGGCCTTCCCGGACGCCGATGACCCAGCGCAGGCTCGGCTTCGCGATCGATGCAGGATCGCCGACACTGGATCTCGTTTTTACATTGAAACAACTAAAATCTAACGCGCTTGCTTTTGTTTCGGGATTGCTTCTCAAGGGGTGCGCCATCCTCGGGAGACGCCCCTTGTCCCTGTCACGCACCGCGTTCGCGTTCCTCGGTCTCGTCGCCCTCGCCGCCCCCGCCCGGGCCGAGAGCGAGGTGAACCTCTACACCACCCGCGAGCCCGGCCTGATCCGTCCGCTCCTCGACGCCTTCACGAAGGCGAGCGGCGTCAAGGTCAACACGGTGTTCGTCGACAAGGGCCTGACCGAGCGCGTCGCCGCCGAGGGCGCCCGCTCCGCCGCCGACGTGGTGATGACGGTCGATATCGGCAACCTGATCGAACTCGTCGACCGCGACCTCGCCCAACCGGTGCGCTCGGCCGCCCTGGAGGCGGCGGTTCCCGCCAGCTTGCGCGATCCCGAGGGGCGCTGGTTCGCCCTCTCGACCCGCGCCCGGGTCGCCTATGCCGATCCGGATCTCCGCGACCTCGCCGGGCTGACCTACGAGGACCTGGCCGACCCGAAATGGAAGGGCAAGGTCTGCCTGCGGGCGGGCCAGCACCCCTACAACACCGCGCTGATCGCCGCCTACCTGGTCAAGCACGGCGAGGCGAAGACCGAGGCCTGGCTGCGCGGCGTGAAGGACAACCTCGCCCGCAAGGCCGGCGGCGGCGACCGCGACGTGGCCCGCGACATCGTCGCCGACCTCTGCGACATCGGCCTGGGCAATTCCTACTATGTCGGCCTGATGCGCAGCGGCCGGGGCGGCCCGGAACAGAAGAAATGGGGCGAGGGCATCCAGGTGGTGCTACCGACGTTCCAGGGCGGCGGCACGCACGTCAACGTCTCGGGCGCGGTGGTGGCGAAGAACGCCCCGAACCGCGACAACGCCGTCAAGCTCCTCGAATACCTCGCCTCCGACGACGCGCAGGGCCTCTACGCCAAGGCCGATTACGAGTACCCGGTGAAGCCTGGCGTCGCCGCGGACCCGCTGCTCACGGCGCTCGGCCCGCTCACGGTCGACACCACCCCGCTCGTCGAGATCGCCCGCAACCGCAAGGCGGCGAGCCTGCTCGTCGACAAGGTCGGGTTCGACCGGTGAGGCCGGAGGCCGTGTGATCTGTTCCGATGGCCGATGATGGCGCGGGTTTCCCCTCTCCCCGCGGGCGGGGAGAGGGCCGACGACACCTTGTCGTGTCGTCGGCAAGCGGAGGCGCAGCCGGAGCGAGGGTGAGGGGGTCTCGACGAGTGAGGCTCCTCCGGAAACACCCCCTCACCCTCGGCTGCCGCCTCGCTGCGTTCCCTGAACGGGAACACAGCCCTCTCCCCGCCCGCGGGGAGAGGAGAGAGCTCGCGCTTGATCTTGTTCGGGACGGATCAGGTGGAAACCACGACCCATTCTGAAGCGGACGGGAGCCGGCGACCAACGTGGAGGGAAGAGCTTTCGTGCCGCCGCGCCCATCGGCGGCCGCGCGCCGGGCGGCAAGGCCGCTCCTGCCTCGTTCCACCTCCGGCGGAGGGTCTCCCTGGCTTCTGGCCTGGACGCTCGCCGCCGGCCTCACCGCCCTCCTGGTCCTGGCCCCGGTCGCGGCGCTGGGGCTCGAGGCGCTGCACGGCTCCGGCGGGCTCTGGCCGCATCTCCTCGCCCATGTCCTGCCCCCCGCCCTCGTCGAGACCGGACTGCTGCTCGCCGGGGTCGGGATCGTGGTCGTCGTGGTCGGCACCGGGGCGGCCTGGCTCGTCGCGGCCTACGAGTTCCCGGGGAGGCGCCTGCTCGACTGGGCGCTGCTCTTGCCGCTCGCCGTCCCCACCTACATCGGGGCCTACGCCTATCTCGACCTGCTGCACCCGGTCGGCCCGGTGCAGGGCGCGATCCGCGCCCTCCTCGGCTATGCCCGCCCGCGCGACCTGATCCTGCCGGACCTGCGCTCGCTGCCGGGCTGCATCCTGCTGCTCGGCTTCGTGCTCTACCCCTACGTCTACCTGCCGACCCGGGCGCTGTTCCTGATGCAGTCGGCGAACCTGGTCGAGGCCGGGCGCAGCCTCGGGGCCGGGCCGGGGGCGGTGTTCCTCCGGGTCGCCCTGCCGCTCGCCCGCCCGGCCATCGCGCTCGGCGCCAGCCTGGCGCTGCTGGAAGCGCTCAACGACATCGGGGCGGCGGAATTTCTGGGCGTTCGCACCCTCACGGTCGCGATCTACGACACCTGGATCAACCGCTCGGACCTGCCCGGCGCCGCCGGCCTGGCGCTGGTGATGCTCGCCGCCTGCCTCGGCCTGATCGCGGTCGAGCGCCGGGCCCGGCGCGGGCGCGGCTATGCCGGGGCGGCGCAGCGCCCGCGGCGGATGAGCCGCACGCGGCTCGCCGGCCCGGCGGCTTTCATGGCGCTCGGTCTCGGCCTCGTGCCGGTCGCAATCGGCTTCCTGGCACCGGCAGGCTACCTCGCGGTCGAGGCGGGGAAGCGCCTGCACTTCGCCGGCCTGTCCGGGGCGATCCTGTCGGAGAGCCTGAACACCCTGTTCTATGCCGGCCTCGCGACCGTGGTGGCCACCACCCTCGGCCTCGTGATGGCGGCAGGCTCAGCTGTGCTCGGCGGGCGCTGGCACGGGGTGCTCCTGCGCTGCGCCACCTTCGGCTACGCGGTGCCCGGCGCCATCCTGGCGATCGGCCTCCTGCCGCCGCTCTCCGCCCTCGACGGCCTGCTCGACGGCCTGAGCCGGGCGTTGACCGGGGTTCCGCTCGCTGCGATGGGCCTCGGCACGGGAGCGGCGCTCGTCTACGCCTACGTGGTGCGCTTCCTCGCCGTGACCGCCGGCAGCAGCGAGGCGGGCCTCGCCCGGGTGCCGCGCTCGCTCGGCGATGCCGCCCGGGTGCTCGGCCGGGGTCCGGCCGGCGCCCTGGCGCAGGTCCACCTGCCGCTGACCTGGCCGGCGCTCCTCGGCGGCGCCCTCCTGGTCTTCGTCGATTGCGTCAAGGAACTGCCTGCGACGCTGATCCTGCGTCCGCTCAACGTCGAGACCCTGGCGACCCACCTCTACGGCGAGGCCGCCCGCGGCACCTACGAGGACGGCGCGGTCGCCGCCCTCCTGATCGTCGCGGTCGGGCTCCTGCCGGTCGCGCTGCTGCTGCGGGTCTCGACCCCGAAGGCGTGAATCCTCAAGCCACGCGGGCATGCTCGAGGAAGAACCGCAGCATCTCGGTGCTGGCATCGGGCCCGCGCGGCTCGGTGTAGGAGCCGTCCGGGCTGCCGCCGGACCAGGCGTGGCCCGCCCCGTGCAGCACCCAGGCTTCCACCTGTCCCTTCCCCGCCGCATCCGCGTGGATCGTGCGGGTATAGGCGATCCCGCCCGGTGCCTCGCCCCGGGTCACGGTCTCCCGCAGCGGCGCCCCCGGCATCGCCTGGGCGGCCACCCGCTCGCCGTTGAGCGGATGCACCGTCCTGTCGCCGTCGCCGTGGAAGACGATGGTCGGCACGGCCGGGCCCGGCCGCGTCGGGGCGGCTCCCCCCTGGCTCATCGCCGCGAAGGCCGAGGGCATGTCCCGCGCCGCGCCGCAGGCGAGGCCCGAATGGATGCCGGCCGCCGCGAACACGTCCGGATAGGTCGCCGCCAGGATCGCCGCCGCCGCGCCGCCGGCCGAGAGCCCGGCGACGTAGACCCGGGTCGGATCGGCCCCGAACTCCGCCACCACGGCCCGCGCGATCCCGGCGATCAGCGCCGGCTCGCCCGCGCCGCGGCCCTGGTCGCCGGGCTGGAACCAGTTCCAGCATTTCTGCGCGTTGGCGGAGCGCTCCTGGCGCGGATAGACGACGATCGCGCCTTGCGCCTCGGCGAGCGCGTTCATCCGCGTGCCGAGGGCGAAGTCGTCGGGGTCCTGGGTGCAGCCATGCAGCATCACCACGACCGGCAGCCTTTGGCCCTCTCGGCCACTCGGGACGTAGACCTTGTAGGTCCGGCGGCCCGCAGCATCGGAAAAGCTCCGTTCCTCGAACCGCGCCCCATCCGGCACCGGCACGGGCCGGCGAGGCTTCAGGCCCTCGCCGAGACCGCCGGGCAAATGGCTTGCCAAGTTACCCGCCAAGTTACCCGCCAAGTTGCCCGCCAAGTTGCCCGCCAAGTTGCCCGCCAAGTTGCCCGCCAAGCCATCCAACGCTCCCTCGCGCAGCAGGTCGGCCAGCCCGCCCGGCGGGCGAAAGGTCTTCAGGGCCGCCGGCATCCCCAGCAGGGTCTCCTGCAAGCCCTTCAGCGCATCGGGCATCGCCCGCAGCGCCTCGGACGGATCCGGCGCACCGGCCTGTCCCGGGACCGTCCAGGCGCCGCCCGGCTCGGTCGGGGCCTCGAGGTCGATGGCGGGTTCGGTGCCTCGCCCGGTTCCTGGGCCGGTTCCTGGCCCGGTTCCTGGCCCGGTTCCTGGGCCGGCCCCTCGCCCGGTCGCCGTCGGCGCCGCCGGGCGGGCGGGTTCGGCCGGCACCGCGTGGCCCTGGATCAGGGCCACGGCCTCGGTCAGCCGGCCGGCGCGGGTGAGGCGGGTCACCTCGGCCATGTCGACATTGGCACCAAGGCCGCCGAGGGGCCCGCCCGGGGGAAAGTTCCTGAATGCGCTCATGAGCGTGGTCCTGTGCGAGGAGGGGTTTCAGGCGATGCGGTCGGCGAGCGCGGCCTTGACGGCGGCGCTGGCATGGAAGGCGCCGAGCACGTGGATCGACGCGATGGCCGCCCGGGCGAGCTCCGGCGTGACGTCGTCGGCGATGCTGGCGAGCCCGAGGACCTGGATGCTGAGGGGCGTGCCGGAATCCCGCGCCGCCTCCAGCTCGGCCCTCGTGATGTACGTGAGGCCGAGGCTGAGCTGCCGGCGTGCCACCGACTGGCGCAACGCCTCCTCCTGACGGTCGAGCTGGTTGCGGACCGCCGTGCGGATGAAGTCGGCCCGGTTGGCGTAGAACCCGTCCCGCACCATCAGGTCGACGCGGCCGAGATCGACGAAGCCGAGATTGACCGTGACCTTCTCGCTCTCCGGCAGCTTGGGTCCGGGCCCCTTGGGCCTCAACTCGTGCACGCTCTCCGTCATCGCCATCTCCAGACCATCCCGTTGGATGGTCTGGAGATGGCGATGGGCATCCCTTTCCGCAAGGGGCCGATCCGGCGGAACGATGCGCCGTCCGGCCCGTTCGGCTCTCCGGCACCGGCGTCGTCGCGACCCGGACCAATCGGGGGCCTTCGCCGGCGGCCGGTGAACGACCATCTTGCCTCGATGCATCCCCGTGCCCCGCGATAAGGCCCGCATGAGCAGACGACATCCGACCCCGCCGGACCGGGGCCCGGCGCCCCGCCCTGCCGGGGACGAGCACACCCTGGCCGCCGGCCTCGCCGCGGGCACCGCCACGCGCGTCCTGGCGATGCGGCTGGTGATGCTGGGGGTGCTGGCGGTCTCGGCCCATCTCAGCGACGGCGTGCTGCATGCCGGCAGCCACTGGTTCATCCTCGGCGGCTACGCGGCCTCCTCGCTCTGGCTCGCCGTCACGGCGCGGCGACGCGACAGCGAGCGCCTGGCCTGGATCGCGACGCTGCTCGACGCCGCGCTCGCGGCCTATATCGTGCTCGAATACATGATGGCGGCGGCGGAGGCCGCCGACGAGCCCGGCACCCTGGCGAGCCGCCTGCCGGCCTTCCTGCTGCTGCTCGAATCCGGCCTGACCCTGCGGCCGCGCCACACCGCGGTCTTCGCCGCCCTGGTGGCGGGGGTGTGGTCCGGGGCGCTCGGCCTCGGCCTCCTCCAGCCCGGCCTCGGCCTGCCGCCGGCGGGGCCGAACGTCTTCGGGCTCCTCTCCTTCCTGGTGGCGGCCGCCTTCGTGATCGAGGGGTCGCTGCGCCTGCGCCGGGGCTTTGCCGCGATGCTGCGCCTGGAGCACGAGCGGGCGGCCCTGGCGCGCTTCGTGCCGGCGGGAATCGACCTCGTGCGGCATGACGGGCCGACGGCGCTCCAGCCGCGGCACGCCTGCCTGCTCGCCCTCGACATCAGGGGTTTCTCGGCCCTGACCCGGCGCTGGGGCGAGGCCCGGGTGCTCGACTGGCTGCTGGCGTTCCGGGCACTCGCCCACGGCGCGGTCACCGCGCAGGGCGGCCTCGTCGACAAGTATGTCGGCGACGGGGTGCTGGCCCAGTTCCTCGACGGCGCACCGGCGGAGCAGGCGGCGGCAGCGCTCGCCTGCGTACGGGAGATCGAGGCGCGGGTGCGGCGGATGAACGAGACCCGGGGGCGGCAGGACCTGCCGCCGCTCGCCTTCACCGCCTCGCTCCATGCCGGCGAGGTGCTGGTGGGGGTGCTCGACGACGGGGCACGGGCCGAGTTCACGGTGCTCGGCCCGGCGATGAACGCGCTCGCCCGGGTCGAGGCCCGGGCCAAGCGCGAGAACCTGCCGGTCGCGGTCTCGAAGCGGGTGATGCGGCTCCTCGGCCCCGCCGCGCCGCCGGCCCGCCGCCTGCCGCGCCGCCCGGGCGAGGAGGATTGCCCGGACCTGTTCGGCCTCGATCCCGCCGCCGCGCCGGCCCCCTCGCAGACACCCTCGCCGCAGACGCCTTCACCCCTGCCGGCGGTGGCGTCGTGAGCAGCGGCCCCGTGAGCCCCCCATGAGCGCCCCCACGAGCGCCCCCACGAGCGCCCCTATGACAGAGCGTCCCATGCCCGAGACCCGCACGGCCGAGTTCCGCTCGCCGCCCCGGCCCCTGCGGAGCGACGGGACCCCGCGCCGGGTCGGCGTCGAGATCGAGTTCATGGGGCCTTCGGCCAGGGCCGCCGCCGGGGCGCTCGCCGCCGGGCTCGGCGGGCGCCTCGCCGAGGAGGACCCGCACGCCTTCCGGCTCGAGGGCACGGCGCTCGGCGACCTCCGGGTCGAACTCGACCTGCGCGCCGCCCATCCGCAGCGCCGGATGCCGGAACACGGTGCCGGTCCGGGACTGCCGGTCCGCGCCGCCGGACGTTCTCTCGCTGCCCTCCTCGGCCCGGTGGTGCCGCGCGAGGTGATCACCGGCCCCCTCGCCTTCGACCGCCTGCCCGAGACCGACCGCCTCGCCGCCCTGCTGCACGGGGCCGGCGGGCGGGGGCGCGGGGCGGTGCTGCTCGGCTCGCTGGGCCTCCACTTCAACGTCGAGCCGCCGGACCTCGAGGCCGCCACCCTCACCGGCCTGCTGCGGGCCTATCTCCGGTCCGAGCCGGACCTGCGCCGGGCCACCGCGGCGGGCGGGTTCCTGGCCGCCCGCGGCCTGCCGCCGCCCTTCCCAGCGGCTTACGTCGCCCGGGTGCTCGATCCCGGCTACCGGCCCGACCTCGACGGCCTCGCCCGCGACTACCTCGCCGCCAACCCGACCCGCCACCGCGGCCTCGATCTCCTGCCGCTCCTCGCCCATCGCGACGAGGACGGCGTCCGGGCGGCCCTGCCGCCGGACGAGAAGGTGAGCCCTCGGCCCGTGCTGCATTACCGGATGCCGCAGGCGCATGTGGGCTTGGCGGGCTGGAGCCTGGCACCGGCCTGGAACCTGTGGGTGGGGGTGGAGGAGATGGCGGAGGCGGACCGCCTCGAGGCGGCGCGACCGGCTTGAGCGGGCGCTGAATCCCGCTTACCCTGTCCCCGATGATCGAGAGCCGCTCCCCCCGCGCGACCACCTGGTGGCGCTTCCGTTAAGGAAGCGGCCCGTCGTCATTCTCGTCACGACCGATGCCGCCGTCCGGTGGGCACGGTCGTTCTTCGGTTCCGGCACCCTTCGGCGCGGCGGCTTTCCTCCGGAAAGAGCCCCCCGATGCCGCCCAAACCCGTCATCCTCACCGGCGACCGCACCACCGGTCCCCTGCATCTCGGCCACTACGCCGGCTCGCTGCGCAACCGCGTGGCGTTGCAGCACAGCCACCGCCAATACCTGCTGCTCGCCGACGCGCAGGCGCTGACCGACAACGCCCACGACCCGGCCCGCATCGCCCGCAACGTGATCGAGGTCGCGACCGACTACCTCGCGGTCGGCATCGATCCGGCGGTCACCACGATCTGCGTGCAATCGGCCCTTCCGGCGCTCGCCGAACTGACCCTGCTCTACCTCAACTTCGTCACGGTGGCCCGGCTGGAACGCAACCCGACGATCAAGGACGAGATCCAGGCCCGCGGCTTCGGCCGCGACATCCCGGCGGGCTTCCTGTGCTACCCCGCCGCCCAGGCCGCCGACATCACGGCGTTCCGGGCCACCCTGGTGCCGGTGGGCGAGGACCAGGCGCCCCTGATCGAGCAGACCAACGAGATCGTCCGCCGCCTCAACCGGCAGGTGGGCCACGACCTCCTGCCCGAGGCTCGGTCGCTGATCCCGGAGATCGGGCGGCTGCCGGGTGTCGACGGACGGGCGAAGATGAGCAAGTCGGGCGGCAACGCCCTGCCGCTCTCGGCCTCCGACTCCGAGATCGCCGCTTTTGTGCAGCGGATGTACACCGATCCCGGCCACTTGCGCGCCTCCGATCCGGGCCGGGTCGAGGGCAACGTGGTCTTCACCTATCTCGACGCCTTCGACCCCGACCGGCAAGCGGTCGCGGACCTGAAGGCCCATTACCGGCGCGGCGGCCTCGGCGATTCCGTGCTCAAGGACCGCCTCACGGCAATCCTGCGCGACCTCCTCGGGCCGATCCGCGAGCGGCGGGCCGGGATCGCCCGCGATCCGGATCATGTCATGGACGTGCTGCGCACCGGCACGGCGCGGGCAAGGGAGCTCACTGCAGAGACCCGGGACGCGGTGCAGGACGCCCTCGGCTTGTTCCGTCTCTGAGCGCCGCATGCACGCCTGCAAGCCCGTCCTTGCAGTTCCGCGCATTTCAAACCCGCCCCCGCGCGTCCATCTTGGCCTCCATGACACAGACCCTGCAATTCGGCCTCGACACGTTCGGGGATGTCACCGCCCGGAACGGTGAGCTCCTGCCTCACGGCCAGGTGATCCGCGACGTCGTCGCGCAAGGCATCCTGGCCGATGAAGTCGGCCTCGACTTCTTCGGCATCGGCGAGCACCACCGGGAGGACTTTTCCGTCTCCTCGCCCGAGATCGTCCTGGCGGCGATCGCGGCGCGCACCGAGCGCATCCGCCTCGGCTCGGCCGTGACGGTGCTCAGCTCGGACGATCCGGTCCGGGTCTACCAGCGCTTCTCGACCCTGCAGGGGCTGTCGCACGGCCGCGCCGAGGTGATCCTCGGCCGCGGCTCGTTCACCGAATCGTTCCCGCTCTTCGGCTACCCCCTCGACCAGTACGAGACCCTGTTCGAGGAGAAGCTGGAGCTGTTCGCCGCGCTTCTCGCCGGCGGGAAGGTGACCTGGCAGGGCACCACCCGGGCGCCGCTCGACAACCAGTCGGTCTTCCCGACCCCGGAGACGCCGCCTACCACCTGGATCGGCGTCGGCGGCAGCCCGAACTCGGTGGTGCGGGCGGTCCATCACGACCTGCCCTTGATGCTCGCCATCATCGGCGGCGAGCCGCAGCGCTTCCGGCCTTACGTCGATCTCTACCAGCGGGCCTGCGCCCAGCTCGGCCGGACGGTGCGGCCGATCGGCGTCCATTCCCCGGGCTATGTCGGCGAGACCGACGCGGGCGCACGGGAGGAGTTCTTCGCCGATTACAAGCGCATGCGCGACCGCATCGGCGCCGAGCGCGGCTGGCCGCCGATGACGCGCCAGGAATTCGACCGCGAGGCCGATCACGGCTCGCTCTACATCGGCGGGCCGGAGACGGTGGCGCGGAAGATCGCCGCGACGGTGAAGGGGCTCGGCCTCGGCCGGTTCCAGCTCAAGTACAGCGCCGGCCCGCTGCCGCACGAGCGGCTGATGCGCTCGATCGAGCTCTACGGCACCAAGGTGGCGCCGATGGTGCGGGAGATGCTGGGATAGTTTTTCGGGGTCGCGGGGCGGGGCGGGCGTCGGCACGTGTCCCATGGCACGTGCCAAGGCTCACGTGTCATGGGACACGTGGGCATCCGGCGCGACGGACGACAGGAGACCCGCCATCTTCCACCTCATCTTCGCGGCGCCGTGCGCTTACGTGATCGCCCGCTGGCTGACGCCCCTCGGGCTGCCGCTTCCCGCCAAGGGCGTCATCGCCCTGCTGCTGCTCCTCGCCTCGCAGTTCCACCTCTGGAACCGGCTCTCCTCCGGCTCGGTCTTCGCGCCCGAATTCCCCCGCGGGATCGTGCTGCTCTTCAACTGGGCCTTCGGGGCGATCCTGCTGCTCGCCGTGCTCCAGATCGCGCTCGATCTCGGCGCCCTGGCGGTCGCAGCGTTGCACCGGAGCTTCGTGGCCATCCCGGACGGGGTGCGGTTCGGGGCGGCCGGGCTCGCAGGCCTGCTGGCCGCAATCGGCGTCGCCCAGGCCGTGCGGGTGCCGCCGGTCCGGGACGTCGAGGTGGCGATCCCCGGCCTGGCGCCCGCCTTCGACGGTTACCGGCTGCTCCAGCTCACCGACCTGCATCTCGGCCGCCTCTTCCCGGCCCCCTGGGCCCGGGCCGTGGCGGCACGCGCCAACGGGGCGGGCGCCGACCTGATCGTGGTCACCGGCGACTTCATCGACGGCTCGGTGGCGATGCGCCGCGACGACGTGGCGCCGCTCGCCGGCCTGCGGGCGCCGGACGGGACTTTCGCGATCCCCGGCAACCACGAATACTTCTTCGATTACCCGGCCTGGATGCGCCACCTCGCCGGCCTCGGTCTCACGATGCTGCCGAACGCCCATACCGTGCTGACCCGCGGCGAGGCCCGCCTGGTGCTCGCCGGCGTCACCGATTCCTCGGCCCCCACCGCCGGCGAGGCCGGCCCCGACCTCGCGGCGGCGCTCGAGGGCGCTCCCCCCGGCGCGCCGATCCTGCTCCTCGACCACCAGCCGCGGGCCGCGAAGCGGGCGGCGGCCCGGGGCGTCGCGCTCCAGCTCTCCGGCCACACCCATGGCGGCATGATCCTCGGCCTCGACCGGCTGGTGGCGCGGGGCAACAACGGCTTCGTGTCGGGCCGCTACGAGGTCGCCGGCATGGTTCTCTACGTCGGCAACGGCACCGGGATCTGGCCGGGCTTCGCCCTCCGGCTCGGCCGGCCCTCCGAGATGACCCGTTTCACCCTGCGGGCCGCGCCCCGGGCCGACGACCGGGGCTGAGCGCCGGCGAAACGGAGCGTCCGGCCGGCCCCGGCCTGCTCCCGCGGAACCGGTGCGGGCGGCGCGCGGTTCCCGCACGGCCCGGGCCCCCCGTCCGGGCTCACCCGGATGCCAGCATGCGCCGTTCCCAAGCCCCCCGTGAGCGATGCTCCGCATGACGAGCGCGGTCGTCGTCGGCGCCTCGGGCGGGATCGGCCGCGCCCTCGTCGCGGCGCTCGCCGCGGGCGGGGCGCACGAAACCGTGTTCGCCCTGTCGCGCTCGGCCGCGCCGCACCCCGGTCTCGTGCAGCCCAGTCTCGTGCAGCCCAGTCTCGTGCAGCCCTTGCCCGTCAAATCCCTGCCCGTCGACGTCACGGACGAGGAGTCCATCGCGGCGGCGGCGCAGGCCATCGAGGCGGCCGGGCCGGTGGGGCTCGTCCTCGTCGCCAGCGGCATCCTGCACGGGCCGGGCGTCTCGCCCGAGAAGGCGCTCAAGGCCCTGGACCCGGCCGCGATGGCCGCCGTGATGGCCGTCAACGCGATCGGTCCGGCCCTGGTGGCCAAGCACCTCCTCCCCCTGATGCCGCGCCGCGGGCGGAGCGTCTTCGCCGCCCTCTCGGCCCGGGTCGGCTCGATCGGCGACAACCGCCTGGGGGGATGGTACGCCTACCGGGCCTCGAAGGCGGCGCTGAACCAGGTCCTGCGCACGCTGGCGGTCGAGACCGCGCGCACTCATCCGGAGCTGATCGTGGCGGGGCTTCATCCCGGCACCGTGCAGACGGCCCTGTCGCGGCCGTTCCGCCCCGATCCGGGGCCCGGCCTGTTCCCGCCGCAGGAGAGCGCGGCCCATCTCCTGCGCGTCCTGGACGGGCTGCGGAGCCGGGATTCCGGGGGCGTGTTCGCCTGGGACGGGCAGCCGATCCCGCCCTGATTCCTGCCGTTCCCCACCGGGCGCGTCGCGCGGAGCGCCCGTGGCCGCGCGGCCGAGGCCGGTGCCTGTGGCGGGCGGACCACATGCAGGATCCGATTGCGCGAAACCCCGGGGCCTGAGACCGAAACGCCGGTTTTTGAGACGCGCGCCCTCAACGATTTTTTCGGCCGTGTGATAGCAGAAATGAAATGGAAGCCAGAGTACGGCTTCCGGCGACACAGCGGATCACGCGCTTCGCTGCAATGCACACATCGATCTAAGCCGATCTAAGCCGAAAAGTCCAAGAGGGGGCAAGTGATGGCGAACGCCACGGGGATGACGCGGGAGCAGGAAGTCACGTACCTGTCGGGCGTCAATGCGGACGGGACCCTCGCAAATCCCTCCTTTGCGACGTATGACGGCAAAACCCCGGATAATTACGGGACATCGTCGAGCTCGATCCACTGGGGCCCGAACAACGCAGCCGGGACGGCCGGCGGCACCCTGACTTACGCCTTCGATCCGGATTCCAAGTGGACCCCGGTCGAGCAGGCCGCCCTGGCCTCCAGCCTGGACATGTGGTCCGCCGTCGCGAACATCTCCTTCAAGCTGACGACCTCGGGCGACAACGCCAATATCGGGTTCATGCGGAACAACAAAGGCGACGCCTTAGAGTACCATAATTCTACGCCGCACCCGGTCGGCAGCAGCGTGATCACCCCGCCCTCCGACGGCAATGCTCTGATCTCGCTGGATACCGGCGAGGTCGAGCCGGCGACCTCCAAGCACGGATTTCTCAACGATTTCACGAACGGCGGTAGCGGCTACGGCGCCATGACGGCGGTGCACGAGGCGGGGCACGCGCTCGGGCTCGGCCATGGCGGTCCCTATAACGGGGAGAAGGTCCCCAGCCAGCAATTGGGGCCTTACGACAACAGGATCTCGACGATCATGTCGTACTTCAACCCAGGCCAAGAGCTGGCGTACCAGAGCCCCATCACCGGGACCAACTGGAGGACCACGGACGGGGTCGATCATGTTCCGACTACCTGGATGCCGGTCGATATCGACGCGATCCAGCGCCTCTACGGTGCCCAGACCAGCGGCCCGCTGAACCAGGCCCAGACCTTCGGCTACAACACCACGATCACCGGCAGCCTGAAGCCGTATTTCGACTTCACCGTCAACACCAAGCCGGTCCTGACCCTCTACGACACCGCCGCGAGCGGCAACGCCCTCGACCTCTCGCAGAGCAGCGACACCGCGATCGTCAACCTCAATGCCGGCACCTACAGCAGTGCCTTCGGGATGACCAACAACATCGCGATCTACGACAAGACCTACATCCAGCGGCTCGTCTGCGGCTCGGGCAACGACGTCTGCACGGTCAACCTGGCCAAGGACAACACGATCGACGGCGGGGCCGGCACCAACACCGCGGTCTTCTCCGGCAACCGGGCCGACTACACCATCGCCCAGGCGAACGGCGCAACGATCGTCACGCGCACGCTGAGCGCGAACCTCGCCGCGCGGCCGACCGGGGTCACCGACACCCTGACCAACTTCCAGGCCCTGCGCTTCGACGACCAGGCCGTCGCCGTCTGCTTCACGACGGGCACCCGCCTGCGCACCGCGCGCGGCGAGGTGGCGGTCGAGGATCTGCGGGTCGGCGACCGGGCGGCGACCGCCTCCGGCGCCCTGCGGCCCGTCACCTGGATCGGGCATCGCGACCTCGACGGACGCGGCCGGCCCCTGCCGGCATCCCAGCAGCCGGTCCGCATCCGCGCCGGTGCCTTCGGGCCGGGGCTGCCGGCCCGGGATCTCCGCCTCTCTCCCGGCCATCCGGTCCTCGTCGGCGCCGGTACGGACGGTGCGGGCGGCCACCTCGTGCCGGTCATGTGCCTCATCAACGGCACCAGCATCCTGCGCGAGCCGGCAGCGTCGGTGACCTACTGGCACGTCGAGCTCGACGCCCACGACATCCTGCTCGCCGAGGGTCTTGCCGCCGAGAGCTACCTCGACTGGGGCGACCGCCCGTTCTTCACCGAAGCCTCCGACCACGCGCTCCACAACCCCGACTTCGTCGTGCCGGGTCTCGCCGCCCGCTGCCGGCCGGTGGCGGTCGACGGTCCGGTGGTCGAGGCCGAGCGGGCGCGCCTGTCCGGCGTGTTCGCCGAAAGCCTCGGCGCCGCTTGCGCCTGGGACGCGGCCGGGTGCTTCGACTGGCTCGCCGCGTGAGGGCGATCGTGCGACAAGCCGGGTCATGAGACCCGGCTCCCTCTCCCTCGACGCCTTCCTGGCCCGCCGCGCCGCCGACCGGCGGCTGGCGCGGCTGACCCACGACATGACGCTGCCGGAGGCGCGCGGGCTGGAATTCGGGCCCGGGGACAACCCCGTCCCCCTGCCCGCGGGCGTGCAGGTCGCTTATGTCGACCACGCCCTCGACGCGAGCGCCGGGCTGCCCGGCGCCGCGCCGATCGACCATGCCTGGGCGGGATCCGGCTCCCTCGCGGCGATCGTCGGGCCGGAGCCCTACGACGTCGCCATCGCCGCGCAGGTGGCCCAATACGTGCCGAACCTCCTCGGCTGGCTCAAGGGCATCCACGGGGTGCTGCGGGCCGGGGGCGTGCTCAACCTGTCGCTGCCGGACAAGCGCTTCATGTTCGACGCCGCGCGGCCGGTGAGCACCCTGGCCGAGCTGGTCGAGGCGGACCTCGTCGGCTTGACGCGGCCGAGCCCGCGCCAGGTCTTCGCCCATGCGAGCGAGGCGCGGGCGGTGGCGCCGGCGCAGATCTGGGCCGGCGAGGACCCGGCGGCCGCGCCGCGCCTCGCCGGCGGCACGGCCCTGGCGCACGCCCATGCGGAGGCCTCCGCGGCGCTCGCCGAAAACCGTTACGTGCCGTGCCATTGCTGGGTGTTCACCCCGGAGGCGTTCCTGGACCTGGTGGCGGGAGCGACGCGGCTCGGGCTGTTCCCGTTCGTGCTGAACCGGATCGGCGCGACGGAGGTGGGCGGGTTCGAGTTCTACGTCTCGATGCGGCGCGACGGGGAAGAGGAGCCCGGCGCCTTACGCCGGCTGCAGGAGGGGGCGATCGACCATCTCGGCCGCGTCCTGGCGCAGCAGCGCCGGACCGCGACGCTGCTGGCCGGCGGTTGACGGTCCGGGCGGCGGGTGCCGAAAGGCCGCGCCGCCCGCGCCGGAACCCCGGCCGGCCGGTTGCCGTTCCCAGGCTCTCGCCCCTCAACCAGGAGGCCTTCCATGCGTGCTCTCACGGTCCGGGTCTCCGTCGCGGCCGCCCTCGTCCTCGGGACGGCGGGCGCGGCGCTCGCCCGCAACGGCGGCGATGCCGGCAGCGGGCTCTCGCCCTACGCGGCGCTCAGCGGCAACGACCGCTCGGCCGGCGTCAACAACGGAAATTACCGGCAGCCGCGCTACGACCCCTACCTGCGCACCTACGGCCGCCCACCGGCCGGCTATGGCTATGGCTACGACCGCCCGGCGCCCCCGCCCGGCTATTACGGCTATCCGTACTGAGGCCGCCGCGGGACCCTTGCGCCGCCCCCTTGATCCGGCCGCCTTTCCCGGCGACCAGCACCCGGCGGCCCCGATGCGCCGCCGGGAGACGACCATGCCGACACACTTTCGCGCGGGCCCGCGGGCATGAACTCTTGGGCATGACCCTGCCGCCCGCGACGGCGGCACGCCTCGAAGCCCTGCGCCGGGGCGACCTCGCCGGAATCCGGGAGCTGCGGCTTCCCGGCGGGCCGGAGGGTCGCCTCTCCGAGATGCCGCCCGAGATCCTCGGTCTCGCCGACACGCTCGAACTGCTCGATCTCGGCCAGAACGACCTGACCGCGCTGCCTGCCGATCTCGGCCGCCTGCGCCGGCTCCGGGTGCTGTTCTGCTCCGGCAACCGCTTCGACCGGCTGCCGCCGGTGCTGGGCGATTGTACGGCTTTGAGCCAGGTGGGGTTTCGCGGCTCCGGCATCGCCGAGGTGCCGGCGGAATCCCTGTCCCCGGCTCTGCGCTGGCTCACCCTCACCGACAACCGCATCGCCGCCCTGCCCGCTTCCCTGGGCGACCGGCCGCTGCTGCAGAAGCTGATGCTGGCGGGCAACCGCCTGCGCGCCCTGCCGGAGAGCTTGAGGGACGCGCAGAACCTCGAACTCCTGCGCATCGCCGCCAACGGATTCGAGGCGCTGCCCGCCTGCCTCACCGCCCTGCCGCGCCTCGCCTGGCTGTCCTGGGCCGGCAACCCGTTCGAGGATCGGGCGGCGCCGTCCGCGGTGGCGGCGATACCGGTCGCCTGGCGCGATCTCACAATCGGCCCTCTCCTCGGCGAGGGCGCCTCCGGGCGGGTGATGCGGGCGGCATGGCGGCCAGAGGGAACCGGTGAGGCACGACCCGTCGCCCTCAAGCTGTTCAAGGGCGCGATGACCAGCGACGGCCTGCCGGAGCGCGAGATGGCGGCCTGCCTGGCGGCAGGCGCGCATCCGCACCTCACCGGCGGCCTCGGCCGCCTCGCCGACCATCCGGACGGGACGCAAGGGCTTTTGATGCCGCTCCTGCCGGAGGGCTGGCGGGTGCTCGCCGGGCCGCCGAGCCTGGAGAGCTGCAGCCGCGACGTCTACGAGCCCGGCCTCCGGCTCACGCAAGCGGCGTCCTTACGCCTCGCCCGCGGGGTGGCATCGGGCGCTGTCCACTTGCACGCCAGCGGCTTCGGCCACGGCGACCTCTATGCCCACAACGTCCTGTGGGACGGAACGCACGGCGAGGCAGTGCTGAGCGATCTCGGCGCGGCCTCCGCCCTGCCCTCGGGGCCCGAGGGCGAGGTCCTGCAACGGCTCGACGTGCGGGCCTTCGGGCTGCTCCTCGAGGAATTGCGGACCATCGCTCCCCTCGCCCACCCGGCCGCCGAGGCCCTGGCGCAGGCCTGCACCGGGGAGCCTGCTGCGCGCCCCGGCATGGCCGAGGTGCTGGGTGCCCTCGACGGGCTCATCAGGGAATCGGGGCCGGCCTGACCGGCCCCGATCCTCGTCTCAGCGGCTCTTCTTGTAGAGCTTGCTCGCGATCTCGAAGATCTCCTCCGGCTTGTAGTTCGGCGCGAAGGCGCCGTAATTGCCGTCGAGCTCCGGGATCTTGCCGCCCTCGGGCGCGCCGTCGACCACCTCCAGCTTGCCCGGCGGATCGCCCGGCAAGGCCACCTCGTCGTTCGACCACACCCCGGCGGCTTCCGGATAATCCGGCGAGTTGAAGCGGTAGAGCCGGCGGTGGCTGCCCTCCTGCAGGTATTTCTGGCATTCGGGGATGCGGTCGAGGTTGATGTTGGGCGTCGGCAGCATCTGCTCGATCGCCACCCCCGTGAGCTTCTTCAGCGCCAGCGCATAGGCGTGGGCGTGCACCGAGCCGCGCACCAGCAGGTAGCCGCAGACCTCGCGCCCGGTCGGGTCCTTCAGCGTCTCGTAGACCCTGAGCTTATGGATGCGCGCGCCGCATTCGAGGTGAAAGTTGTGCAGGAGGTCGATGATGATGTTCCCGGTCGTGGTGACCATGTCCATGTTCCACGACGCGGCGTTCGCGTTCATCGGCATCGCGCCGCCGCCGTTGCTGAGGAAGCTGCCGGCCAGCCGCACGTCCTGCATGTCGTGGAACGGCGCCTTCGACACGTCGACATCCGGCGTCGGGTCGCCGGGGCCGTTGTTGAGCATCGCCACGCCGGTCGAGACCAATTCGACATGGCCGAGCTCCTCCATGAAGATGCTGGAGACCAGGCTGTAGAACGGCCGCAGCTTGGACTTGTCGCGAAAATTGAAGCTCTGGAACATGTAGTTGCCGAGCGTCGACATCTCGCCGTACTTGCCGCCGAGCAGCTCCTGCAGGGCGGCGGCGGCATTCGGGTCGGGCCTCTTGGGCTGCGGCAGCTCGGCCTGCAGGCGATCGATCCTCATGAACATGGCACGGCCCCTTCTTCGGCGGGATACTCCCCCGGTCCATCCAGGATAGTCCCGGGGGGCATCGGTTCGAGCCATGATGGGTTCCCGTGTGCCCGAGCGTACGGGCGCATCGGTCGCAGGGGTGGATCGGGCACGGAAGGCTCGGCCTGGGGCATCCGCGCCGCATCGCGCGGTAAAGTACGGGGAGCCGTGGGAAGCGGAGCAATGGCGCTTGACCGCGAGGGGTCGGCAGGTCCCCCTTGGGGAATCGCCGCCCGGATCCCGGGTTTTCGGCGGATCCCGACGATACGGACCCGATGGCCACCCCGTTCGACACCGGCACCATCCTGAACCTGCTGCGCCGCGCGACCGAGACGGTGCGCGCCACGACTGCCCGCGCCGTCGCGGCCGAGGCCCGGGCCGACCGGCTCGGCCGCGAGGTCGGCGCCCTGCTCGGCCGGGTCGAGGAGGCGCTGCGGGCCTCCGCTGCCGAGGCCGCCGAGGCGAGACAGGCCGCCGCCGAGGCCCATGAGGCCGCCGCCGAGGCCCGACACGCCGCAGAGGAGGCGCAGGCCCAGGCCGGCGCGGCCGAGGCCAAGGTGTCCGCCGAGCGGGCACGGGTGCGCCGGCTGGAGGAGCGCCTGGCCGAGGTGATGGCCGACACCCGCGCCGCCCGCGAGACCGCCGCCGCCGCGGAAGCCCGCCGCGAGGCGGCGGAAGCCCGCCTGACCCGCATCCGCGCGGCGCTCATCGACGAGGCGGTGATGCCGCCCGAGACGGAGCGGCCGGCGGCCTTGCACTGACAGTCCATCCGCCCACTCCGGATCGTCTCCCTTAAGACGAAGGCTGCAGACCACCGCGTCCATCGCCCCTGGCGGTCGTCCTTCCCCCATGCGATCCTGGTTGAGTCGCACAGGGTGATGGGCGGTCGTCGATGGCGGTACTGTGGTGCAGGGACGGCCAGATCATCCTCGACGGCGCGCGCGAGGAGCGCCGCCCGTTCGAGGCCGCCGACGCGGATTTCCTCAATGACCAGAGTGCCGCCTATACCAGGGCGCTGACGCTTCCGAAGCCGGCCGGGACGCTTCTGGCGATCGGCAAGGCCCTGCACGATTGGCTCGACCGCAAGGATCTGCTGGCGCCGATCATCGGTGAGAGCGGGCCGGTCTCCCTCGACCTGGCGGTGGCGGTTCGGCCCGACGCGAAGGCCCGCGCCTTCGTGGCGGCACCCTGGGAACTCCTGACCGACGCGAGCGGCCTCCACCTCGCCTTCGACGCCACCCGCGCCTACAGCCCGGCCCGGCGCTTCGGCGCCCCCGGCACGCCGTGGGAACCGGCCCACCGCGACCTCTCGGTGCTGTTCATGGCGGCGGCGCCGGAGGGCGTGTCGGACCTCGATTACGAGCGCGAGGAGGCGCTGATCCTCGACGCGGTCGAGCGCCTGCCGGTGCAGCTCGCCGTGGAGGAGAGCGGCGCGCTCGGGCCCCTGGCCGACCGCCTCGCCCTGGAAGGCCCGTTCGAGGTGCTGCACCTCACCTGCCACGGCGACCTCGATGAAGGGCGCGGCGTGCTCGCCCTGGAGGACGACAAGGGCGGGCTCGACCCCGTCACCGCCGGTCGGCTCTGCGAGGCGATGGGGAGCCACCGGCCGCCGCTGGCCATGGTCTCGGCCTGCCGCAGCGCCGAGCAGGCCGGCGCCGCCGTGCCGCTGGCGCTTGCCCTGATGGAAGCCGGCCTGCCGCAAGTGATCGGCTGGGCCGGCTCGGTCTACGATTCCGATGCCATCGTGTTCGCCCGCGCGCTCTATGAAGCACTCGGCCGACGCGAGACCGTGCCGGCCGCCGCGGCAATCGCCCGGCGGGCGCTGGTCGAGGCGTTGCAACGGGACCCGGAGGGCACCGGGCGGCACTGGCACCTCGCCCGGGTCCATCTCGGGCCGCATGGCGGCGGGCCGCTCTGCGCCAACGGCCAGCCGCCGCGGCCGCGGCCGCTGGGCGACAAGCCGTTCCTCGACCGCAAGCAGCAGGTGCCGGTGGCGGCCCCCGCTCTCTATGTCGGGAGGCGGCGGGAGGCGCAGGCGGTCCTGCGGGCCTTCTCGGCGTTCGACGGGCCGGCCGGCGTGCTGGTGCGCGGCATGGGCCGGCTCGGCAAGTCGAGCCTCGCCGCCCGCATCGCCCGGCGCCGGCCCGACCTGCGCAGTGCCGTGGTGTTCGGCCGCTACGACGCCCGGGCGATCTTCGACGAACTGATCGAGGCCATCGATGCCCGCCACCGCGCCGCCCTGCGCACAGCCTGGCTCGACGAGATTGCCCGCGATCCGCAGGCCCTGAAGGACGCGATCGAGGCAATCCTGACCGGCCCGGCCGCCGCGCCCGACCGGGCCGCCGGCCACCAGCCGATCCTCCTCGTCATCGACGACCTCGAGCGCATCCTGGAGCCGCCGCGGCCCGGCGAGACCCGCACCCGCGTCAAGGCCGAGGCGCGGGCGCCGCTCAAGGCGGTGATCGAGGCCTTCGCGGCGGCCCGGACCCTGACCGAGTCCCGCCTGCTCCTCACCAGCCGCTACACGTTCAGCCTGCCCGCCTCCCGCGGCGATGTCGCCGACGACCTGCTCGACCTACAATTGCCGCCCCTGACCGAGGGCCAGCGTCGCAAGCTCGCCTGGGCCGAGTTGAGCCGCGGTGTTCTGGACGCCGAGGTGAGCGAGGACGCGGAGGTTTTGGCGGGGCGGGCGCGTGAGGCGGCGGCGGGCAATCCCGGCCTCCAAGCCCTCCTCACCCGGCCGATTCCGAGCGACCCGGGTAGGGCCGAGGCCGCCATTGCAGCCGTCGAGAGCTACCGAGGAAGCGGCGCAATGCCGGCGGGCGATGTCGGTCAGTTCTTCAACGAGTTGGCGCTGACCACCTATCGCGACGCCCTGACGGTGGAGGAGGCCCGCGCCATGCGGGCGGCCCGCGCCTTCACGCTGCCGGTGCCGCGGGCGGTGATGGAGACAGCAGCGGGTGTACTCGGGGTTCTGGCACCCCCGCCCGCGCTCAACCGTCTGAACGGTCTCGGCTGCCTCGACCTGTTCCGGGACGGCGAGACGACGAACTTCGCCGTCAACGCGCTGGCAGCCCCGCTCTTCGCGGAACCCGAGGCATGCGAATTAGCAGGAATCGCACGTGCCGTTGTTACAGCTCTGGTGCCAGCATGGAGAAATCGTGAAGGGCGGTTGCGCCGAGGACCAGAAGCTGTTGAACTTCTCCGCCTCGCGGAAGTAGCAGGCAACGTACCAGATATCCTTGTTGAAGCAGCAACGGCCGCTGCTGGATGGGCTTGGTTTCATCACCACGATGCCCACCGAGGATTCGCATTGGTTCAAAAAGCGATTGCAGAATCATCAAAATCAGACATTAATTATAAATTTCATATGCTCTTGATTGGCATCGAATGCGCTGACCGCCTTGGCGATGGAGCTACGCAAGATCTTCTTATTGAGCATGGGGCATGCCTTGACTCCGATCCAGACCATGCCGGCCGAGCCCGCTTCTTGACCCGATATGGCGATCGGCTGAAGCAAAAAGGGCAACTTGACGAAGCCAGGAGCGCATATCTACTTGCGGGCGCACAATTTGAGGAAATGGGAGATACACGGTCATATGCCGTGACACGAGGTCTAATAGCAGATATTTTATCAATACGTGGCGAGTGGGACGAAGCGCTACGTATCCGGCGGAAAGAAGAACTGCCAATATATGAAAAATTTGGCGATATGCGTTCTCGCGCTGTGGCGACTGCTCAAATCGCGGATATTTTTCTTGCGCGCGGAGATATAGACGAGGCGTTACGGCTTTATGAAGACGAAGTATTATCGATTTTTGTGAGCCTTGGGGATATACGTTCGCAAGTGGTGACTTGGGGAAGGATTGCAGATGTTATGTTCGAGCGCGGCAATCTTGCTAGATCACTACAAATTTATCAAACAAAACAATTGCCTGCCTTGAAAAATTTAGGCGACATTGTTGAGGTAGCAACGACTTTTGGTAAGATCGCCAATGTTATTTTCCTGCAGGGCGACTTAAACGAATCATTGCGAATTCGTCGAGAAGAGCAGTTACCAGTATACGAACGATTGGGACACGTACGCTTGCGTACTATGACAATCGGCCAGATCGCAGACGTACTGTCCATGCGTGGCGATCTAGACGAAGCGTTGCGGATTCGTTTGGAGGAAGAGCTACCAGTCTATGAGCAGCTAGGCGATGCACACTCACGCGCTGTGGCACTAGCGAATGTCGCCGAAGTGCTGCTGGAGAAAGGCAATCTCGATGGCGCTCTGCAAATCTATAATCAAGAGGTATTGCCAACCTTCGAACGTCTAGAAGATAGAGGTGAGTATGCCGTCACACTTGGCTGGGTCGTCAAGGTGCTGCTCCAGCTCGGACGGTTCGATGAAGGGTTGGACATTTGCCTAGAAAAGCAGCTCCCAATATATAAAGAATTGGGAGACATGACTGGAGTCTGTCATGTTTATCTGCATGCAGCAAAAATTCGAATTGCCAAGGGCATTTACAATCAAGCTTGCGCACAAATCGTGCTCGAAGACCTCAATGAAGCCTATCGCATAGCTGAGCATATAGGTCGAGCCGATGCAATCGCCGCAGTTGGCGAAGAGTTCGGAAAATTGCTGAGCCAGATCGGCGCGGCGACGGAAGCAGCGATTGTGCTCAGCCGCTCAGCCGGGGCCTACCGCAAGCTCGGCCACGACGCTCAGGCCGCCGAGATCGACGCCCTGATCGCCGCCCTCCCCCAACCCCCGGCCGAGCCCACCTCCTGACGCCCCCTCACCCCGCCTTCGACAACGGATCCGCGATACTCTCCAGCGACTTCCCCTCCGCGTCGACCCCGAGCTTCCACTCCGTCACCGCGGCGATCACCAGGAGCAGGGCCGCCCCCGCATACCCGCCGGCGAGCGCCCAATGCTGGCCGGATTCGATCAGGTGGGTGAAGAGCCACGGCGCCATCACGCCGCCGGCACCGGTGCCGAGCGCGTAGAACACCGCGATGGCGAGCGCCCGGGTCTCGAGCGGGAAGATCTCGCTCGCCGTCAGGTAGGCGGAGCTTGCAGCCGCCGAGGCGACGAAGAAGATCGCGATCCAGGCGAAGGTCTGGGTCCAGGCGGTGAACAGGTCGAGGCCGAACACCACCGCGGTCGCCATGAGCAGCACGCCGCTCAACGCGAAGGTCCCGGCGATCATCCGGCGCCGGCCGATCGTGTCGAAGAAGTGGCCGAGCAGCAGCGGCCCCAGGAAGTTGCCGATGGCGAGCGGCACCAGGAACACGCCGGCCTTGTTCTCCGGCACGCCGTAGAACTTCGCCAGAACCAGCCCGTAGGTGAAGAACACCGCGTTGAACAGGAAGGCCTGGGCGATCATCAGCACCAGGGCCAGGATGCTGCGGCCGCGGTGCTTGTGGACCATCGACGAAAAAATCTCGCCGAAGCCGAAGCTCTTTTTCGGATGCACCTCCAGGATACCCTCCGCCTTCGGGAGCTTTTGTCCCGTCTCGGCCTCGACCGTGCGCTCGATCTCCGCCACCGTGCGCTCGGCCTCGTCCTCGCGGCCATGGGTGACGAGCCAGCGCGGGCTCTCGGGCACGTAGCGGCGCAGAAAGAGGATGCCGAGGCCGAGCACGCCGCCGATGCCGAAGCCGAGGCGCCAGCCGAAATCCGGATCGAAGAGGTTGGGATCGAGGAGCAGCAGCGCGGCCCCCGCGCCGGCCGCGGCGCCGATCCAGAAGCTGCCATTGACGATGAGATCGACCCGGCCGCGATACTTGGCGGGGATCAGCTCGTCGATGGCCGAGTTGATCGCCGCGTATTCGCCGCCGATGCCGAGCCCGGTGACGAGGCGGAACAGCGCGAAGCTCCAGAAATCCCAAGCGAGCGCGCTGGCGATGACGCCGCCGACATAGATCATCAGCGTGGCGTAGAAGACGAGGCGGCGCCCGAACCGGTCGGTGAGCCAGCCGAAGACCAGGGCGCCGACCACCGCGCCGACGACGTAGAACGAGGCCGCGCCGCCGATCTGCTGGAGGGTGAGGCCGAGCGCCCGCTTGTCCTGGAGCACCGGGCCGATCGCCCCGACGATGGTGACTTCGAGCCCGTCGAGCACCCAGGTGATGCCGAGCGCGACGACGAGGAGCAGGTGGAAGCGGCTCCAAGGCAGCCGGTCCATCCGGGCCGGCACGTCGCTGCGCACCACGCCCATGCCGGCGTCCCGCGCTGGTCCCGCTGCTGCCGCCACGTCGCAACCTCCCGATTCATCCGTGGCAGGGAGAACAGCAGCGCGGCGGTTGCGTTCCGCCCCCTCCTCCCGCACACCGGACGGGAATTTCCCAGTCCCCGCCCATGCTCCGCATCGACGCCCTCCGCCGCGACCGTTTCGGGCCCTTCGACCTCGCGCTGGCGCCGGGCGAGGCCTGCGCGGTCACGGGGCCGTCGGGGGCGGGCAAGAGCGTCTTCCTGCGCATGATCGCCGATCTCGACCCGTCCGAGGGCCGGGCTCGCCTCGACGGGGTCGACCGGGAGGCGGTGCCGGCGCCGACCTGGCGGCGCTGGGTGACCTATCTCGCGGCGGAGGCCGGCTGGTGGGCCGAGACCGTGGCCGAGCATTTTTCCGCCGACGCCGCTGCCCGCCTCGCCCCCGAGCGGGAGGCCCTGCGCCTGCCGCCGGAGGTGTTCGGCTGGCCGGTGGCGCGGCTCTCCACCGGCGAGCGCCAGCGCCTCGCCCTCCTGCGGGCGCTCGCCGGTGGCCCCCGCGTGCTGCTCCTCGACGAGCCGACCGCCTCCCTCGATCCCGACAGCGTGCGGGGCGCCGAAGCCGTGATCGAGGGCCGCCGCGCCGCCGGGCTGATCGTCCTCCTCGTCTCGCACGATCCGGCCCAGGTGGCGCGCCTGACGACCCGACGGCTCGCGGTGGCGGGCGGGCGTCCCGCATGATCCCGTCACCCGGCCCGCTCGATCTCGCCCTCGGAGCGGGTTTCGTCCTCGCCCATGCCGGCCTGTCGGCGATGCTGGGCCTCGGGCTCGCCCGCACGATCCTGGTCGCGGCCTGCCGGCTCACGGCGCAGCTCACCCTGGTCGGGCTGGTGTTGCGCACGGTGTTCGGCCTCGGGGCGCCGGGGCCGGTGGTGGGAGTGGTCGCCGTGATGGCGCTCGCCGCGGCTTACGAGATCGGCGCCCGGCAGGAGCGGCCCCTGCGGGGGGCGTGGCGCTACGGGCTCGGCGGCCTCGTCACCGCGGGGGCGACCGTCATCGCCGTCGCGGTCGGCCTCGCGGCGTTGCGCCCGCAGCCCTGGTGGGACCCGCACGCGCTGATCCCGCTTTCCGGCATCGTGCTGGGCTCGGTGATGAGCGGGATCGCGATCGGGCTCAACGGCTTCACGGGCGCCGTGCGGCGCGAGCGGGCGGGGATCGAGGCGCGGCTGGCGCTCGGCGCCACCCGGGACGAGGCCCTGGCGCCGCTCGTGCGCAGCGCGATCCGGGCCGGGCTGATCCCGGTGCTCAACCAGATGGCGGCGGCGGGGCTGATCACCCTGCCGGGGATGATGACCGGCCAGATCCTCGCGGGCCAAGACCCGCAGGGCGCGGCCGCGTCACAGATCCTGATCCTGTTCCTGCTGGCGGGGGCGAGCGGCCTCGGGGTGACGGCCGCGGTCCTCGCGGCGTCGCGCCGGCTCACCGATGCGCGCCACCGCCTGCGGCTCGATCGGCTGGCGTAATACCGATCAGCCCGGGCTGCGGCCGGTCTCGGCGGCGGCGACGCGGCAGACGTTGCGGGCGGGCCCCAACTCGGCGAGCGGGGTCTGCTGGGTGTTGCGGGCGACCCGGACCGGGTGCGAGGTCCAGCGGGCGCTGCCGGCCGAGCCGGACTGGAGTTGGGCGAGCTGCGTCGCGGCGGCGGGGGCCCGGCGCGGGGTCGCGCCCTCGCGGTCGTACCACGGGCGCTTCTCGTAGAAGGCGTTGCCGCCGGCCAAAGCCACGTAGTGCATGTTGCGGTAGGAGAAGGTGTAGCCGGCGGTGTGGAAGAACATCGCGCCGCCGACCTTCTCGTGGCGCTCG
The DNA here is from genome assembly GCF_019216885.1 of Methylobacterium sp. SyP6R. Taxonomy (NCBI): domain Bacteria; kingdom Pseudomonadati; phylum Pseudomonadota; class Alphaproteobacteria; order Hyphomicrobiales; family Methylobacteriaceae; genus Methylobacterium; species Methylobacterium synurae. Next base: position 1,544,133 of record NZ_JAAQRC020000001.1, on the reverse strand, counting down.
CCGGCCAGGATCGCGTCGGCGACCTGCTGGGCCTTCTCGCGTTCCTTGTCGCGCATCGGCTTGTGCAGCACGCCGGCGGCGAACTGGCGCTTCTGGCCGACGACGCCGCAGATCGAGTTCGGGTAGGCCGGCGCCTCGAGCCGGTTCATCACCACGGTGCCGACCGCGAGCAGGCCTTCCTCGCTCGAGCGGTTGGACTCGAAATACATCGCGCGGGCGAGGCAGTCCCGGTCGGCGCTGGTGACGGCGGCGAGCTGCTTGCGGTCCGGAAGGCTTCCCGTCGTGTCGACCCCGGCGGGCATCAGGCTGCAGGCGCCGAGATGCGGCGCCGTGGCAAGAACCGCGAGGGCGGCGGTGATGGGGAAAGTCCGGTTCCGCGTCATGCAGGCCCCTGTCGTGCATTGCCGGGCACGGCCGATATGGCCGCGCTCGAGGTCAAGCTTGGGGCGGAATGTGGCGAAGACGGGGCACGGACACGGTTCGTAAACCAATCCTCGAACCGGGACGTCGGATCCAAGCGACGTGATGCAAACGGGAAACACCGCCGGCGCCCGGCCGGCGCTTTGTCCCACGGGCCTCGGCACGACGGCACGATGACGGCCCGATCATGGCCGGTCGAGGGCAGCGCGGCCGTGGCGAGGCGAGGCCGCGGGCCCGGTCTCGTCATGGCGCAGGGTACCCGGCAACGGTTTCGCAGGTCTTATCCGCGCGCCCGGATCGGCGGAGGACAGGGGCACGATGTCGAGGCCGGCCGGCGAGACCTCGCGCCGCAGGCCCATGTCGCGCAGCAACCGGTCGTCGAGCCCGGCCAACCGCGTGCGGTCGCGGCGCCGACGCAGGTGTCGCGCCAAGCCGCCTTCCCCGGGTGGGCCGCCTTCCCCGGGTGGGCCGCCTTCCCCGGGTGGGCCGTCCCCGGGGGCGCTCGCGCGGCCGAGGGCGAGGAGGCGGTGAATCAGCGACGGCATGGCGGGTCCTTCCGGTTGGGACTTGCCCATCGGACTCGCCCCTCGGACTTGCCGGTTGGGACTTGCCGGTTGGGACTTGCCGGTTGGGACTTGCCGATCCTCGCCCGCCCGCCGGGCGCGGTGCTTCGGCCCGGGCCGAAGAGTCCGGCGCCACGGTTCGTCCGCGACCGAAGCGTCCGGCCCCGCCGCGCGCTACAAGGGGCGATCCGCGAGGAGCCCGTCCGAGGAGCGAGCCCGCCATGGTGACCGTCGCCGCCTTCGCCCGCACCGCCGCCCTGCTGGGCGATCCCGCCCGGGCCGCCATGCTGTCGGTGCTGATGGACGGTCGCGCGCTCACCGCGGCGGAGCTCGCCCGCGCCGCCGGCGTCACGCCGCAGACCGCGAGCGGCCACCTCGCGCAGCTCGCCGAGGCCGGGCTGCTCACGGTCGCGCGCCAGGGCCGCCACCGCTACCATCGCCTTGCCTCCCCGGGCGTCGCCCGGATGCTGGAGGGCGTGATGGCGGTGGCCGGCGCCGCGACGCCGGCCCCGCCCTCGATCCGGCCTCCCGGTCCCCGGGACTCGGCCTTGCGCGAGGCCCGGACCTGCTACGACCACCTCGCCGGCCGCCTCGCCGTCGCGATGGCGGAGTCCCTGGCGGCGCGCGGCGCGGTCGAGCTCGGCGAGGATGGCGGCGCCCTCACGCCTTCGGGCGAGGTTTTTTTGCGAGACCTCGGGGTCGACCTCGACGCGGCCCGGGCGGCGGGTCGTCCCCGCCAGCGGGTGTTCTGCCGCCCCTGCCTCGACTGGAGCGAGCGCCGGCCCCACATCGCCGGCGCCCTCGGGGCCGCCCTGCTGACGACCTGCCTCGACCGGGGCTGGGTGCGCCGGAGCGAGGGCAGCCGCGCCGTCACGGTGACGCCGGGCGGGCAGGTCGCCCTGCGACAGGCCTTCGGCTACGGGCCGCGTTGCGCCTGCGACGATGCGGCCTGACCGCTCGCCGACGTCACGAGCGGGGGCTCCTCATCGTCGGGGCTCAAGGCCGGCGACGCCCTTGAAACGCCGGCAGCGTCCCTCCATCTGCCGGTCGCGCCTGCGGTTGGGCGCTCTTCGGAGAAGATCATGCCGCACCACGACACCACCGCCCTCTCGGGCACGATCCAGCACGTCTTCGCGCACCGCTTCACCCTGGAGGCGGACGGCGCGGTCCATCTCGCCGATCTCGGACCCAAGGGGGCGCAGGCCTTCCCCCTCGCCGCCGGCCTGCAGGTGACCCTCGAGGGCGAACGCCGCCCCTCGGAGATCAAGGTCTCGTGGATCGCCGCCGCGGGCCGCGAACCGGTCGAGATCCACCACAAGACGCCGAGCCACCCGGGCAAGCCGCGCTTGGACGCGCCGGTCGATCCCGCTTCCGCACTCGCCGCCATCGTCGCGGCGGGCTGGACGCCGACGGGCGAGCCGCGGCGCAAGCCGAAGCACGTCGAGGTGCTGGCGCGCCGGGGCGAGGGCCCCTGGACCGAACTCCACGTCGACGCCGCCGGAACGATCTACCGGGAAAAGACCCCCGACGCCGACAAGTGGGGCGCGGCCCTCGCCTGATCTCGTCCGGGAGTGCTGCCGGGGGCCGCGGATCGCGCGGCCCCTCACCCTTGCGCGCTCACCCTCCGGCGACCGGCTCCATGCCGGTCCGCCGGATCGCCGCCGCGACCCGGTCCGAGACCAGATGGGCGATCAGCCGCCGGGCCGGTGCGAGGGCAAGTGAATCCGCGAGAATCGCCGCCGTGAAGGTCTGGACGAGCTGGACCGCGTCGGGCAGCGCGCCCACCACCTCGACTCCCGGCACGTCGACGAGCTCGCTCACCGGCCCGAGGGCGAGGTCGGCCTCGCCCGCCGCCAGGGCGGCGGCGGAGTCGGTGCCCCGTGGGAACACCCGCTTGCGCACCGTGTCGGCGATGCCGAGCCGCGGCAGCACGGTCTCCTGGATGAACAGCCCGCTGGTGCTGCCCGGCATCACGACGAGGCGGGCTTGCGCGAGGGTGCGGGCGAGCGCCGCGACGGTGTCGATCGCCGGATGCGGCGTCCCCGCCCGCACCGCGGCACCGAGCGGCGCGGTGGCGAGTGCCATTGCCGATCCGGCGAGGATCCGGCCCTCCTGCGTCAGCTCGTGCAGGCCCTCGTTGGAGAGGATCACCACGTCGACGCGCGCGCCGTGCGCGAGCTGGTGCCGGATGGTCCGCGGCCCCTGCCCCTGCGACGCCCCGGACAGGGTCCGGACCTTCAGCCCCGTCTCGCGCTCGAAATCCGGCAGCACGGCCGCATAGGCGAGGGCGAAGCCGCCCGAGATCATGACGGTGAGGTCGGCGGTGGTCTCGTCGGACGGCGTCATCGGGGGGCTGCCGGTGCGTGGGATCGGGACGGATCCTTCGCGCGAGACCGCGTCCCCGCGCAACGCCTCCTGCCCATGATCGTCTGCCCATCATCCTCTGCCCATGATCGTCTGCCCACGGTCCTGCCCGCACGGCTATTCCCGGACCCGCGCCAAATCCTCTAAGGCCCTCCCCGGACACACGATCAGGGGGGGAGAGAGCATGGAACCGGAGACAGGCACGGACGAGCGGGGCTTTCCGCGCTGGCGGCTCGCACGGGGCCCGGTGGTGCTGCCGGACGAGCGCCCGCCGGGGGGCCAGGTGGTGGTGCTGGCGCTCCAGCACGTCGTGGCGATGTTCGGCTCCACGGCGCTCGCCCCGCTGCTGATGGGGTTCGACCCGAACCTGGCGATCCTGTTCTCCGGCATCGCCACGCTCTTGTTCTTCGTCGTGGTCGGCGGGCGGGTGCCGAGCTATCTCGGCTCCAGCTTCGCCTTCATCGCCGTGGTGATCGCCGCCACCGGCTACGGCGGCAGCGGGCCGAACCCGAATCTCGCGGTGGCGCTCGGCGGCATCATCGCCGCCGGCGCGGTCTACGCGCTGATCGGGATCGCGGTGATGAGGGCGGGTGATGCCTGGATCGGCCGGCTGATGCCGCCGGCGGTGACCGGGGCGATCGTCGGGGCGATCGCCCTCAACCTCGCGCCGATCGGCGTGAAGGGCATCTCGGGCTCCGGGCTCGATGTCGGGGTCGGGCTGTTCACGATCCTGTCGGTGGGGCTTGCCGCCTCCTACCTGCCCGGCGCGGCGCGGCGCCTGCCGCTCCTCATCGGGGCGGCGGCCTCGACCCTGCTCTACGGCGTGCTGGCGAACGGCTTCGGGCTCGCCAAGCCCCTCGACCTCGGGCGCATTGCCGAGGCCCCGTGGTTCGGCTGGCCGCACGTCACCATGCCGGTCTTCGAGCCTGCCGCGATCTGGCTCATCGCCCCGGTCGCCCTGGTGCTGGTCGCCGAGAATCTCGGCCACGTGAAGGCGATCGGCGCGATGACCGGGCGCAACCTCGACCCCTGGCTCGGCCGGGCGTTCCTCGGCGACGGGCTCGCCACGATGCTGTCGGGCTGCTTCGGCGGCACCGGCGTGACCACCTACGCCGAGAACATGGGCGTGATGGCGGTGACCCGGATCTACTCGACCCTGGTCTTCGCCGTCGCCGGGCTCGTGGCGATCCTGTTCGGGCTGTCGCCGAAATTCGGCGCCGCGATCCTGGTGATCCCCGGCCCGGTGATCGGCGGCCTGTCGGTGGTGGTGTTCGGGCTGATCGCCGCGGCGGCGGGGCGGATCTTCGTCGAGAACCGGGTCGACTTCTCCCGCACCCGGGTCCTGCTCACCGTGGGCACCGCGCTCGTGCTCGGCGCCGGCGACTTCACGCTCGGCCTCGGCAGCTTCAAGCTCGGCGGCATCGGAACGGCCACGGCGGCGGCGATCCTGCTCTACCACCTCTTGCGCGACGATCCGGCCTGACGCGGGCGCGAGACTCTGACACGGCAAGGCTCCGAACTCAAAATCGAGCAGCGTCCGATCGCAGGACGACCGGGCGCTGCCTCTGTTCTTTCGGATTTCGAGACCACCGGGACTGGCCGGCTCGTCTGCAACCACGCCCGACGATGTTTCCATGTCATGTTAGCCCATGATCGGTGATGCGGCGAGAAAAGACACCTTGACCCGCAGCATACATCAAATATCGCGTCGATCATCGTCCTATATCGACCGATAGATTCATGATATATTAACGCTACCCGCCCATCGTTACGGGACTGCACTCGGCTGGAGGTCCGGACCATGGCGACGATGACGGCAGCGCAGAGGATGGCCGTGGGGCGATCCGCGGCATCGTCGAAGAATCGGGCCATCGGCCAGGCCGTGTCCAAGGGAAAGGTCGCGGCGAAATCCGGCCCGCGCTCGACCTCCAAGCTGGGAGCCGCCGCAAACGTCAATCTCAGCGCCGCCGCCAGGGTGCGGCTAGCCGAACAGGTTACCCGTTGAGCCCGGCACCGCATCGCTCGACGATCGGGCGAAGACCCGTCGCGGAGGTGCGCGTGTCGCGGCGGAAAGGCAGAGGCCTCACGCGCGACGGCCGGCCCCTTCCGCGAGCCGTCCCCGGTGGCCATTCCGAGGCTCGATCGGATCGGGACGGGCCTCGCTGCCCGCCCATGACAGATTCGGGAAAGCTCGCGCCCCGGGTGGACCAGATCACCACCAGTAGCCGCCCGGTCACCGCCATGCTCTAATCAGGCCATTCTCCGCCCTGTCCAGGGCGACGGGAGGCCGGCATGCAGCCAGGATTGCGCGTGCAGCAGAATCCGCGGCACGAGGCCGCCGCAGGAGACCTTTTCGCCAACCCCCTGGCCGCCCCCCTCGCGGGCGACCTCGTCGCCGGGCTGATGCGCCGCCACGAGGTCGCGGCCGAGCGGCTGATCGGCTGGCTGCGGGTGGGGATCGGGACCTGCGTCTTCGTCACGGTGATCGCGGCGAACCACCTGCTGCAGGAACTGGCCGGCCTGTCGCTCGGGATCTTCCAGCGCAACGCTTGGCTCGCCGCGCTCGGCTTCCTCGCCGTCGGCGCCGTCAGCATCGTGCTCGCGGTGCCGCAGCGCTGGCGGCATCCCTACGCCTACCTGTTCATGGCGCTGGATGTCGGGCTGGTGCTCGCCATCACGGTGCTGGCCCTCGGCGAGCGCGGCCTGCCCGGCAACGCCGTGCCCTCGGCGCCGATCGTCTGGGCGATTCCCCTGGTCCTGGCGGTGGGGGCGCTCCGCTACGACGTGAAGGTCCAGCTCGCGGCGGTCGCGCTCCTGGGGCTCGGCCTCGTCGGCATCGCGGCCGGGCTCGAGCATCCCCTGGTCCTCGATCCGGCCGCCGCCGGCCGTCCGGCCTGGACCCAATTGTTCTCGATGCCCGTCAACGTGATGCGGCTCACGCTGCTGCTGCTCGCCGGGGCGGCGACGGCCTTCGGCATCGTGCGCTCGCGGCGGCTGCTCGCCTCCGCGGTCCGCGACGCGGTCGGGCGCGCCAGCCTGTCGCGCTTCCTGCCGGCCGAGATCGCGCCCCGGCTCGCGGCGGGCGACGCCGCCTTGCGCCGCGGCCGCCGCCAGCGGGCGGTGATCGCCTTCGTGGACATCCGCGATTCGACCGGGATGGCCGAGGGCATGGACCCGGAGGGCCTGTCGCGGTTCTTCACCGCCTTCCGCACCCGGATCCTCGCCTGCGTGCGCCGGCATCACGGCTTCGTCGACAAGTTCATCGGCGACGGCGCCCTGATCCTGT